>CAYYKK010000192.1:0-13676 GCA_964467935.1 uncultured Polyangiaceae bacterium
CGGGTCGGCGGGCGGCGCGACCGCGGCGGCCATCGTCGCCGCGACCCCGAGCCGCTGCCCGTCGGGCCCGGGATGCGCCTGCGTGCGCCCGGCCCAACGCTCGCTCGACGCGATCGACAGATCCGGCAGGACCTGCAGGATCGCGTCGCCCATCTCGCGCGCGCTCTGGAACCGCCGGTTCGGATCCTTCTCGAGCGCGCGCAGCAAGATCGCCTCGAGCTGCGGGTGCAGCGTCGTGAGCGAGCTCGGGCGCGGGACGGGATCGTGGATGTGGCGCGCGAGGATCTGCAGCGGCGTCTGCCCTTCGAACGGGGGCTTGCCGCAGACCAGCTCGAAGAGGAGCACGCCGGCGGAGTAGACGTCCGAGCGGTGATCGATCGCGAGCGCGCTTCCTTGCTCGGGCGACATGTACGCGGGTGTGCCGACCCACGTGCCGACGCGCGTGAGGACCGAGCGCACGTGCGTGGGCGCCTCGCTCGGCAGCTCCACGTCGGGGCGCGCGTCGAGGATCTTCGCGATGCCGAAGTCGAGGACCTTCACGACCTCCTTCTCGGGCGCGTCGGGCTGGCGCGCCAGCATGACGTTCTCCGGCTTGATGTCGCGGTGGATGACGCCCTGCTCGTGCGCGTGCTGAAGGGCGGCGAGGACGTCGACGATGATCTCGGCCGAGCGCTCTTCGGTGAACGAGCCCTTCAGCTTCACGCGGGCGGAGAGGTCGTCGCCGAAGAGCAGCTCCATCGCCATGAAGAGCAGCTCGCGGTCCTCGCTCACCGAGAGGATCCGGACGATGTTCGGGTGCTTGAGGCGCTCCGCGGTCCTCGCCTCGCGGATGAAGCGCGCGACGATCTCCGGATCCTCGGCGAGCTCGGGGTGCATCACCTTGATCGCCACGTGCCGCGGCTCGGCGTCCTGCATCGCGCAGAAGACCTGCGCCATGCCGCCCTCCCGGATGAACGAGGCGATCTGGAACCTGCCCGCGAGCAGCCGCCCGAGGAGCGGGTGGTCAGGGTTCCACGGAGGAGCCGCCATCGTGCCGGAGAATACGCGCAAGCCCAGGCACACGACCCACGATTTTCTGCGCCCATGCGCCGACGCGGCCGACACCCCGGCGGAAAATCGGGCGATCGATTGCGGGCGTCGTCGATCGCAGCTACCGCCGCGCGATGGATACCGTCACGAGCCTCCTCGATTTCATGGGCAAGTCGGTTCTCGTGTTCCTCACGTTCGCCGCCTGCGTCGCCTTCCTTCTGTCCAGGGTGCGACGGCGGCGGGGGGCTGAGCCCTTCGTCCGACTGCGAGAGGTGAGCGCGCGCTGGCGGGCGAACAAGGAGGCCCTCGAGCGCGAGCTGATGCCGCACCGCGAGCGCAAGCAGGCCGAGAAGCAGGCCCGCGCCCGCCGCAAGATCGAGGATCGGCGCGGCGGCCCGGCGAAGAGCGTCTTCGTGCTCGACTTCAAAGGGGACGTCCTGGCGACCGCCGTCGAGTCGCTCCGCGAAGAGGTGACCACGGTGGTAGGACTGGCGCGGGAGGGCGACGAGGTGGTCATTCGCCTCGAGAGCCCTGGGGGCACCGTGCACGGCTACGGGCTCGCCGCGTCCCAGCTCGCGCGGCTCCGCGCGCGCGGCCTCCCGATCACCGTGTGCGTCGACAAGGTCGCCGCGAGCGGGGGCTACCTGATGGCGTGCGTCGCGCAGCACATCGTCTCGGCGCCGTTCGCGATCATCGGATCGATCGGCGTCGTCGCGCAGGTGCCGAACCTGCACCGCGTCCTCGACCGGTGGGGCATCGACTACGAGGACGTGACGGCGGGCAAGTACAAGCGCACCGTGAGCTTGCTCGGTCCGATCCACGAGGACGGACGGGCGAAGCTCCGGGAGCAGCTCGAGGAGACGCACGGCCTCTTCAAGTCGTTCGTCCGCGACATGCGACCCGCGCTCGACATCGAGGCCGTGGCGACTGGAGAGCACTGGCACGGCACGCGCGCGGTCGAGCTCGGGCTCGTCGACGCGATCGGCACGAGCGACGACTGCCTCCACGACAAGGCGAAGGACGCTCGCGTCTTCGAGGTGCTCTGCGACCGGCCGGTGTCGCCGCGCGAGCGCGTGCTCTCCGTCGTGGAGTCGCTCGTCGCGCGTCTCGGCTTCGGCGCGTGATCGAGGCGGTCGGCCGAGGGGCTAGCGCGCGATCGGGGGCGAGACGTTCTCGATCGGCACGTACTCCTTGCCGTTCGTCGCGTCGAACTGCACCTCGAGGATCACGTCGTCGAGGACGCGCGTGACCTTGCCCGGCTCGAGCTCGAAGTCGCTCTCGGCGACCTCGCCCGTGCGCGCGGCGAGGACCTTCTGCCCCTGCTTGAAGGGCCGCGTGTGATCGACGATCCGCACGGCGGCGGCCTCGACCTTGATCGCGTGCGGGTTGCCCTGTCGCACGACCCACGCCGCGCGCTCGTCGCCGACGAGGTACTGCGCGAGGTACCAGCGACCGCCGTCGAGCACCGCCGCAGGGGCGCCGAGGCGCGGGGAGGCGCCGATCACCATCGCCTCGCCCAACTTGCACTCGGCGTTCTGCGTCTTGCCTTTCACGACCGAGACCTTCTCGGTGTACGTGATCTTGTCCTTGCTCACGCGGCGCACGACGCCGAACTGACTGCCGTTGTCGAGCTCTGCGAGGATGAGATCGCCCGGCTTCGGAGGCTTCTCGTCGAGCGGCATCGTGAGCGCGCCGGGCGCGGCGAACTCGCACCCCTCCCAGTGATCGAGCTTGAAGACGTTCTGCGTGCCGGCCTCGCGGAGGTAGTTCTCGACCGAGACGCTGACGCCGTTCGCGTACGAGCAGCTGCTCCCGCCGGCGGGCAACGGCGCGACGGCCCACGCCCGCGGGCCCTTCAGCGGCACCTTCGTCATGGGACCGTCGTACTGCGGCCAGCGCACGAGGTGAGGATCTTCGTCCTTCGGCTCGGGCGGCGGGTTCTCCGCGGCGATCGCCTCGGCGCGCTGGATGTCCGCGAGCGGAACGCCCTGGACCTTCTTCGGCCCGCAGCCCGCCGAGAGCGACGACGAGAGGACGGAGGCGGCGAGCCACGCCGACGCGACGAGCGCGGACGGCGAGGCGAGACGCGACGAGGCGACGACGCGTCGAGGGCGGAGCGCGTCGGGAACGGGAGCGTCGTGGGGCGCCGCGAGCACGGCGGGATGATAGCCCCGCGCCCCGACCGCACAAGCGGACGGCGCGGCGTGGGACGGCGTAGCATCGGGCGGTGCGACGCATCGACCCCGACATCCGCCGCGCGAGCACGCTCCCGGCGGCCGACCTCCGCGGCGACGAGGCTCACCACCGCGTCGTCGAGCGCGTCCTCGCGCGCGCTTGGCACGTCGTCGCCGCAGGCGATCCGGCGCCGTCGCCGGGGGCCGTCGCGCCCCTCGTCCTGCTCGAGGGCAGCTTGGACGAGCCCCTCGTCTTCACGCGCGACGAGGGCGGGGCGCGTCACTGTCTCTCCAACGTGTGCACCCACCGCGCGAACATCGTCGCGTCCGAGGCGTGCACGGCGGCGACGCTCCGCTGTCGCTACCACGGCCGGCGCTTCTCGCTCGACGGCAGGCTCGCCCACATGCCCGAGTTCGATGGCGCCGAAGGCTTTCCGAGCGCGACGGACGATCTACCGCGCGTCCCGTCGGCCGCTTGGGGCCCGCTCGTGTTCGCGGGCGTGCGTCCGGCGCAAACCTTCGACGCGTGGCTCGGCCCGCTCCGAGAGCGCCTCGCGTTCGTTCCGTTCGACCGCCTCACGGGCCCCGCGGAAGTGCGCGACTACGAGGTCGACGCGAGCTGGGTCCTCTACTGCGACAACTACCTCGAGGGCTTCCACATCCCGTTCGTGCACCCCGGGCTCGCGCAGGCGCTCGACTACGCGGCCTACGAGACCGAGCTCCACGCGTGGGGAACGCTGCAGATCGGCGTCGCGAAGGAGGGCGAGGACGCGCTCGACCTGCCTCCAGGCCATCCCGACCACGGGCGCCGCGTCGCCGCCTTCTACGCGTTCCTCTTCCCTGCGACGATGATCAACGTCTACCCGTGGGGCGTGTCGGTGAACGCGGTCCAGCCGCTCGGGCCGTCGCGGACGCGCATCCGTTACTACACGCTGGTGCTCGACGAGGCGCGGCGCGGGCGGGGCGCGGGCGCCGATCTCGACGCGGTCGAGCGGGAGGACGACGCGATCGTCGAGTCGGTGCAGCGTGGTCTCCGCTCACGCTTCTACGAGCGCGGCCGCTTCTCGCCTTCGCGCGAGACCGGCGTGCACCACTTCCACCGCTTGCTCGACGGGCTGCTCGTGGACGCGTGAGCGCGCGACCGTCGGTGCGACGGCGGGGAGCTCTTTGGAGAGCGCCCGAGCGCGCCCCGCGAAGGAGGCTGGCGGCGGCGGCGCGTCGCCCACTACCATGGCGCCCGTGAAGCACGCGTCCGGCGCGCAGATCGACGTGGGCAGCGAGGTGGCCGGCTATCGGCTGACCGCCGTGCTCGGCGTGGGCGGGAGCGGCACCGTGTACCGCGCCGAGCGAGACGGCGCCGTCGTCGCCCTGAAGCTCTTGAACGCCGAGCACGCGCACGACGAAGGGGAGCGCGCCCGGTTCGCTCGAGAGGCGGACGTCGTCCGTCGGCTCGCGCACCCGCACGTCGTGAGCCTCATCGACTACGGCTTCGCGGGTCGCCTGCCCTACCTCGTGTTCTCGTTCCTCGAGGGTCGCACGCTCGAGAAGCGCATCGCGGCGCAAGGAAAGATCGGCTGGGGGCTCACGGGGCGGTTCTCGGAGCAGGCGCTGTCCGCGCTCGAGGTCGCGCACGCGATGGGGATCGCCCATCGCGACATCAAGCCCGCCAACATCTTCTGCTGTCAGACGCCGAGCGGAGAGTCGATCCGGCTGCTCGACTTCGGCACCGCGAAGATCGTCAAGAGAGGCGGCGAATCGGGCTCGTTGGTGACGCGCGCGGGGATGCTGATCGGCACGCCGAGGTACATGGCGCCCGAGCAGGCGCGCGGGGAGGAGCTGACGCCCGCCGCCGACATCTACGCGTTCGGCCTCGTGATGGCGGAGATGCTGCTCGGCAGGCCGCTCGTGACCGGCGCGGCGGATCTCGACATCTACGTGATGCAGGGCTCCGACCGGCCGCACGAGCTCCCCGAGGACGTGCGCTACTCGCCCTTCGCGACGATCATCGAGCGCGCCGTCGCGAAGCCGCTCGACGTCCGCTATCGGCTCGCGAGCCAGATGCTCGCCGACGTGCGCGCGATCCTCGCGCGGTTCGGTCGAGGCGCGGCGACGCCGCTCCCCGAAGCGGATCTCGAGGTGACGCGCTTCATCGGCATCGCCGCGCCCGTCTCGGTCCCGGAGAGCGCAGAGAAGCTTCGCAAGGTGTTCAACGCCATGGCGAACAAGGCCGCGGGCGATCCTCCGCCTGCGCCCGCCGCGCCTCCGCCCGACGCCGGAGCGCCGGCGCCCGTCGCTGCCGCCATCCCAGGAGCGCAGCCGCCGACGCTCGGAGCGCCGACGCACGCGCCGCCGACGCTCGGAGCGCCGACGCAGGTCGAGCCGCCGACGCCGCTCCTCGGCGCCGAACCACCGACGCCGCTCGCCGGCGCCGAACCGCCGACGCCGCTCTTCGCCGCCGTCGCGCCGCCTTCGACGAGCGCGACCGCGCCCGCCGCGCCGCCCGTGCATTCTCCCGCGGCGCCGACGCCGGCCGCGGGGGCGGAGGCCCTCGGCTCCCCTTCCTCGAGGACGCCCGTCTTCGTCCTGATCGGGCTGCTCGTCCTCGCGGTGCTCGGCGCGGGCGTCGTCTACGTGACGAAGAAGCGAGCCGCGTCGGGCGGCGACGCTCCGGAGGCCGCGACGAGCGCCTCGGCGTCCGCACGGCCGACGGACGCGACCTCGGCGTCGACGACCAAGCCATCGACGAGCTCGCCATCGACGAGCTCGGCGCCCAGCGCCTCAGCCGCCTCCAAGCGAGAAGGGCTCGCGTCGACGTCGCCCGCGGCGCGCGCGGCGGCGTGCGCTTCGCTCGCGAAGAGCCCGGCCACGGCGCCGCTCGACTCCATCGCCTCGGCGGCGAAGGGCGACGCGGACGCGAGCGTGCGCACGCAGTGCTTCGACGCGCTCACGTCGCTCTGGGTCCGGACCTCGCCCGCCGATCCACGCGAGGACGCGTACGACGCGATGCTCGCGATCCTCGAAGCGAAGCCGCGCGAGCGCGCGCACCTGCCCGAAGGCCTCGGTCGGATCGGCGACGCGCGCCTCAGCCTCCCCGCCGACGACGTGGGCGGTATCGCGTGGGCCAAGAAGGTGAAGGCCTTCTACGATCAGAAGCGCGTCGCCGACGCGCTCGAGGAGATCGCCCTCGACACGCAGTCGCCGCTCGAGCTCCGCCGCGCGGCGCTGAAGGCGATCGGCGCGGTCGCCGACAAGGAGCGACGCCGCGCGGTGAAGAAGAAGGTCGCGCAGATGAGCGACGCCGACTCTCGGGAGCTCGTCGCCGATCCGAAGGCGCCCGACGCGAAGAAGGCGAACTGATCCCGCGACCGCCGCTCACCCGAGGCCGCGAGCGCCCGCGCGTGACGGTGAGCGCGTCGCGCGTCCGAGACGCCCCGAGGACGCGCGAGGAGGGCGCCGCGCCCGGGACGGCGCAGGGCTCGCGACGGCGCCGGCGGTGACGAGCCGCTGCACGGTCCTCTGACTGATGCCGAGGCGCGCGGCGGCTCGACCCTTGTCTCCGCGCTCGAGCGCGAGCGTGGCCTCGACGATGCGCGCGGTGAGCGCCGCGAGCCCCTCGTCCAGGTGGAGCTCGAGGACCGCCCGCGCCGGCACCGGGCCCTCGGCCTCCGCGGCGCGCGCACGCACCGCCGCGGGGAGGTCGCCGAGCTGGACCGCCCTGCCCTCGCGCAAGAGGCAGAGCGTCTCGACGACGTTGCGCAGCTCGCGGACGTTGCCGGGCCAGTCGTAGCGGAGGAGCGCCGCCTTCGCGCGCTGCGTGAGCCGAGGGGCGCGCACGCCGTGGCGGAGCGAGAGCTCCACGAAGAACTGCGCGAGCAGCGGCGCGATGTCGGCGCGTCGGTCGCGGAGCGGCGGCACGTCGATGGTGATCCCCTGGATGCGGTAGAAGAGATCGGCGCGGAAGCGCCCGGCCTTCACCTCGTCCTCGAGGGGGCGCAGCGTGGCGAACACGAGGCGCACGTCCGCCTCGATCTTGGTCGCGCCGCCGACGCGCATGAAGCGGCGGTGCTCGAGGAAGCGCAGGAGCTTCGCCTGCATCGCCGTCGGCATCTCACCGATCTCGTCGAGGAAGAGGGTGCCGCCACCGGCCGCCTCGACCTTGCCCTTCATCCGCTCGCTCGCGCCGGTGAAGGCGCCGCGCTCGTGCCCGAAGAGCTCGCTCTCGAACAAGGCCTCGGGGATCGCCGCGCAGTTGATGGGCACGAAGGGACCGCGTCGGCGCTCCGAGAGCTCGTGGGTCCTGCGGGCGAGCACCTCCTTGCCGACGCCGCTCTCGCCGATGAGGGTGATCGTGACGTCCTTGGGCGCGACCGTCGACAGGATCCGATCGATGCGCTTCATGGCGTCGGAGCGCCTCACCGGCTCGATCTTCGCGACAAGTTGTCGTTTTCGAGCAGGCATCAGCGAGGACTATGGTCGCGTGTGTCGCCACAGGCAAGAGAGGCGAGCAGGGACGGTCGCCGTCACGACCGATGAGCTGCAACTCCGCCGCCCGGGCGCTACAAAAAGGGTGGCCCCGAACTTGCTCCGGGAGACTGGACGAACGTTACCGTCGAGGCGTCGCTTCGCGAGGCCAACCCGCATGAGCTCCTCTGCACCACCGAGTCGATCCGGGCGCACGCGCCTCCACCTTCCTTCGATCACCGAGGTCGTGCGCACCGTCCGGCGCCCGCAGGTGCCGATCGCGACCGCCATGCGACGCGTGCTCGAGAGAGGCTACACGCGCGCCGATCTCTCCGCGGACATCCTCGCCGGCCTCGTGGTCGGCATCGTCGCGCTGCCGCTCTCGATGGCGCTCGGCATCGCCGTGGGGGCCCCGCCTCAGGCGGGCCTCTACACGGCCGTCGTCGCGGGCGCGCTGGTCGCGCTGCTCGGCGGGTCCAAGTTTCAGGTGACGGGCCCGACCGCGGCGTTCGTCGTCATCCTCGCGCCGATCGTGAGCAAGCACGGCCTCTCGGGCCTGCTCACCGCCGGCTTCATGGCGGGGCTCGTGCTCATCGGGATGGGGCTGATGCGGCTGGGTCGACTGATCCAGTTCATCCCGCACCCGGTGACGACGGGGTTCACCACGGGTATCGCGGTCGTCATCGCGACGCTGCAGCTGAAGGACGTCTTCGGTCTGCGAACGGGACCGATGGGCGATCACTTCTCGGAGAAGGTCGAAGCCCTCTGGAGGGCGAAGCTGACCTTTCAACCCGCGGAGCTGGTCGTCGCGGTCTCGACGCTCGCCCTGCTGCTCCTCGTCCCGCGCGTCACGAAGAAGATCCCCGCGCCGCTCATCGCGATCTCCGCGGTGTCGCTCGGCGCCGCGGTGCTCTCTCGGTTCGTGCCCGCGTTCTCGGTCGCGACGCTCGGCAGCCGCTTCCACACGACCGTCGGCGGCGTCGCGTACGCCGGGATCCCGCCGATCCCTCCCTTGCCGTCGACGCCGTGGGGCGACGCGCTGTCGCTCCGGCTCATCGAAGACCTGCTGCCGTCGGCCTTCGCCATCGCGATGCTCGGCGCCATCGAATCGCTGCTCTCGGCGGTGATCGCCGACGGCCTGACGGGCAAGAAGCACGACCCGAACGCGGAGCTCGTCGCGCTCGGCATCGGCAACGTCGTGGCGCCCTTCTTCGGCGGCATCGCGGCGACGGGCGCGCTCGCGCGGACCGCGACGAACATCCGCGCGGGAGCGCGCTCACCGATCGCCTCGGTGGTGCACGCGATCGCGGTGCTCCTCTCGATCGTGGTCCTCGCGCCGCTCGTCGCGTACGTGCCGATGGCGTCGCTCGCGGGGCTCTTGCTCCTCGTGGCGTGGAACATGTCCGAGATCCACGCGTTCACGGGCGTCGTGCGGGTCGCGCCGAAGAGCGACGTGGCCGTGCTGCTCACGTGCTTCGTGCTGACGGTGCTCTTCGACATGGTCATCGCGATCGGCGTGGGCGTCGTGCTCGCGGCGATCCTCTTCATGCGCCGCATGGCCGAGATGACCGAAGGGCGCGCCACGTTGCAGGGCGACACCTTGGAGCACAACAACGTCGTGCCCGACGGCGTCGGCCTCTACGAGATCGACGGCCCCCTCTTCTTCGGCGCGGCGCAGAACGCGATGGGCGCGCTGCACGCGGCGCACGGCGACAGCTACGCGGTGCTGGTCTTGAACCTCGGCCGCGTGCCGGTCATCGACGGAACCGGGCTCGTCGCCATCGACAACGCCATCGCGACGCTGCGCAGGCAGAAGAAGGAGGTCGTCATCGCCGGCCCCCTGCCCAAGCCGCGCAGCATCTTCGAGAAGGCGCGCCTCGAGGATCGTCACGACGGGCTCTCGTTCGCGCCCGATCTCGAGGCGGCGTTCGCGCTGGCGAAGCGCATCGTGCGCCAGAGCCGCGCGAACGACGACGCGGTCGCGCCCCCGCTGACGGTGGACGGGAGCGCGCGACCTTCGTAGCCTCCGCGCGTGCGACGAGCCGACTTCGCGACGCTCCTTCTTCCCGCGATCGTCCTCGCGGGCTGCGGCGCGCGCTCGAGCCTCGTGGGTGAAGCGGGCGCCGGCGCGGCCGGAGGCGCGACTTCGAGCTCGACCTCGGCGTCCTCGTCGACCGCGGCCGGCGGGGGCGGACCGCTCTGCGCGGCCTGGCAGCTCGTCTCGCCGATCACCGAGCTGAAGACGGCGGCGCCCGACGTGCACGCGCCGGAGCTGAGCCTCGCCGACGACGGCGACGTGATCCTGTCCGCCATCGAAGCGCCGCCGGGAGCACCCGGTGTGCTCAGGACCGGGAGGCTCGCGGCCTTCTCCCACTGGCCCGCCGACTTCACGCAGCTCGTCGCCAGCGCGCCGTCCGTGCGCGACTACGTGACGGGCGCGGGCGCGACGGGGCCGGTCGCGCTCATCGCCCCCGCCACGGGCCCGCTCGAGCTCGCGACGGCGTTCTACCCGCAGCTCGACGCGATGCCGCAGGCCACCCCGGGCAACGCGCCCGTGTTCGCGACGGGCATCGCCGATCGCTTGCTCTTCGGCGCATCGCAGGCGCTCTCGACAGCGACGAAGCTCACGCCAGGCAGCTACCAGACCGGATCGCTCGAGCAGGGAGAGGCGCCCGTCGCGTGCCTCACCTCGAGCGCGCTCGCAGCGGCGGTCCCCGCGGGGCAGGGCTTCGTGGCCGCGTACGCCCTGCCGAACCCGCCGCTCGACAGCTGCGGATCGGGCGCGAAGCCAGGCACCGTCGTGACGTTCTACCGCTACGACGCGCCGAGCGCGCCGGGCTCGTTCATCGCGGCGAGCGAGGGCGACCACCTCGTCGGACCGGATCCGATCGCGGCGCTCGTGCTCACGCGCACCTCGGACGGCGCGTGGAGCTTTCACCACACCGACGGCAGCACGTCGTTCACCTCGCCGGGGATCCTTGCCGTGCGCATCGACGAGAGGGGGCACATCACGCCCGTCGACGCCTCCGCGTTCCAGGCGGCGCCAGACGGCGTCGTGAACGGCCCCATCGCGGCGTCGTCGCTCGGCGACGGCGCGGTGCTCGCCTGGGTCGACGCGCTCGACCCGTCGTCCGCGACCGTGTCGCTGCGCACGATCGGCGCCGACGGCGCGCTCGGACCGATCACGACGTTCGCGACCGGCGCCCTCCACCCGTCCGGCCGGCTGCGTGTCATCACCGCGCGCAGTCTGCGCAGCGCGCTGGTCGCGTGGGACAGCCAGGCCGCATCGGCGGAGATCGGGCTCGCGCGGCTCGACTGCGCGCCGGCCCTCTGATCGCGTACGCGATCCCCGCGCCGCGCGCGCCTCGAGCACAGACGGCGCGACCGGGCTGGGCTAGGATGCGCCGATGCAGTCGCTCGGCACGCTTCACCGGCTCGCGCTCGCCTCCATCGCCTCGCTCGCGGTCGTGGGGTGCGGCGGAGGCGGAGGCGGAGGCGGAGGCGGCACGGGCGGTCAGGGGGGCCACGGCGGCTCGACCACCGTCGGCGCGGCGACGACGAGCGGCGCCTCCTCCACCTCCGGCACGCAGTCGACCGCCGCGACGACCGGATCGGGCTCGAGCACCGGCTCCGGGATGCCGGTCGGCTGCCTCATGGACGTCAGCGCGGGCCACCACCAGGTGATGTGCGACGGCGGCATCACGTACGACGTCGAGATCCCCGCGGCCTGCACGCAAGGGCCCTGCGGGCTCGTCGTCGACCTGCACGGCTACACGATGACCGGCGTGTCGGAGGACAAGAACACGGGCATGCGCGCGCTCGGCCAGGCGCACGGCTACGTCATCGTGCAGCCGACCGCGCCCAAGGACGCGCTCCAACTGCCGAGCTGGGATCAAGCGACGCACGCGCCCCTCGTCTACGCGTTCCTCCACGATCTCGCGGCCTCGCTCCCGATCGATCCGAAGCGCATCCACGCGATGGGCTTCTCGCAGGGAGGCGGGATGACGTTCCGCTTGATGTGCAGCCACGCCGACTTCTTCGCGTCGGTCGCGCCCGCGGGCGCGATCACCGGCTGCGAGTTCACGGGCGCGAACGTGCCCTCCGAAGAGGTCGACATCCTGCAAGTGCACGGCGTCATCGACGGCGTCGTGAGCTTCAACGCCGTCGCGATCCCGCAGCGCGACGCCGTGTTGAACGGAGGCTGGCCGTTCGGCGCCCCGAGCGTGGTGGTGGACGACGGCATGCACAAGGCGACGCGCTGGGTGACGCAGTCCGGAACCGTGTTCGAGTTCTGGCAGCACGACTACCAGACGTCGGCCGTCGTCGCGCTCGTCGCGCTGAAGGGGCACTGCGTCCCGGGCGGCTCGGACTTCAACGGCTTCCCGGCGGGCTATTCGTGCGAGGACATGAACACCTTCGTGTTCGGTCAGCTCGCCATGCAGTTCTTCCTCGATCACCCGAAGGGCTGATCACCTCGGCTTCCGGGCGACGAACCGGCGCACGCGGAGGCCGTCGTGCATCGCGATGGTCGCGAAGCGAAGGGCCGTCGCCCACGAGACGTCGTGCTCGACCGCGACGTCGGCGGGACCGGGAAAGTTCGCGCCGTCCCACACGAGCTGAAAGCCGCGGTTCGCGTCGGCATCGCCCGGGACGCTCGACGTGAGCTTCACCTTCCTGCGCGGGCTCGACAGCGTGTAGACGAGATCGAGCCCTTTCATCGCGAGCGAGAGCTCGTCGACCGGCGCCTCACGCGACGGGCCGACCGCGCGCACGCAGCGGACGAAGCCCTTCTTCTGCGCGGAGAAGCTCCCGTGGCGCACGCTCATCGCGAGGCGCGCGCCGTCGCCGGCGTCTTCGCTCGACAAGAGGTGCCCGCCCGAGGGGCTCGTCGCGCTCGCGAAGGGGCGGAGCCCGTCGTCGCCCTCGGCGAGCGTCGCGAGCTCCGCGCGCGTCGGCACCCTGAAGCCCTCGCGCGCCGGGTCGGTCGGGCAGACCTTCCCCGCCGCGTCGGCGTCGATCTCCCTCGGCGACGGCGGCGACCACTCGAGCCCCGACGCGAGGTCGAGGACGGGAGCGTCGATCGGCGGGTAGGCGCCGAGGAGCGCCATGGGATCGTGACACGCGAACGGATAGTCGAGATCGCACGCCCGGACGCGCAAGCGCCCGCCCCGCGCGGGGTCGCGCAGGGAGGTGGGTCCATCGAGCAGCAGCTTCGCGAGCGCGCCGCACGTCGGGCCGACGCCGCGATCGCAGATGCGCTCGACGATCCCCGCGAGCTCTTTCGCCCGCGCCGGAGCGACGGCGTCGAACGCGAGCCCCGAGACGATCGCATCGCACGAGGCGCCGTCGCCGAGGCCACAGCCCGCGCGCGCGAGCGTGAGCCCTTCATCGACGACGCGGGCGACGTCGCTCTTCGGCGCGCGCTTCGCGAGCTCGAAGCAACCCTCCGGATCACCCTTCTTGCAGGCGTCGTCGAACCGCGACGCGAGCTCCGCCGCGGTCCCCTCCGCGGCGCGAGCGGCCTCGGTGCACGCGCGACCGAGGCCGAGCGCGCAGCCGCGCTCGAAGAGCCGCCGCGCTCGCGCCGGTTGGGGGGCGGGTGACCCGGCGATCTGCAGGGCGCCCCGCTCGCAATCGAGGGCGCCGCCCGAGAGGCAGCTCGCCTCGAGCTCGTCACCCGCCCGGGTCGCGTAGCGTCGGCTGCGCTCCACGTCGTGATCGATCGTGAGCAGGAGGATCGAGGCGACGGCGCACGCGGTTCCGTCGTGGCCTTCGCAGCGCGCGAAGAGGTCGCGCTCGGCGCGGTCCTTGCGCGCGATCTGGTCGGGCGATGGCGGGCCGCTCTTCGGATCGAGGAGGGAGCGGTCGTCCTGGAGACACGACACCGTCCGGCCGAGCTCGCAGGCGCGCGCGAGCAGGCGCGCGCCGCGCTCGGTGTCGGCAGGCAGATCGGGCGAGAGGGTGACGACGCCGGCGAGATCCTGGCAGGCCCCACCGCGCCCCCCGCCGCAC
>CAYYKK010000193.1:0-13664 GCA_964467935.1 uncultured Polyangiaceae bacterium
GGTGCATCTCGCAGACGCCGGCGGCGCGCAGTGGCCTGAGCAGGACGTGGGCGATCTCGCGCATCTTCTCGTCCGCGAGCGCCGCGCGGATCGTGGCGGCTTCGCTCTCGAGCGTGCGGGTGACGGCACGCATGCCCTGCCTGCGCCAGACCACGGCCCACTTGTCGCCTTCCTTCACCGGCTCGGGGACGATCTCGCCGTCCTTCACCTTGTCGGCGGCGTCGAAGATCGAGACGTCGAGCTTGAGCTCGGGCTGGGCGGTCGTGCCGTCGGGGTTGACGAACCCGAGGTTACCCGACCGCATCGAGCTCGCCTTGTCGAGCGACTTGTCGCGCGCGAGCTGGTTCCACTTCTTGACGTCCTCGCCCTGCTTCACCTCCGCGATGATCTCGCGCGCCTCCGGCTCGCTGCCGACGAGGATCCGCCAGATCGAGATGCGACGAGGCGAGATGAACTTGTCCGAGTTCGACTCGTAGAACTTCTTCACCTCGTCATCGGTGATTTGCTCGGGCGAGGCCCCCTTCTTCAGCTGATCGTAGAGGGCCGAGCGGAGGATCGCCTTCACCTTGTCGTCGACGTCGGGGCGCTTGTCGAGGCCTTGATCGATCGCCCCCTGGGTGAGGACGAGATCGCGGACGAGGACCTCGTCGAGGAAGCGGTGCCTGATCTCGTCGGCCGTCGAGCCGTAGCGCCGCAGCATGAAGGCGGGCATCTGCCGCATCCGCCGCTCGAGCTCACCGAGCGTGACGGTCTTGGTGCCGACGCGCGCCACGACGAGATCCGCCGACGCGCTCGCGCCCGCGGAGCCAGCGGGCGCGGCCCCGGGCGGGAGCGCCGATGCGGTCGGCGCGGGCGAGGGCGTCGACGAAGGCTCCGCGACCGCCGAGCGGGCGGCGCCCAGCGCGAACGCGCCCAGCCCGATCACCGACGCGACGAGCGCGAGCCCCCAGCCGAGACGCTTCCGACGCACCATGGATGCGGTGTACGCAGAGCGCCGAGAGGGGTCAAGCCGGCTTCACGCGGCGCTGACGCGCTCGCGCGGCGCCCGCGGTACGGCCCGCGTCGGCCCGAGGCGGGCGGCGGCGCGCAGCCCCGTCTTCGCCAACCCCTCGCGCGGCGCGCGTACCTTCACGCCGGCCCTCTTCAGCGTGGCGAGATCGATCCCGACGAACTGGTAGGCCTCCGGCGCGAAGCCGTACGCGCGGTGGAGCGTGCGAACGCCCTCGACCACCTCCTCCGAGAGGGGCACGGCGCGGGCCGGCTTGCACGCCTTGCGGATCGACGCGAGCGGCTCGTCGAGGTCGAGCAGCGCTTGAACGCGGAGCAGGACGTCGATCGGCTTCAGCTCCTTGCCCCCCGATCGCACGGTGCCTCGCCCGAGCTCCTCGAGGAGGCGAAGCCGTCGCTTCTCGGTGCGACCGTCGAGCCGCGCCGAGCGCGAGCCTCCCAACACCACGTCGTTGAAGTGCCTCGCGGCGCGCCGCTTCTCGACCGCCTCGAGACTCGCGCGCCCGCTCGCAGCTTTCGTCGCCCTCTTCACGCGGTGATCATGGCACGTCGGGACGGCACCGACCACTCTTCGGCGCGACGGCACGCAGCGAACCCGCGACGCTCAATCCGACCTTCCGGGCGACTCAAATGCAGTACTTGAAGCCGAGCGCGAGCGCTCCGAGCAGGAAGAAAGGCCACGTCGCGCGCAGGAAGGCGTAGAGCTCCCCCCCTTCCCTCCGCGCTTCTCGCCGCAGGAGCTCTCGCTTCCCGACGACGGAGCCCGCCTCGCGAGCGATTTCGCGGCGCTCCTCGGCGTCCATCGGATCGTCGCCCGAGAGGTCGAACAGGTGGTGTTGCACTTCGTGCTCGAGGGTGTCGCGAATCTCCCCATCGAGGTCGAGGTGCGGGATCTCGCGGAGCTCGGCGACGAAGGTTCGGTAGTAGAGCCGAACCTCCGGGGGTGTCTCGACGGAGGTGTCCGGATCGAGGTGCGACGGCGTGTAGCTCCCGAGCAGCGGCGCCCCGCCGTCGTCGCAGGCAGCGACCCCGTCATCGACGAGGACGACGAGCTCGGGGACGCGCCGGCGCGCGAGGACCTCCGTCGCGATCCGCTCGGCGATCGCCTGGAAGGCTTCGACGGAGGGGACCTCGATCGCAGCGTCGACGCGTCGTCGGTCGGCCGCTTCGCCGAGGAGCTCGTGGTCGTGCGGTGCTTCGAACCCCACGTTCGCGCCGCACCCGCACCGCACGCTGCCGAAGAGGCGCGGCGAGTAGTGGGCCTCGTCGTACACCTCGACGAGCGCGTCCCACGTCCGATCGCTCATGCCCTCGAGCACGCGGGCGAGGCGCGACGCGCGCTTGGCGCCGGCGAGCGACGCGATCCCCATCGCCGTCACGATCGAGGCGGTGAAGCGGAGCGGCGCGGCCGGGCTTCGCGCGAGCAGCGGCGCCGCCTCGTCGAGGGATCGCGGCACGAGTCGAAGCGCGATGGGGCTCGCGCCGGGCCTCGGGAGCGATCGTGCGCGAGCGAAGTCGAACGGCCGGTCGAGCTCGGGATCGTCCAGCTCGCCGTCGACGAAGGGACCGATCTCCAGCTCGCGCGAGGGGATGAGGTCGCGCGATTCGCCGCAGTTGTCGCAGCGGACGGTGATGGCCGGCTCGTCGATCACGCCCGCCCAGGCGAGCACGGCGCGCAGCACGTGGACGTCGCGGAGCGGGAGGGCGCCCGGCGAGAACGCTGGATCCCCCTCCACCCTCACCACGCCGTCGGCCCGCACCACCGCGAGCGCGCGGACCATGCGCGATCCTCGCACGCCGCTCGCCGCGCCGCGCGCGCGCCGGTCGTCGAGGCGGACGCGGAGGCCGGAGGGCAAGCTGAGCGCGCGAGGGAGGGAGCGGGAGGCAGCGGGCACGATCACGACCTCGCTCGCCGGCCGGCGGCCCCCGCCTCGATCGACGTCCCTCGGTGCACGCCGCCGACTAGCGGCGGAAGAGCCGCTTCAGAAACCCAGGATCGCCCTTGTCCCGAGCCTCGTCCGGCTTGGTGGGCTTGTCGAGCCGCTCGAGCTCCTTGCGCGCGCGATCATGACCCGGGTCGATCTCGAGCAACCGCTTGAGATCGGCGATGGCGCCGTTGTCCTCGCCGAGTCGTTTGCGGAGCATCGCCCGGACGAAGCGGGTGACCACGAGCTTGTCGTCGTCACGCAGCGCCTCGTCGAGCTCGATGGTGAACACCTTGAGATCGGCCCCGGGCTGGTGCGAACGCGCCCACATCGCCGCCGAGCGCACTTCCTCGCTCTCGGGCTCGGCCTCGCGCGCGACGCGACAAATCTCGAGCGCGCCCGCGAGCTCCTTGTCGTCGACCTGGGAGAGCGCCATCGCGACGAGCTCCTTCGTCGGCTTGCCGCGAACGGCCTCGGCGATGAGTCGCTTCTGGGAGTCTTGCAGCTCGTCGTTCGCCTTGGCCTTCGACGCGGCGGCGCTCGGCGCGGGCGCCTTCGGCGGGGGCGCCTTCGGTGCGGGCTTCTCGCCCGCGGGCTTGTCAGCCGCAGCCTTCTCAGCCGCAGGTTTCTCACCCGCGGCCTTGCTCGCCGACGGCTTGGCGGGGGGCGCCGCGTCGCCGGGCTTCGACGCCGGTGCGGCGGCGACGTCCGCCTTGCTCGACCTGTCGGCGGCGCTGGTCGCGTTCGACTTCACCGCGACGTCGCGCTGCGAGCTCGTCGGCCCCACGCCGTCGGGCTGCGACGAGCGAGCCGACGCGGCCCCAGAGGAAGAGGAGGCGGAAGAGGAAGCGATCGCCTCGCCGCGGTTGGAGCTCGGTCCGACGGACTCGGGCGCGACCGCGGTCGATGTGGGGTCCTCCTCGCGCGGCAGGACCTCGAACTTGCCGGTGGTGCCGCGCCGGATGCTGATGGGGCGGACCGGCGTTCGCTCGCCATCGCCGGGCGCGTCGGGCGCAGCGGCGCCGATGCGGTGGACCTGCGATCGCAGCGCGACCTTCGCCACCGTCGCGGGGCGTTCTTCGACGCCGACTGGCAGCGTCGACTTGCCGAGATCGAGCTGACGCGTGATGACGAGCGCGTAGAGGACCTTGCGCACCGTCTCGACCGGGACGCTGCCGAGCTCGAGCAGCTCCTCGTACCCGGTGGGGTCGAGCGCCAAGAGCTCGACGACGTCGGTCGCGTCGGCCGAGAAGCAGAAGCGGTGATAGGGGGCGCGCGGGTGGAGCTTGAGCTGTGTGCTCTTCAGCAGATCGAGCGTCGCGCCCATCAGCGTCGAGCGGTCGCCGTGCGCCTCGAGACCCGCCCAGAGCAGGCTGAACGGATCCGCGGTCGAAGGATCACCGCCCCAGTGCACGAGTGTATCGCTCTTGTCGAAGTACTTGAATTGCGTCTCGGGCGAGAGGGAGTAGAAGCGGCACATCCTCCGCTTGAACTGATCGGCGAGGGCCTCGTCGATGACGTTCGACTCGGCGTACCCGGAGAGCACCAGCACGTCGCCCAGCAAGCCGCCGTGCGTCGCGAGCGCCCCTTCGAGGGTCGCTTGCGTGATCGCCTTGCGCTCGAGCAGCAGCTCGCCGAGCCGAGCGAAGTCGTCGCCGACCTTGATCTTGGTCGGCACGCCCGCCTCGAAGCGAATGACGTGCGTCGGGCCCTTCTCGGTGCCATCTTTCGCTGGCTCCGCGAGAAAGATCTCCCCGGTGATCCGCTTGTCCAAAGCGTAAACGGCGAGGTGCGCGAACGGCGTCTGGCCGAGCGTGCCCTCCGCCGCGGCGGGGCCATCCGGAAGCATCGAGCCCAACGCTACCATAGGTCCTGGTAGACGATCCGCTCGCTTGACGTAGCCACCCTTGCCCACATCGCGATCGATCGAAGACGCTACCAGGCGGCGATTGCCCGCGTCATCAACGAAGTTCGAGCCCGCAGGCGCTTTCGTCGAGGGCGGATTTCACACTTGTCCGAGGGGGGCGTTTGCGCCGGCCACGTGTGGGTCTATCGTCCCCTGCATGCCGCGTGGACATGTGCTCGTCGTCGACGACGAGCGGTCGATCCTCACCACCCTGCAGAAGGCGCTCTCGCTCGAGGGCTACACGGTGGACGTGGCCGGCGGCGTGGGCGTCGCCGAGGACAAGCTCGCCAAGACCTCCTACGACATCGCGCTCTTCGACGTGGCGCTGCCCGACGGAGACGGCGTCACGCTGCTCGAGAAGCTGAGGGCCGGCGGCTCGGATCTGCCCGTCATCATGATGAGCGGTCACGCGACCGTCGACGCGGCCGTGCGCGCCACACGGCTCGGGGCCCTCGACTTCCTCGAGAAGCCGATCTCGACCGATCGCCTCCTGCTCGTCGTCGACAACGCGCTGCGCCTCGTGCGCGCCGAGGCCGAGGCGGCGCAGCTGCGCACGCAGGCGGGCAAGCTCTCGGAGCTCGTCGGCGAGAGCCGCGCGATGTCGCTCTTGCGCGAGCAGATCGAGCGCGCGGCGAAGTCGACCGCCACGGTGCTCGTGACGGGCGAGCGCGGCACCGGCAAGGAGCTCGTGGCGCGCGCGATTCACCTCGCGTCGAAGCGCGCGAAGGGGCCGCTCGAGAAGATGAACTGCGCGGCGATCCCGAGCGAGCTCTTCGAGAGCGAGCTCTTCGGTCACGAGGCCGGCGCCTTCACGGGCGCGACCAAGCAGCGTCGCGGCAAGTTCGAGCGGGCGAGCGGCGGCACGCTCTTCCTCGACGAGGTGGGCGACATGCCGCTCCCGATGCAGGCGAAGCTCCTGCGCGTGCTCCAGGAGCGCGAGATCGAGCGCGTCGGCGGGAGCGAGGTGCTCAAGGTCGACGTTCGGGTCGTCGCGGCGACGAACCGCGATCTCGAGGCGATGGCGCGCGAAGATCGCTTCCGCGCAGACCTCTACGATCGGCTCAACGTGCTGCCGCTGTCGATCCCGCCGCTCCGCGCGAGGCGCGAGGACATCCCGCTCCTTTCGCAACATTTCCTCGGCCTCGTCGCGCAAGCGAACGACCGCGCGGGCATGCGCTTCACCGACGCGGCCATCGTCGCGCTCTCCGCGCACAGCTTCCCAGGCAACGTGCGCGAGCTCCGGAACGTCATCGAGCGGCTCGTCATCCTCACCCCGGACGACACGATCGACGACGCCGACGTGCGCACGTGCCTCGGGACCGCCACCGCGCCGCAGGGCAGCCTCTACCGCCTCGGTGTGCCGTTTCGAGTCCTGTCCGAGGAGGCGGAGCGCGCGATCCTGGAGCAGGCCATCGCGCACCACGGCGGGCAGATGGCCGCCACCGCGCGCGCTCTCGGCTTGGAGCGCAGTCACCTCTACAAGAAGTGCCGCGCGCTCGGCCTGCGAGGCGCGGAGAAGTCGGATCCGGACGCCGAAGAAGAGCCTGGCTGAGGGCCGCCTCGGCGGCGACGCCCCGCTTCGTCAGCGCTTCGGATCCGCGTCGCGCCCCTTCCTGGGCGGTTGTCCTCCATCGTCGCCCGCAGACGGCGGCGCGTCGCGGCGCTTCTTGCGCGGTCGATCGCCGTCCTCGTCGGCCGCCTCGGCGGCGCGCTTCTCCATGAGCTTCTGGTATCCGCGTGCGTCGGTGGCGAACTGGGCCTGACCGAGCTTGTCGTACGCCTTCGCGAGCTCGCGGTAGATCTCGGCCGCCGAGTCGGGCTCGGCCCCGGCGATGATGGCGCTGTTGTACTCGTAGATCGCGGAGATCCACCTGCCCGTCCGCGCGAGCGCCCTCGCATAGAGGCGGTGCACCTCGGGGTTCGCCACGTCGACGAAGAGCGTGCTCTCACCGACCTTCACCGCCTCTTGCCACTGACCTCGCGCGACGAGCCCTTCGAGCAGACGGTCCCACGCCTCGCGGTCGTGCTGCTCGAGGAGCACGAGCTTGCGGAGCGCGTCCATCTCCTGCGCGCCGTCGCGCGTCTTGTGGAAGATCTCGACGAGGTGGGCGAGCGGCTCGCTCTGGGTGGGATCGAGGTGATACGCCGCCCAGAGGCTCGCCACGACCCCCTTGTCGTCCTTCTTCTGCTTGGCGATGACGGCGAGCTTCATGCGGATCGTGTAGCCGTCGTGTCCGTTCGTCACGAGGCTCTGGAGCAGGCGGCCGGCGTCGTCCGGCTTCTCGTCGTCGAGCGCGAGCTCGGCGAGCGCGTAGGTCGCGTCGGGGTCCTTCGGATCGATGCGGAGCGCACCCTCGAGCGCGGCCTTGCCCTCCGCGTCCTTGCCGGCGTGGAGGAGCGCGAGCCCGAGCTCCACCGCCTTGCGAGCGCTCTTCGGATCCTTCACCGCAGCCTCCTGCGCGTCGTCGAGCGGCGGCGCGTGGAGGTTCGGGACGTACTGACGATCGTAGCGGGCGAGGCGCGTCTTCAGCCAGTCGCGGTACTGCTTGTCGAGCTCCTCGGCGCTCACGCCGAGCGCCTCTCGGACGACGGCGGGCGTGCGCTCGCCCGCGCCCCACTTGGGCAGCATCGCGATCGTCTTGTCGAAGCCGTAGCGCTCGACCAAGAACACGATGATCTGGCTCGCCGCGTAGTAGGCCATCGTCACGTCCTCGATGTTGTCGACGTGCGTGAAGGCCTTGTTGAAGGCGGCGACCGCGGGGATCTTTCCGGCTTGGAGGCCGGCGAAGAGCGCAGGGTCCTCTTCCCGTTGCCACTCCGGCCGGCGGATGATCGTCTCGTATTCGCTGAGCCCCTCCGTGAACCAGCGCGGCACGTGGTTCTTCGAGAGCTGGATCGCGAAGATGTGGCCGAGCTCGTGCCAGAGGACGTTGCCCCAGTTGAAGGGCGCGGCGTGCGGGCTCATGAGCGCGAGCGTGTGGCCGAAGCAGACGCCCTGGATGCCGACCTCCGGCAGGCCGCTCGTCCGGACGCTGAAGTGCTCGGAGTCGGCGTAGAGCTCGATCGCGACGGGTGTCGTCGGGGTGAAGTGATAGCGCTTCACCATGGATCCCCACGCCTCTTCGAGCATGCGCGGCACGTACCGCTCGAGGATGGCCTTCTCCGCCTTGTTGTAGCGGATGCGGAAGGTCTGCCCCTCGACCGTGACGTAGTCGTTCGCGATGTCCTTCTCGTAGAGGTTCAGCGTGTTGAAGACGCGGACGTTGAATTTGTCGTAGTCCCACGCTTTGCGCAGCGCCTCGACACCCTCGTCCTCTTTGCCGGCGCGGATGAGGTTGAGCCCCAACGTCGCGTAGGCCTTCGCGTCGCGTCCGTCGACCTTCACCGCCTCGCGCATGAACGCCACGATGTCGTCGTAGCGGTGCTCCCACTCCGCGTAGTCGCCGACGATTTGATAGAAGTCCGAGTACTCCGGGTTGAGCCCGAACACCTTCGCCTTGAAGGACTCGAAGCCGGGCTTGTCGTCCGAAAGGAAGCGGATCGCGGCCTTCATGCTGAGCAGCTCGAGATCGTTCGGGTTCGTCTTCAGGCCCTCGTCGGCCGCCCGGTCCGCGGCCTCGATGTCGAGGTCGCGCAGCGCGAGGCCGGCCTTCACGAAGTAGGCGTCGGTCAGGTGAGGGTTCACCTTCAGCGCGTGCTCGAGCTCGTGCTCGGCGCCGTCGAAGTCCATCGAGTTCTCGAGCTTGACGCGCGCGAGCTCGACGCGGACGCGAGGGTCCGACGGCGAGAGCTTCGCGGCCTCTTCGACGACCTGACCCGCGTGCCCGGGATCGTACTTGTCGAGGAACAGCTCGCTCCGCCAGAGGAGCGTCTCGACGCGCGTCTTCGCGCCGGCCTTCTCGGCGTCGTTGAAGGCCTCGTTCGCGTCCTTCGCCGAGCGGAGCAGGTGCGCGGCCCGCCCGACCATGCTGAGCCCGACGGGATCCTTCGAGTTGATCGCGTCGCTGTTGTAATCAGAGATGAGTGTCATCAGCGGCGCGCGCGCGTCGCCGCGCTTGCCGGTGGCGATGAGGTACTCGCCGAGGAGCAGCCGCGCGCGCCTCGCGTCGGGGTCCTGCTCGACGTCGCGGAGGACCTGGATCGCCTCGCTCATCTTGCCGACGCTCGCGAGCGCCTCGGCGCGCAGCGCGGCGGCGTCGTCGGCGAGGGACTTGTCGCTCGCGGCGCCCTTCGCCGCCTGGGCCGCCTCGGCGTAGCGGCCGGTCCGCAGCTCGATCTCGGCCTCGAGGAGCTGCGCTGCTTTCTGGCCGAGGAGCGGCTTCAGAGCGGCCTCGGCCTCCGCGTAGTCGGCGTGATCGACGAGCTTCCTCACCTGCGCGAGATCGGAGCCCGACGCCGGCTGCGGCTGACCGTGCGCGTGGGTCGGGACGAGGGCGAGCGCCGGGGCGAGGGCGAGAGACAGCGCGAGGAGGAGGCCTCGTGAACGGCGAGGGAGGTTCCGCATGGGCGACACGAAGCTTATCGGCTCGACGGGGGGCCGCCAGCACCTAAGCAGCTCGGACGCTCACCGCGCGCCCGATGTTCCCGCGAGCGGAGGGGTCCCCACGCGCAGGGCGAGGCCGAGCGTCCGGTTCGACACCACGGCCTCGAACCGCGCGAGGATCGGCTCGAGATCGGCGACGAGCTCTTCGTCGCCGATCGCTCGCGCGACGTCGAGCCGAGCGGCGAGCGCCTCGGCGCGCGTGAAGAAGCGCGCGCCGTCGAAGCGCGGGAAGAGATCCCGCGCCCACGCGCGGATCGGGCGTCGCTCGGCCGGCGGAACCGCCCGCAGCGCGAGCGGCAAGCCGGCGCGGAGGAGCGACTCCGCCCGAGCGTTCGTCTCGCCCACGCGCTCCGAGAGCGCCGTCGCGAGCGCGACACCATCGCCGAGCGGCACGGTCGCATCGAGCCATCCGGTCGCGCCGGCGGCGTCGGGCGCGCGGGCGAACGCGACGAGGGGCGCGACGCCTTCGTCGACGCCGCCATCGAGCCACGCGGTCGCGCGTTCGGCGTCACCAGCTCGAAGCGCCACGGCGGCGGCGAGCGCGCGGGCGTGCGCGGCCTCCGGCGAGGCGAGGTGCGCGAACCCGCCCGACGACATCACCGCTTCGGCCTCCTCGATCGCCCTCGCGTGGTGCCCGAACGCGGAGAGCTGCGACGCGTGGAGGAGGCCGAGCCACGCACGATCGGCGTCGGTGAGCCTCTCGCCTTTCACCTCCCGGAGGGCGTCGACGACGGCGAGGGGTTGGTCGAAGAGCGCGGCGATCGGGCGGAGCACGAGCGCGCGGGGATCCACCGTCCAGCGGACCGCGTCCGGCAGCGCGTCCCCCTCGACGGCGCGCGCCATGGCGACCCAGCGATCGGCGAACGGGGAGATCGGTGGCAATCCGAGCAAGAGCTCCCGCCGCTTCTTCGGCTTCATCTCGGCGTGGACGAGGACGCAGAGCGGCTGGTTCGCGGGCGGGGGGAGGTCGCCGCCCGCGAGGCACGGGACGCCGTCGATGGGGGACATCGGCTGGCGAAAGACGATCGTCTCCGGCTCCGGGCCGCGCCCCGACGCGAAGTCTCCGATGGCGAACGCGGCGTCGGCGCCCTCGTCGGACGGGAGCGACGCGCACGAGATCCGCAGCTGCGCCACGCCCCCGACCCGCGCAGCGTGGGCGAAGGCGGAGAGGCCCCTGCCGCACGTTCCGACCGAGGGGTTGCCGAGCGCGACCTTGCCGGCGCGCGTCGCGTAACCGAAACGCAGCCACCGTTCGAGAGAGAGCTCGGGGGTCTCGTCCACGCGCGCGGCCTGCTCGAGCCGCGCCTCCAGCGCTCCGTCCGGATCGAACCGCCGCGCCGAGCCGTCGTGCTCGAGCCTCGCGGCGAGGCGCCTCGCGGCGAGTCGCGACACCGGCGGGATCGCGTGCGCGACGAGCGTGGGATCGACGTGATCGCCCGGGAGACGGCCCGCGATCTCTCGCGCAGGGACGAGCAGGAGGAGGAGCCCGACGATCGACGCGACGACCCAGATCGCGACGGCGCTCGCCACCGTCGAGAGCGCCTTCACGAGGCTCGGCCGCCGAAACGGGGCGACGCCGGCGTAAGCGACGCGAATCGGGGTCATCGGCGCTCCGACGAGGCGCACCTGTCGCGCGTTCTCGCGGAAGCTGCCGGTCTCGACCTCGCCGAAGGCGACGGCGCCGGTCACGTGGAGGCGATCGCCGATCGACAGGCGCCGCCAGCGGCTCGTGCCCGACACGACCTCGTCCGATCCGCCCTCGATCGCGACGTCCTCCGTGAGCGGGATGCGGCGACCGTCGAAGAGCACCTCGAGATCGTCGACCAGCCGCACGGTCTCGTGCGTGTCCTCGGCGTGCTCGAGCGCGAGCTCGTAGCGTTTGGCGGTCATGCTCGCGAGCTCACCGAAGAAGGAGATGGTCTCGCCGTCGGCCACGCCGCGGAGCGAGCGTCTCGGAGCGCCGTAGCGTCGGAGCCGTCGGTCGAGCGCGCGACGCTTCAAGTCGTCTGCGTAGCGCACGAAGCGCGGCGTGAGCGCGGCGCTCAGCACGGCCGAGAGCACGACGAACCCGACGGGCCCGTACCGGTAGAAGGGGTGCAGATCGCTCACGCGAGGTGCGCCGTCACGCGGCTGAGAACGTCGCGAGCGCGCGGCGCGCGACGGACTCGAGGGCGTCGATGAAGCGGGGCCGCGCGTTGACGGCGCGCGCCCTCGAGAACCTCGCGAGCCCCGCGGCCGCCGCTACCTTCGGCGTGTCGACGTCGAGATCGTAGAGCGTCTCGACGTGCTCGGCGACGAAGCCGATCGGCGCGACCACGACGGCCTTCACCCCTTCCGCGGCGAGCCCGCGGAAGGTCGACGGCAGATCGGGACCGAGCCACTCGTCACCCGTCATGCCTTGGCTCTGGAACGCGACGCGGATCGGGTGTCCCCGGCCGTCGAGCTCCTTCGCGACGAGCGCCGCCATCTCTCGGAACTGCGCTTCGTACGGGTCGCCCGCGTCGATCACGCGCTTCGGCAGGCTGTGCGCGCTGAGCACGATCGCCGTCTCGGCCCTCGGCTCGGCGGAGAAGTCGATCGCGGCGAGCGCGTCGTCGATGGTCTCCACGAACGCGTCGATCAGCGCGCGCTCCTTCCCCCACGCCGGCGCGAGCGCGAGCGTGAGGCCCTCGAAGGCGCGCGCCGCCTCGGTCACGGCGCCGTGGTAGACGTCGACCGACTGGGGCGCGAGCGGGAGGCTCACGAGGCGACGGACGCCCTCGGCGTAGAGCGCCCCGATCACCTCCTTCGGGTACGGTCCCCACAGGCGACCAGCGAAGCGCACCGGGAGGTCGAGGCGCGCCTCGAGCGCCTGCGCCTGCGCTTCGGTGTGCTTCATCAACGGAGAGCCTCCGATGAGCTCGAAGCGATGCGTGACCTCCCGGAGGACCTCCTCGGGCGCGGGCCGTCCACGGCGAATGTTCGCGAGGAAGGCGGGCAGATCCTCCGATCTCGAGACGGTCCCGTGGCAGCTGACGAGGACGGCGGTGTGGTGCACGCGCCGAGTGTAGCGTCGAGGCCGCGCCCGATCGAGCCGTGACCGAGCAGTCAGCCACGCGCCGGTTGCTCGTGCGCGTCCAGGGCTGTAGAAGCGGCTCGCATGCGGCGCACGATCGTCATCGGTGATCTGCACCTCGTGAGGGACACCCCAAAGGAGGTGACGGACGACCTCGCGAAGCTCGTCGCCGAGCACGCGGGTGCTCGGATCGTGGTCGCTGGGGACTTGTTCGATCTGTCCGCCGACTACCCGAGGACGGAGAGCGCCGCCGCCCTCGAGCGCGCGATCGCCGCCCAGCCGCGGACGCGCGCCGCGTTCGCCGAGCACGTCGATCGCGGCGGAGAGCTGTGGCTCATCGGCGGAAACCACGACGCCGCGGTCGGTGAGGCGCGGCTCAAGTCGATCCTCGACGACGGCCTCGGACTGCGTGGCGACGCGCGCCCGCGCGTCCGGACGACGCCGTGGTTCTTCCGCGACGGCGCGCTGCACCTCGAGCACGGCCACTTCTACGATCCCGACAACGCGCCGGCGCACCCGCTCCACGCGGAGCTCCGCTGCCTCGGCGTTCACTTCGTCGAAGAGTTCATCGCGCCGACGGGCGCGTTCGCGTACCTCAACGCGAACGACGACACGCCACTCAAGCTCTTCCTCCGAGCGTTCAGCTGGTACGGCGCCCGCGCGCCGTACGTCATCTACCGCTACTTTCACGCCGCGATCGGCGCGATGATGCGGAGCGGCCCGTTCTTCGACGCGACCGAGGAGATCGCTCGCGGGAGGGCTCGCGAGCCCGCGTTCGCCGACGAGCTCGGGGTGCCGCGCGAGCTCGTCGCCTCGCTCGTCGAGCTCGGCGTGCCGCCCACGATGTCGAGCCTCGGCGCGACCTTCCAGCGCGTGTACTTCGATCGCGTGCTCGCGACGATCGCGCTGATGACCGGAGCTGGGGCGCTCGCGAACAAGCGCTACGCCGCGGCCACGTGGGCGCTGGGCTTCGGCGCGCTCGCCATGGGCGTGAGCTGGGCGCTCGGCTACGACCGCTACGGCGGCACCGTGCCGGAGCGGCTCGAGCGGAGCGCGGACGACGTCGCGCGCACGACGGGCGCCGCCCTCGTCGTCCTCGGGCACGCGCATCGCGAAGCGCTCGGCGGCTCTTACGCGAACACCGGCAGCTTCTCTTTCCCGCGCGAGGCGCCGGGACGTCCGTTCCTCGAGATCGAGGGCTCCTCGAGCGCGCCGCGCGCCGTGCGT
>CAYYKK010000194.1:0-13650 GCA_964467935.1 uncultured Polyangiaceae bacterium
GGTCGACGGGACCTACTGCGGCGACTGCGCCGCCGGCCCCGGCCAATGCGCGTGCTGCGCGGCGGGGCAGTGTGGAGGCTGCACCACCCGCGCCACCACCAAGACCTTCCGCAAGCAGGGCTCGCTCGGCGGATGGCAGCTCACGGGCGGCTGGGGGCTCTACGAGCAGACTCCGCCGAGCTACGGCACGTTCGGCAACCCCGGCACGCCGCCCGTCGTCTTCGCGCGACCCGTCTTCGGCACCGACGGCAACCGCGCGCATCCGTATCCGGGCAAGGAGGTCGAGACCTCGTTCGCGGTGTCGCCGCCGACGCTCATCCCCAGCTCCCTGACCTTCATGTCGTGGAACAACGACGAGGGCTCCGCCTACGACAAGAAGACGATCAGCATCTCGGTCGACGGCGGCAATTCGTTCACGACCGTCGCGGTCTGCCTCAACTACAACGACTTCCCGTTCTGTCAGTCGGGCTCGGCGGCGTGGCTGCCGGTCACGATCGATCTCTCCTCCCACCCGGACCTCGTCGGCAAGGTCGGCCTGGTCCGCTTCAGCTACGACACGCGCGACGATCTCACCGGCTTCGAGCAGGGTTGGTACATCGACGAGCTCAACTTCGCGCAGGAGTGCGGCTGCAACGCGGATCCGGACTGCAGCGTGTTCGACGGGACGTGCGCGAAGGGCGCCTGCGACACGACGAACCACGAGTGCTCGCTCACGCCTCAAGCGACGAACATGGCGTGCGGCGACGGCGCCACGACGACGTGCTCCGAGGCGGACACGTGCGACTTGAACGGGTGGTGCAACCCGCGCGACAAGCCCGAAGGGACGCCGCCGGCGGGGACGCCGTGCGACACCTGCAGCGAGGGCCAAGGCGAGTGCGCGGGGTGCGGCGCCGGCCAGTGCTTGAACTGCCCTCCGATCCAGAACTTCGACGACCTCTCGAACTTCGGCATCGGCACGGCGGGCTGGACGCTCACGGGTGACTGGCGGCTCACGACGGGCGCGCCTTCCGCGTCGAACGCCGGCTGTCCGTACACGTTCACGAGCTTCCCCTCGCCCGTGCCGGGAGCCTCGACGGTCGTGCTCGGGACCGACGGCGTGCGCAAGAGCCCCTACTGCCAGGGCGCCGCGCCCGGCTTCCCGCTGAACGAGGCGGAGAACTCCTTCGCGCAGACGCCGCCCACGAAGATCCCCGCGAACCTCACGTTCAAGTCGTGGCACGTCGACCGAGGCGGCAAGTCGAGCTTCGACGCGAAGCAGATCAAGATCAGCACGGACGGCGGGACGACCTTCACCACGATCGCCGACTGCCAGTCCGCGAACCCGGCGCTCTCCGGCTTCAAGTTCTGCGATCAGGTCACCGATCGCATGGCGACCGACTGGGACTCGATCACGATCTCGACGGGCAACCTCGCCGGCCAGACGGGCGTCTTCCAGTTCACCTACTCGACGCTCGACACGGGGCTCGGCTTCGAGCGCGGCTGGTACATCGACGACATCGACATCATGCGCTGCGACACTTACTGAGCGGCGGCGTCTCCCGGGTCGCCGGGGGCGCCGGCGCCGACGTTCTCGGCGTAGGGGTCGTCGCCCGTCGAGGACGAGGGCTCGGCCGCGAGATCGCACTTCGCCGGCGGCCAGCTCGTCACGTAGCGCGGCTTCTCGCCGGGGCCGGAGGCGTCGATCCACGTCACCTTCCCCGTGCCCTGCGGTCGCACGTCGACGTGGACGAAGCTCGAGTTCGGGTAGTAGCCGCAGCCTGTGTCTTCGAAGGTCTTGCAGAGCTCGACGAGCGCGACGTTGTCGACGCCGTCGAGGTGGATGTCCATCGCGCGCCCGCGCTGGTGCATGCTGCCGTCGCTCTGTGGACGAAACCCGCTGACGATGGAGACGGTCCTGCCTGGAAAGCGATCGACGATGCGCTGGAGCCGCTCGACGAGGCCGTGGTGCATCAGGGCCACGCCTCGGTCGACGACCTCCCCGTCATCGGCTGCGTCCACGAAGTCGGCGGGGCGTGGCTTCGCCGTGCCCCGAAGGCGCGCGAGGCTGCTCAGCGCGATCTGCGCCTCGCGTCGCGGATGACCATCGCAGTCCGTCAACGCGACCACGCTCGACTCGTGCAGCTCCGCGCGCTCGAGCTTCACGGCCGCGTGCTGGCATCGCCGCTCGCGCCTGGCGGTGGCGTGCTTCGCCGGGCCGCGGTGTCGCTCCGCGCGCTTCACCGCCTCGACCGTGGGCCTCGGCTTCTGCGGGGCCGCGACGCCTCGCCGTGGCGAATCGTTCGTTCGCTCGCGCCCCGGCGCGGCGGCAGGCGTCGCGTTCTCGCGTTCGGCGCGGGGCGGTGCGTGGCGGGAGCGACCGCTCCGGGCGCGGACCTGGCCCGTGGGGCGTGCCTCCGCAGGCAGCGCGAGGATCAGGGCCGTCACCGTCGCGATCGTCCACCAACGCCAGCTCATCCTTCGCCTTCCTCCGAGTTCCGCGGTCGCGCCACCGACGCACGTCGGGGCTCCGCGAGGCGAATGCCACGCTGCGGCATCGATGGGCCAGTTTCCGTCCGCGAGGGTCGGGCTTGTCGGCCCACGGGACTGTGATAGAGGTCGATCGACAGGGGCGCGGAGCTCTGTGCAGCCTCGGCCCCGTGACTGTTCGTCCGCGGGGCGCGTCGCACGACGAGCTCGTCCCCCGCCGACGGCGAGACCCTGCGGTCGCACTCCCGCGAGGAGGCGACGGCACCGGCGCCCGGGTCTCGTGCCCGCGCTCCGCGATCCGGATCGGACCGCCTCCCTCGATCGCCCACGGGACCGCCCGATGCGCCGACTTCGCGGCGCCACGTCGCTCGGACCCATGCGCTCCTCGACCACACCAGAGTCCCACGTGCAAAAGCAACGCAGTCTCGGAAAACGCTCTCGCCGACCGCGCCACGAGGCGCCGAAGGTCTGGCACAACCCCGATGTCGTCACCACCCCCGCCGGGCGAGGATCGCCGCCGGGCGCCGCCTCCGGCGCGAGCGCCTCGCGCGGTCACGTGACGCGGCGGAGCGCGGAGGGGGCCCGCGGGCACGCCGACGGACACGCCGGCGGCGTGGGCGCTCCTCGCTCCGGCGACGCCGCGAGCCTCGAGCACGCGAAGACCGAGCGCGCCCCCGGCCGCTCGCAGCGCATCGTCGCGGTCGCGACGGGGCCCCGTGATCCGGTCGCGCTCGAGCGCGAGCGCCTCATCGCGCGCCTCTGCGCCGCCGAGGGGCGCCCCGCGATCACGCGCGCCGCCGACGCCGTCCTCGAGGCGGGTCACGAGCTCCCCGCCGACGACCAGAGCGTGCAGCTCCAGCTCCTCGAGCACTCGAAGGAGGAGCACGTCGAGGCGGCGCTCGGGCGGCTCGCGATCATCCTCGCCGCCGAGCCCTGCAAGCGACCGACGGTGCTCGAGTCCCGGCTGCGGCGTCTCGAGCAGTTCGCCGACGAGCCCTCGACGCGCGAAGCGGCGCGCCGCCTCTTCCGGCAAGTCACGGGGCGGGCGGCCGATCCCGCGCGTGGCGCTCCGTCCGGGCCGCACGACGCCCCCGCCACGTTGCGCTCCGAGAGCGTCGCATCGGACGCCCCCGATTCGGACTAGAGTAGGCCCCTCATGACCCCGCAAGAGTTCGAGAGCGCGCTGCGCCAGCTGCTCACGTCGCGAAAGAGCCAGGCCGAGAACACGTCCTGCGTCGAGTGCACGGGCTGCGAGGGGTGCGTGGAGTGCACGTTCTGCAAGGGCTCGAAGGGCCTCTTGCGGTGTCACTACTGCGTGGACTGCGAGCGATCGACGTCCTCGACGCACTGCCGGGCGTCGAAGGATCTCCTGTCCTGCTCCCACACCACGCACTCCGAGCGCTGCAGCCACTCGCAGTACCTCGTGCGCTGCTTCGACTGCTCGAGCTGCACCTACTGCTTCGGCTGTGTCGGCCTCGTGGGCAAGGAGTTCCACCTCCTCAACCAGCCGTACTCGCGCAGCGAGTACTTCGCGCTCACGGGGAAGCTGAAGAAGTCGTTCGGGCTCGGCTGACCCGTGCGCGCCGTGGTGCAGCGCGTCCATCGGGCGCGCGTCGAGGTCGAGGGGGAGACGGTCGGCGCCGTCGAGCGAGGGCTCGTCGCCTTCGTCGGCGCCGAGGCCGGTGACGGCGACGAGGATCTCGCCTACGTCATCGGCAAGATCGTCGCGCTGCGCGTCTTCCCCGACGAGCGAGGCAAGATGAGCCTCGCCCTCGGTGACGTGCACGGGGCGCTCCTCCTGGTCTCTCAGTTCACTCTCTTCGGCGACGTGAGGAGGGGGAATCGCCCGAGCTTCGGCGGCGCGATGGCGCCCGACGCGGCGCGCGAGATGCTCGAGAGGGCGGCCGCGCTCGCGCGGAGGCACGTCCCCGTCGAGACGGGGCGCTTCGGCGCTGACATGCGCGTCGTCGTCGACAACGACGGACCGGTCACCATCTGGCTCGACTCGCGCGCGCGCTGAGCGAGCCCGTCCGTCGGGTCAGCGTCGCTTCTTCGCGGCCAGGCGCGCTGCGAGCGAGAGCGCCGCGGTCATCGCGGACGCGTCGGCGATCCCCTTGCCCGCGAGGTCGTAGGCGGTGCCGTGGTCGACGCTCGTCCGAATGATCGGGAGCCCGAGCGACACGTTCACCGCGTCGCCGAACGAAAGGAGCTTCATCGGGATGGTCGCTTGGTCGTGGTACATGGCGACCACGCCGTTGAAGTCACCGCTCGCTGCGCGCCGGAACGCGGTCTCTGCGCCCACGGGGCCCTGCACGACCGCGCGCGCCCCCGCCCGTTCGAGGCGTCGGCGCGCGCGCGCGACGCCGGGCACGATCGCGCGCGCCTCGTCCTGGCCGAGCAAGCCGCCCTCGCCGGCGTGCGGGTTCAGCGCCGCGACGACGACGCGCGGCCGCGCGACGCCGAGATCGCCGAGCAAGCGCGCGAGCCAATAGGTCGCGCGCGCGACCCCCGCGGCGTCGATCGCGCGCGGCACCTTGCCGAGCGGGAGGTGCGTGGTCACGAGCGACGTCACGAGCTTCTCGGACCAGAAGGCCATCACCACCTCGTCCGCGCCGGTGAGCCTCGCGAGGTGCTCCGTGTGCCCCGCGAAGCCACGGGAACCCGGCGCGCCGCTCGTGGCGATGGCGTGCTTCGAGACGGGGGCGGTCGTCATCGCGTCGGCGAGCCCCCGCTCGACGAGGCGCGCCGCCTGCTCCACGAACGCGAGCTGCGCGGCGCCCGCCGCGCGATCGGGCTCCCCTGGGCGAGGGCGAGCGTCGAGGCGCGCGCTCCCGGACCAGACCGCGATGTCGCGATCGCGAAGCTGATGAATCTCCGATGCATCAGATACTTCGATCAATCGCTTCGCCGAGATGCGCCGCGTCGTCGCGGCCTCTCGGAGCACGTCGACGTCGCCCACGAGGACCGCGCGCGCGCCGCGCAGCTTCGCCGCGGCGACGACGCTGATCTCCGGCCCGATGCTCGCGGGGCACCCGGTCGACACCGCGATGACGGCCGGCTTCATGCCGCGCCCGAGGTGCGCGTCGTGGGCCGGCGCCCGCCGTCGTCGTGTCGGGGGCGGGGCCCCTCGACCACGCCGCCGAGCTTGTAGCCGGCGCCGCGAGAGGTGGTGAGGTCGAGCGACGGGCCGAGCTTGGCGCGGAGCCTCCGCACGTGGATGTCGACGGTGCGCGGTCCACCTTCGTAGCGCGAGCCCCAGACGCGCTCGAGCAGCTCCGAGCGAGAGACCACCCTACCGCGGCGCTCCGCGAGGTGGCAGAGGAGCGCGAACTCCTTCGCCGTGAGCGCGATCACCGCGCCGAAGAGCGACACCTCGTGCGCGGCGCGATCGATCACGATGTCGCCGATCTTCACCCGCTCTTCGCTCGAGAATTCGGCCTTCCTCCACTCGATCGCGCGGATGCGTGCGTAGAGCTCGGCGGGCACGATCGGCGTGAGGACGAAGTCGTCGAACCCGCTCGACGGGTCGAGCCTGCCGACTTGGTCGTGGGTCACGGCGAGGAGCGCGCCCACCCCCGCGAGCCTGCCCTCGCGCCGCAGCGAGCGCAGCGCGAGCGTCGCCACGTCGGGCCTCGCCCCCGCCTCGACGACGAGCACGCGCGCCTCGTCGTCCTCGCTCGCGAAGAGCGCGTCGGCGTCGTCCCAGAGATCGATCGTGCGCACCTCGGCGCCGAGCGCGCGCAAGAGCGTCGCCGCGCCGCCCTCCCGTTCGAGGTCGGCCGCGTGCCCTGCGACGGCGACGAAGCGCGGAGGGCGGCCCACTCGCTCAGCCGATCTTCGTCCCGCCCACGGTGATGCGCTCGATCTTGATCGTCGGGCAGCCGACGCCGACGGGCACGCTCTGACCGTCCTTGCCGCAGGTCCAGATCCCGTCCGAGACCTCGACGTCGTTGCCCAGCATCGTCACCTCGCGGAGCACGTCCGGACCGTTGCCGATCAAGTTCACGCCCTTCAGCGGTGCCGTGAGCTTTCCGTCCTCGATGAGGTAGCTCTCGGTGAGCGAGAAGACGAAATCGCCGTTCGAGATGTCGACCTGCCCGCCGCCGAACTTCCGCGCGAAGACGCCGCGCTTCGTGCCGCGGATGATCTCTTCGGGATCGCTCTCTCCGCCGAGCAGGATCGTGTTGGTCATGCGCGGCAACGGGATCGCGGCGAAGCTCTCGCGGCGACCGTTGCCCGTCGCCTTCAGCTTGAAGTGGCGCGCCGAGAGGCGGTCGTGCATGTAGCCGACGAGCTTGCCGTCCTCGATGAGCACGCTGCGCCCTGGCTCGTTGCCCTCGTCGTCGACGTTGATGCTGCCGCGCGATTGCAGGAGCGTCGCGTCGTCCACCACGGTGCAGAGGGCGCTCGCGACCTCGTGTCCGACCTTGCCCGTATAGTTGCTCGTGCCCTTTCGGTTGAAGTCGGCCTCGAGCCCGTGGCCCACGGCTTCGTGGAGGAGGATGCCGCTGTCGCCGGGCGCGAGCACGACGTTCATCTCGCCGGCGGGCGCCTCGCGCGCGTCGAGCATGATGACGGCCTGGCGCGCGGCCTCCTTGCCGTGCCACTCGGGCGACTTGTCGTCGAAGTAGGCGAGGGTGACGCGCCCGCCGCCGCCGCTCGATCCCTCCTGTCGCTTGCCGCTCTTCTCGGCGATCGCGCGCACGCCGACGCGCAGGAGCGGCTGGACGTCGAAGGCCATGATGCCGTCGCTCGTCGCGAGGAGGATCTCGCGGATCTCCTCGGCGAAGCTCGCCTCGGCTTTGATGATGTGCGGATCGGCCTCGTGCGCCGCCTTGCACGCGCGCTCGAGCAACGCGCGCTTCTCGGCGCCGGGCTTGTCGAGCGAGACCACGTCGAGGTCGTAGCGATGGGGGATGGTCCTCTCCGCGAGCGCGATCTTCTGCACGCCGCCGCCGCCCTCCGCGATCTGCGCCGCGGTCTCGGCGGCCCGCTTCATCGACTCCCACGCCAGATCTTCGACGAAGGCGAAGCCGGTCGCGTCGCCCCGTTGCACGCGAACCCCGAGCCCCATGGAGACGCCGCGCGACGCCGCCTTGAGGATCCCCTCGTCGTACGAGAACCCGCCGCCTGCCCGATACTCGAAGAAGAGATCGGCGTAGTCCCCCCCGCGGGAGAGCGCGACGCCGAGGAGCTTCTCGCACGTCTCGGGATCCATGGGGGTCGCTCCCCCGGGGGCGAAAGGGGCTCGGTAGGCAGCGCTTCGCATAGAGTCGAGGACTCTAGTGGCCCCCTCCGCCTGCCGCAATCCATGTCGGGCTGGGGGCGCGGGCGCGCGGTGCCCTACACGCCCACCCTTTCGCCCCTGAAACCCTCCATGACGCGGATGTCGCGCCCCTCGCTCGGAAGGAAAAAAGTGCGTGATTGTCGTGCCCGGGATGGGGACCCTGATGTAGATTGAAACCCTGGGCTGCGCCTCGATGCAGCCCCGGTTCTCCCGTGCACGAGGTGATTCTCCCCGCCGAGACGCGTCGCGTCTCGGTCTCGCCCCGCCCTTCGGGGGGCGGCTCGCCCCACGGCGAGAGGGTGCCTCGACGAGAGAGCCGCGCGCTCCTTTAGCGACACGAGGGCCGAGGAGTAAAGGCGTTGGCGATCAACCGCGACAAGATCCTTCAGGAAGCGCAGAAGCTCGTCGAGAAGAAGCGCTTCGACAAGGCGATCGTCGAGTACCAGAAGATCGTCGCCGAGGATCCGACCGACGTCCGCACGCTCCTCAAGATCGGTGACCTCCACCTGAAGCTCGAGCAGCACGCCGACGCGATCGGCCTCTACGAGCGCGTGGGTCAGTTCTATTCGGCCCAGGGCTTCTCGGTCAAAGCGGTCGCCGTCTACAAGCAGATCCGCGAGATCATCCAGAAGCACGTCCCGCACCTCGAGGATCGCTTCGGGCACATCGTGCCGAGGCTCGCCGAGCTCCTGACGCAACTCGGTCTCACGAGCGACGCGCTGATGTACTACGACGAGATGGCCACGCGCTTCCAGCGGCTCGGCCGCGAGCGCGACGCGATCGACGTCTTCCGAAAGATCGTCAGCCTCGACCCGCAGAACCCGCTCTCGCACTTGCGCCTCGCCGACGCGTTCGTGCGCGTCCGCGATCTCGACGGCGCCGTCGAGGAGTACGCGCTGGCCGGCGAGATCCTCCTGCGCATCGGACGACAGGACGACGCCATCCGCGTCGTCGAGCGAATCCTCATGCACCGGCAAGACGCGAAGTACGCGCGCCTCGCCGCCGAGATCTACCTGAGCCGCGCGCAGCCCAACGACGGCATGGCGGCGCTCACGAAGCTGCAGCTCTGCTTCAAGGAGGATCCGCGCGACCTCGACACGCTCGCGCTCCTGGCGCGCGCCTTCGAGCAGCTCGGCCAGCCCTCCAAGGCGATCGAGGTGCAGAAGGAAGCGGCTCGCATCGCGCGCGAGACGGGGAAGATGGACGTCTTCCAGGGCCTGCTCCAGGTCCTCTTGGCCCGCGCGCCCAACGACGAAGGGGTTCGTCAGCTCGCGCAGGCGTCGCTCGCCGCGCCCCCGCAGAGCCTCGCCCCGCAGAGCCTCGCCCCTCAGGGCCTCGCCCCTCAGCCCCAGCAGGCCGCGGCACCCGGCCAAGCGCGCGCTGCGGCGCAGACGGGCCTGCCGCAGACGGGCCTGCCGCGGACGGCGCCTCCACCTGCGGCGGGACCGGTCTCGGCCGCGCCCGTCTCGGAGGCGATGGAGGTCGTCGACGACGATCTCGAGGTGATCGACGACGACTTGGAGGCCGTCTCCGACGTCGACGTCGCACCTGAAGAGCTCGGCTCGGACGAGGAGCCGCCGTTCGCTCTCCGCTCCTCCGCGCCGCCGCCCGATCAGAGCCCCGCGCAGCGCGTGCGACAGATCCTCGCGCAGGTCGAGAGCCTGCGTCGCCAGGGCGACTATCACCACGCGGTGCTCACGTTGCAGACCGGCGTCTCGGGGATGCCTTCGGCGCGCGAGCTCCGCGAGAAGCTCTGTGACCTGCTCATCGAGAGCGGCGATCAAGAGCAGGCGATCGTGGAGATGCTCGGCTTCGCGAGCTACCTCGGGCAAGCGGGGGATGGCGATGGCGCCGCGCGCCTGCTCGACGAGGTGCTCCTGCTCGATCCGAGCAACGAAGCCGCGCTCACCATGCTCGCGCAGCTCGGCTACGCGGTGCCAGAGGCGCCCGAGGCCTCGGCGGACATCGCCTACGCCGAGCCCGCCTATTCGGGCGAGCACTACGCGGCGGGACGCGCGAGCGAGTCCGGTTACGAGTATGGCCAGCTCGGCTATCCCGACCCGAGCGAGCCGCTGCCTTCCTACGATCTCGAAGGCAACGAAGAGGTCACCGCCCCGCCGAGCATGCACATCCCCTCGGTCGGCAAGCCGCGCACGCCGAGCGGCGGGATTCCCGTCGTCGAGCTCGACGATCCGTTTCAGGGCGAAGCGCCCTACGGCCTGCCGGCCGATCCCTACGCGGAGGGCGCGTCGCTGCGCCACGCGGCGCCTCCGGTGCCGCCCGTTCGACCCGAGCCGCCGCGGCCTCCGGTGCCGCCGCAAGCGCCGCAGATGCTGCCCCCGGAGCTCGCGCGCCCCGCGCGCCCCGAGCCGTTGCCGAGCTTCCCCATCGACGAGCCGACGCACTACGGGCTCGCGGTGGATCCCTCGGCGTTGCACCCTGGGGACGTTCGGCAGAGCGAGGGTGGTCAGCTCGACGAATCGGCGCTCGAGGAGATGGAGTTCTTCCAGAGCCACGGCATGTTCGACGAGGCCGAGGGGCTGTTGCGCGAGCAGCTCTCGCGGCTGCCGAACCACCCGATCCTCCTCGAGAAGCAGCGTGAGCTCCAAGCGCTGCGCGCAGAGCGCACGAGCGGCATCGTCGCGCCCGCCGAGCCGACGGTCGATCGCAGCTTCGACATCGCCTCGGCGCTCGGCGGCCTCGACGCGCTCGACAGCGTCGCGCCCCCGCCGCCCCCCGCCGCCGGCCCCCAGCAGGTCTCCGTCGAGACCGTCTTCGAGCAGTTCAAGGCCGGCGTGGCGGCGCAGGTCGCCGACAACGACGCGGCGACGCACTACGATCTCGGCGTCGCGTACAAGGAGATGGGCCTGCTCGCCGACGCCATCAACGAGTTCGAGCTCGCCTCGCGCGATCCTGCGCGCGAGTGCGTGGCGCAGTCGATGATCGGCATGATGAACATGGAGCAGGGGAACGTGGATCAGGCGATCGACGCGTTCATCCGTGGCCTCCACGCGTCGCAGAAGTCGACCGAGCAGGAGCTCGCGCTCACGTACGAGATCGGCAACGCCTACGAGTATCGGCAGAACCGCGAGCAGGCGCTCTACTACTTCCAGCTCGTGGCGCGCATCGACCCGAACTACCGCGATCCGCGCGGCTCCGTCGAGGAGCGCATCTCGAACCTCGAAGAGCCCCACGAGGCGCCGCCGCGAGCGGCCGCCGCGGGCGGCGCCGACGAGTTCGACGCGGCCTTCGACGACCTGTTCGACGGCCCCAAGCGCTGAGCCTGCCTCGCACGCGCGAAGATCGCCGCGGCTCGAGGCGCGCAGGGTTTGCGCATGGGCGAAGTTCCTTCGCTCGCGCCCGCCCGCGATCCCCGTCTCGCGTGGACATTGGGCTTCGGCTCCGACTTTGCTAGGCTTGGAATCGTGGTCGCCGCGAACGAATCCAAACCCACGCAGAGCCAACACGACGACGTCGAGCGTGATCCGCCCGGACCCGATCCGGTGCTCGGCGTCGGGCTCGTCATCCTCGGCATCCTCATCATGGGGATCGCCGGCGCCGCGACGGCGCACTACCTGTTCAACATCGGCACGCTCATCGCGATCATCGGCGCCGTGCTCTTCGTGACGTTCGTCACGTTCTCGAGCTACAAGCAGAGCAAGAGCTGATCGGCGGCACGAGCCGAGCGCCGAACGCCGAGGGAGCACGCCGCCGCGCGGCTCCCTCGAGCCGCTTCCAGGGCTTCGTCATTCGCCGTCGTCGAACGTCTCGTCGAGCGACTCCTCGTTCTTCGGCGTCGCGAGGATGCCGCCGTCCGGCCCGTCCTTGCGGATCACGATCACGCGCCTGGTCGTCGAGTCGGCGTTCTCGCGCGCGACCACGTTGATGATGTTCACGCCCGGCCGGAGCGGAACGTCGACGTCGAACGACGCGCTCTTCGGATCCTTGCCGGCCTTGTTCGACTGGTAGAAGAACTTCCGACCGCCGACGAAGCCGTAGAGATCGTAGAGCTGCTCGGTGCCCTTCGCCGTGCCGTGGAGCTTGATCGTGTCGGCGCGCGTCGCGAGCGCGCCCGTCTCGAGCGCGAGCTCCGGCGGCGCGTGCGAGTAGATGTCGTCGAACGGGAGCGGCGACGCCGGCTTGTCCCCACCGTCCACCAGATCGCTCGACGCGACGAACGCGAATCGGTCCTTGTCGACCTTGATCTTGTCGAACCCGTTCGCGCGCCCGATGACGGAGACGGCGGCGCCGCCCGCGACGCGCCCGAAGGCGCGCGCTCCGGCCTTCGGTGACTCGAGGAGGAGCGCGCCCTTGTCGCCCGCCTTCTTCGTCTGCGACGCCTGCGCGACGTTCGTCGCCGACTCGATCGGGATGTGGACCTTCTCGGTCGCGTTCTCGCGCAGATCGCGATCGCCGACCGAGAGCGAGAGCACGACCTCTTGATCCTGCACCGCCTGCGCGACGTCGAAGGTGAAGTCCACGCGCCGCACGTCGCCTGGGCTCATGTTCGAGATGTCGAAGCGTCCTGCGTGCAGCCAGAGCGCGTCGCCCGAGAGGTTCGAGATGTTCGCTTGCGTGTCGTACGAGCGCCCGGGACCGACGTTCTTCACCGTCAGGTACATGCTGAGCTTCTCGCCCTTCTGGACCCTGCCGTCGCCGTTGCCCTCGCGATCGTCGGCGATCTCGTAGGAGTACTTGAAGGTCGGTCGCGGCAGCGCGTGCACGGTCGGGCGCACCTCGACCGGGCTCGGCGGCGCGCCGCCTTCGGCGTCGAAGCGGATGCTGACGCCGTCGCTCCGATCGACGGCGTCCATCGGGATCTTGCAGACGCGCTTCGCGTCCTTCGGCTTGCCGTGGATGCTCGCGTCCTTGCGTCCGTCGATGTCGCACCAGCCGAGCGGGACGTGCGCGCTCTTCTCCTGTCCCGGGCCGATCTTGCCGAACACGAGCTCCTTCGCGTCGAAGTAGCCGTTCTCGCTCTCCGTGTTGGCGCGCAGGCGGTAGATCGTGCCGTCGCCCTTGTTCTTCACCGTGACCTTCAGATCCATCGGCTGACCGGCGGTGACCTCGTCGTTCGGCTTGCCGGTGTCGACCTTCACCTCGAGGTCCGAGCCCTGCGCGAGCTTCGCGGCGTCCGGCGCGGCGGACCAGTCGACGCCGAGCTTGTCGAGCTCGCCGGCGACCTTCGTGAGCTCGTCCTTCTTGATCTTCTCGATGAGCGGCGTCACGGTCTTCAGCTGCTCGAGGCGCGGCTTGTCGGAGGGCATCGCCGCCGCCACGTCTCGGCCGAACCGGATCGGGAAGTCGAGCTGGAAATCGTCCTCTGCGTCGACGCCGAGATCGCGCTGCTGCTCGCGCTCCGCGCTCGTGAACTGGTAGCGCACCACCATCTCGGGCTTGCCCGGCGGCGCGGCGCGCGAGTTCGACAAGGACGCGGGGAGCTCCTTCTCGCGGACGCCGTCCTTCTGCACGGTGAGGTCCATCTCGAGCTCGTCGACGGTCATCGGATCGAGCTCGACGTCGGGGGTGACGCCGACGCCTTGAATCGAGATGTCGCCCGGCGTCAGGTACTGCGAGATGGTGAGCTTGAGCGCCGCCTTCTCGGGCGTGACGTCCGGGAAGATGAGCTGCACGCTCCCCTTGCCGAACGTCTGCTGGCCGACGACGAGCGCGCGATCGAGGTTCTTCAGCGCGCCGGTGAGGATCTCGGACGCGCTCGCCGAGTTGCCGTTCACGAGGACCACGATCGGATAGCCGGGCTCGGTGCCCGGCGCGGCGGCCTTGCGCTCCTCGCGGCCCTCCGAGTAGCCGACCGTCGCGACGATGACGCCGTCTTTGAGGAAGCGATCGGCGATCTTCACCGCCTGATCGAGCAGGCCACCCGGGTTGCCGCGGAG
>CAYYKK010000195.1:0-13643 GCA_964467935.1 uncultured Polyangiaceae bacterium
GGGAGGCCTCGAGAGGTGGACCGATCGCGATCACGACGGCGCGGGCTCGTCGTTCGGCGGCGGCGACTGCGACGAGGGCGATCCGCGCCGTCACCCCGGCGCGTTCGACGTCCCGGGCGACGGCATCGATCAGGATTGCGACGGGCACGACGCGCCCGCCGTCGTCGCGAGCGACGTGGAGCCTTCGCCGCGCTCCACCGGCTCGGCGCGCGCCGTCGCCGCCTCTGCGGCGTCGAGCGGCGCGCGACCGAGCGTCGTCCTCGTCACGCTCGACACGGTCCGCGCCGATCACACGAGCGCTTACGGTTACGAGAAGAAGACGACGCCGGCCCTCGACGGTCTCGCGGCCTCGAGCGCGCTCTTCCTTCATGCCTACGCGACCGGCAGCGACACGACGCGCGCGCTCGCGCCGCTCGTCTCGGGGCGCGTGCTCACGGAGACGACGCGCGACCGTCGCGAGTGGCCCTCGATCCCCGCCTCGATCGACACGATCGCCGAGCGGATGAAGCGCGCGGGCTACCTCACCGGCGCCGTCACGTCGTTCACCTGGCTCAGCCGCGAGCACGGCTTCGATCAGGGCTTCGACTCGTTCGACGCGGCCTACAAGGAAGACCACCCCGAGCGCGGCATCACCGGACCTCACGCCGTGCGCGCCGCGCGCGCGTTCCTCGCGAAGAACGCGGCCGACCCGCGCCCCCTCTTCCTGTGGGTCCACCTCTTCGACGCGCACGAGAGCTACCTCCCGCACACGGGCATCGACTTCGGCCACGACAAGCGCGGCCTCTACGACGGCGAGATCGCGTACGTCGACGTCCAGCTCTCGGAGCTGCTCGACGCCGTGCGATCGTCCCCTCGAGGCGCGAGCACGGCGATCATCGTGCACGGCTCGAACGGCGAGGCGTTCGGCGAGCACGCGACGAACGGGCACGGCAAGGAGCTCTACGAGCCGCAGCTGCGCGTGCCCCTCGTCGTGTCGATCCCTGGTGCGCAGCCGCTCCGTTACGGCGCGGGCGCGGTCTCGACCCTCGACATCGCCCCGACGATCCTCGAGCTCGGAGGCGCCCCGATGGACGACGTCGCGGGTAGCTCGTTGCTGCCGCTCGCGACCGGGGAGCGTGCGGCGCGCCGAGAAGTGGTGTTCGCGGCGAGCGCGAGGAAGTCGGTCGTCATCGATTGGCCGCTCAAGCTCCTCGTCGGCGGCGAGAAGAAGGGCCGATCGCGCGCGCTCTTCGATCTGAGCGCCGACCCGAACGAGGCCGACGACGTCGCCGGCGCGCGCGCGGCGGACGTGGAGCGGCTCGAGAAGCTGCTCGTCGCGCCCCCCGCGGACGGCCGCGAGTCGAGCGGCTGAGGCAGCCCCCCGGTGCTCGTCTGCCCAGGACGTGCCGAGGTCCACCATCGTCCATCGCGAGCACGCCCGAAAGGGCGTGGCGTCGAAGGGGCGCAGGCGCCACGATCAGCGTACGATGAAGCGGTCGTGCGCGCGCGGGCAAGCGCGCATCGAGACCCTCGATCGACGTCCGGGTTTTTGACTTCTTCTTCGCCCTTCGACCACCATGAAGCGCAACGTGTCGTTCCGAGTCTTCGCTGCAGCGGGCTTCACCCTCGGCCTCGTCGGGTTGGGAGGGCTCCTGATGCGGCTCGACGCCGACGACGTGTCGCGCGGCATCGCCGCGAACGCGGCGTACGTCCGACCGAACCCGACGCACCTCTGGCACCTCGTGCGCGGCCACCACTGGCAGATCGTCGCGCAGACGAGCGAGCCGACGGACGAGACCGACGCGCGCGAGAAGAACCGGGGCGCGTGCGGACCGGGGATGATCGAGGTCGCCGGCAACATGAAGACCGATCCGCCTCGCAAGAGCCTCTACGACGGCAACTCCGTCGAGGAGATGCAGAAGAAGGCGTGCACGAAGTGGATCAACAAGGAGTACCCCGAGCGGTGCCAGACGTTCGACCGCGCGGCGTGGCTCAAGATCAGCGCGACCCTGCCCACCAAGCCGATGCACTACTGCATGGATCGGTACGAGTACCCGAACATCAAGGGGGACTACCCCGTGATCATGGTCTCGTTCCCGGAGGCGCAGAACATGTGCTCCGAGCAAGGCAAGCGCCTCTGCGACGAGGACGAGTGGACGTTCGCGTGCGAGGGCGAAGAGGCGACGCCCTATCCCTACGGCTACGAGCGCAGCCCCGACAAGTGCCCCATCGACGCGCACTGGCGGCCGTACGACGAGAAGGCGCTGCGTCCTCGTGAAGGCACCGAGGCGATGCTCGAGCTCGACAAGCTCTGGCAGGGCTTCGCGTCGGGCGACAAGCCCGAGTGCAAGAGCGTCTTCGGCGTCTACGACATGGCGGGCAACGTCGACGAGTGGACCCACACGGTCCGTGAGGGAGAGCGCCCGTCGATCCTCAAGGGCGGCTATTGGGGGCCCGTGCGCACGCGCTGCCGGCCCTCGACGCGATCGCACGACGAGACCCACGTGTTCTATCAACAGGGTTTCCGTTGTTGCTCGGATGTGACGGCGAAGGTCACCGCGCCCGTCGAGCCCGACGGCGCGGTGACGGGGCCCGATCCGGGCGGCGCCGTCGACGAGGCGCTCGTCGGCGATCGGCTCAAGGCGCTCCAGATCACGCTGCCGATCCCCTCGATCGCGCCTCCGCCCGTCGCGCCGCCCTCGAGCCAACCGCTCGAGTGACCCCGCGCGCCGCCTGATCGCCGGGGCGCCTTGGCCGCTCAGTCGCCGCCGTCGGATCGATGGACGAGGCGACCGCGGACGTAGCTGCGCTCGACGCGCGAGGTGTCGCTCGCGAACGTGACGGCGCGCAGCGCGGCCGCTTCGTCGTCGGCCCACGACGGCTTCGAGAGGACGACGAAATCGGCCTCCTTCCCCGCCTCGAGCGAGCCGATGACGCCGCCGAGCCCGAGGGCGTCGGCGCCGCCTTGCGTCGCCATCGCGAAGAGATGCGCGGGGCTCCGTGGCGCGTCGACGGCGAGCGCGTTGTCGTAGGCGTAGGCGATCGCGCGCCGCATGTCGAAGCTGCGGCCGGCCGCCACGTCGCTCCCCAGCCCGACGCCGACGCCGCGACGCTCGGGCTCGTCGAGCCGCATTCGTCCGCTGCCGAGGAAGAAGTTCGAGTCCGGGCAGTGCGCGATCTTCGCGCCCGCCGCCGCGACGCGGTCCCACTCCGACGCGCTCAGATGGATCGCGTGCGCGAGGAGCGTGCGGGGGCCGAGCAGGCCGACCTTCTCGTAGACGTCGAGGTAGTCCGCGGCCCACGGGTGCGCCCGACCGACCTCGACGAGCTCCCGCTCGTTCTCGGCGACGTGCGTCTGCACGACGAGATCGTGCGCGGCCGCGAGCGCGCCCGCCTCCTCCATCAGCCGGCGCGAGCAGCTCAGCGCGAAGCGCGGCGTCACCGCGAACGCGAGGCGCCCTTCGTCGGCTCCGTGGAAGCGCGCGACGAGGTCGCGGCTCGCCGCCATGGCCGTGGCGACGTTGACCCGGAGCGCGTCGGGGCAGGCCTGATCCATGAGCGTGAGCCCCACGATCGCGCGAAGGCCGTGCGCCGCGAGCGCCTCGAAGAGCACCTCGGTCGCGAGCGGGCTCGAGCTCGAGAAGATCGCGGCCGTCGTCGTCCCGTTCGACACGGCCTGGTGGATCAGGTCCTCGGCCACGTCGCGCGCGTAGATCGCGTCCGCGAAGCGCGCCTCTTCTGGGAAGACGGTCTTGTCGAGCCACTCGAGCAGGGGACCGCTCGCGCTGCCGACGATGCGCGTCTGCGGGTAGTGGACGTGCGTGTCGACGAAGCCGGGCACGAGGAGCGACCCCGACAGGTCGTGCGTGACGCCCGCGAAATGGGGCGCTCCGGCCGGGCCCACGCTCTCGATGCGCCCGTCCTCTCCGACGATCATCTGACCGTCGGCGAGGTACAGCAAGCTCGCCGCGCCGCGGGCGGGCGTCAGGATCGAGCCGCGATAAGCGACCTTCGGGCCTCGCCTCGCGCGGAGAGAGCCTGCCCTGCGGTGTTTGGCCAAGGATGCGCGGTTCAATCTCCTCCTCAGCGGACGAGCACGTCCGACTTTCGTACCCAACCCACGTCGGTGCCCGTCGGGCCGTGACGGACCACGAGGACGAAGCCTCGGTCCTCGCGCACGACCACGATCTTCTCGCCGACGTCGAGGCTCCCGACGGGGCCCGTCGACGTGCCCGGGCCGTGGAACATGGTCGTCGGCTGCACGCTGATACCGACGTGGGCCGTGTCGGGCGGCGCGTCGTCGTCGTCGTCGCCGTCGAGCATGAGCTTCTGCTCGCGCTCCTTGACCGCGTCGATGCCGGCTCGGCCCGCGGTCTCCGCGCGATGACCTTCGCGCGAGACGGTGCGGGCGTGCGTCCAGCCGAGCTCCCTCGCGACGGCGGGCAACGCGGAAGCGGCGACGATGCTCAGCGCGCCGAAGAGCAGCACGAACGTGAGCGCCAGCACGGGCCAGTGTCTGGGCGCGCGTGGTTGATCGGCCGTCTCCTCGGAGGCGCTCACGGGCTGGAGCATAGCACTGGGGCGCGGCTCGGAAGCGAATCTGGCGGGGCCGAGGGCGTCATCCGCGGGACCCTCGACCCGGCGCGCCATCGCCCGTCGCGCCGGGCGGGCTCGTCGCGGCCTCGGTCGACGCGAGCTCTCTCGCTTCGGCGAGGAGCGTCGCGCGCTCGTTGCGCCCCGGATCGTCGAGCACGAGCTCGAGGAGGCGCTCGAGGATCTTGCCGATCACCGGACCGGGCGCGAGGCCGAGCTCCTTCATGAGGTCGTGACCGCGGACCGCGAGGTCGCGCGTCGAGAGCGCCGCGCCGCCCGCGAGCAGCGTCGTCGCGCGCGCCTCCAGCCGGTCGATGTTGGCGAGGTCCGCGTCCGCCTCTCGGCCTTTTCCGAGCGCGTCGGCTCGCCCGAGCCGGTAGAGGTCGGCCGTGAGATCGACGCCGACGCGCTTGAGCCAGCGCCGCACCGCCGCGTCGCTCCAGTCGTCCGAGTAGCAGATGAGGTGATGACGCACGAGCGCGACGATCTTCGCGCGCTCGTCGTTCGAGAACTTCAAGCGAGTGAGGATCGGATCCGCCATCTCCGCGCCGATGCGCTCGTGGTCGTAGAAGGTGAAGTCCTCGGTCTTGGGCGAGAACGCGCGCGAGCGTGGCTTGCCGACGTCGTGGAGCAGCGCCGCGACGCGCAGCACGGGCTCCTTCGGGCAGGCGTCGAGGCACGCCATCGCGTGCCCCCACACGTCGAACGCGTGGTACTTGTTCTGCGCGCACCCGACCGACTCGAGCAGCTCCGGGCAGGTGATGCCGAGCAGCTGCGTCGAGCGCATGACCTCGAAGGCGACGCTGGGTCGATCGGCCAGCATGCTCTTCATCCACTCGTCGCGGACGCGCTCGGCGCTCACTTTCCGGAAGGTGGCGTGCGAGCGCTCTTCGCTCATCGCGGCGAGCGTCTCGGCGTGGATGTCGAAGCCGAGGGTCGCGGAGAACCGGGCCGCGCGCAGCACGCGCAGACCGTCTTCGGCGAAGCGCTCGCGCGGATCGCCGACCGCCCGGACGACGCGACGCGCGAGGTCGCCGCGTCCGTCGAAGGGATCGACGACGTGCCCGTCGACCGGATCGATCGCGACCGCGTTGATCGTGAAGTCGCGCCGCGCGAGGTCGGCGTCGATGTCGCTCACGAACTGGACGGAGTCGGGCCGGCGCCCGTCCGTGTACGCGCCCTCGCCTCGCAGCGTCGTGACCTCGTAGGGCACGTGGTTCATCAGCACGGTCACCGTGCCGTGCGCGATCCCGGTGTCGATCACCTTCGGGAAGAAGCGCTTCACCTCTTTCGGGAGGGCGTCGGTCGCGACGTCCCAGTCCTTGGGGGCCTTGCCGCGCAGCAGATCGCGCACGCAGCCGCCGACGATCCAGCCGCGCTTGCCGCGCTCGCGAAGCCGCTTGCAGAGCGCGAGCACGTCGTCCGGCACCTGGGCGAGCAGCTCGGCGGTCACGTCGCGATCACCGCGCGCACGCTCCTCGAGCGTGGGGACGTCGCCCCTCGGCACGTGGCGCGTGACGACGTCGCGCCCAGCGAGATGGCGCCGCTCGTCACCACGTGTCGACGACCGTCGTGCCGTTGTGCGGTACGCCCGCCCCGCCGGGTCTGCCGCCGGCGACGCCCTTCTTCTGGGGCTCGAGCACGATCGGGAGCTTCGGCTGGCTGCCGTCCACGACCACCGTGCGCGGCTCGAAGCCCGCCGCGCTCACCTCGAGAGTCACCTTCTCGCCTGGCAGGACGTCGAGCTCGGCGCCTTGGAGCGGGCGCCCGTCGCGCTTCATGACCGCGTTCTTCGGCGTGAGCTCGATCGCGACGCGCACCGGCCCGGTCGCCGCAGCGCTCGCGGCGGGCGCCGCGGCCGACCTCGCGACGGCGGGAGACGCCGGCGACGCCGTCGCGCTCGCCGGCGCCGTGGCGGACGCGGCCGGGGTCGAGGCGCTCGGTGCCGCTGCCGCGGTGGGGCTCGCGCCGCGCCGCAGGAGCAGGAACCCCGCGACGAGCGCGGCCGCCGCAGCCATCGACGCGATCCAGATCCACACGGGCCACGGCTTCGGCTGGCCCGAGGGCGCCGCGGGCACGATCGCGTGCTGCGCGCTCTTGAAGTAGTCCTGCGGGACGCCGCCGGCGTTCGGGCGCGCCAACAGATCCGCCACGGCGAGCGGCTGCTGGCTCGCGCCGAGGCGCCTCAGGTCGTCGGCGAGCTCGGCCATGGTCTGGGAGCGCTGCTCGGGCCGCTTCTGGAGACACTTCTGGATGATCGCCTCGAGCCCCGGCGGGCACGACGAGGTGTTCACGAGCGCGCGCACCGGCACCGGGGCCTTGTACATGTGCATCGTGAGGATCCCCATGAAGTTGTCGCCGTCGAACGGCAGCTGCCCGCTCACCATCTCGTAGAGGATGACGCCGAGCGCGTAGATGTCGGCGCGGAGATCGACGGTCGCGCCCGCCGCTTGCTCGGGGGACATGTACTGCGGCGTCCCGAACACCGACCCGGCGCGCGTCAGCTTCTGCGTCGGTCCCCCGCTCACCTTCGCGATGCCGAAGTCGAGGATCTTCACGAAGTCGGCGGACTTCTGCTTCACGAGGAAGATGTTGTCCGGCTTGAGATCGCGGTGGACGATGCCTCGATCGTGCGCGGCGCCGAGGCCGTCGCAGATCTGGAGCATGATCGCGTAGAGGCGGTCGAGCGGGATCGGGCGGGGCTGGTAGGCGCCTCCGACGCGGATCGTCATCGCGTCGGCGAGGCTCTCGCCATCGAGGTACTCCATCACGAAGTACGTGCCGCCGTCGGGCAGCCGACCGAAGTCGCTGATGTCGACGATGTGCGGGTTGCCGATGCTCGAGGCCGCCTTCGCCTCGAGGACGAAGCGATCGAGGATCTCCTGGTCCTTCGTGTACTCGTTGCGGAGGATCTTGATCGCGACGCGCTTGCCGATGATCGTGTGGCGCCCCGCGTAGACGACGCCCATCCCGCCCTCGCCGAGCACCTTCTCGATCGCGTAGCGACCGTCGAGGGTCTTGCCGAGGTAGGGGTCGGGCCCGCTCACCGCGGAGGCGAGCGCCTCGGGGATGAGCGGATCGCTCGGAGGGCCGCTCGTCGCGCCGCTCGGGACCCAGGCCGAGGGGGGCGCCGCGTGCGGCGCTGGGGCGCTCACGTTCGGCGCGAGCGTCGGCGGCGAGACGGGGGAGGCGAGCTCGGTGCCCTGGAACGAGGCGGGGACCGCGCCCGTCGGCCGATCGTCGCCGGGCAAGCGCGCGGGGATGTCGCCCGCGTCGATGCGCTTGGCGATCCGCTGGATGTCGTTGCCGGCGAAGGTCGGCGGGTGGTGGGCCTCGCGTGGGGGGCCGAAGCCGGGCGCCGGCGCGGCGGCGAGCGGTCGCGCCGGCGTGATCGGCACGAAGCCCGACGCGTCCGACGACGCGGGCGCGTGACCGTCCAGGCTCGCGCCGCTGAGGGCGGTGCCGCTCGGAGGGCCCTTCGGTCGCGCGGGGTTCGTCATGAGCTGCGGCCCTGCGAATCAGGGCGAATTCGAAGGTAACAGGATCGCTCGTTCCGGGCCACACCTTGGCCCGAGCAGAAAACCGCCGGATGGTTTGCAAACGGGGACACGAGGAACTAGTCAAACGAGCCCATGGGGTATCCCCTCTCGCTCGCGCTTCGCTACCTGCGGTCGAAGAAGCGCGCGTCCATCTCGGTCGGCACGATGTTCGCCATCTTGGGCGTCGCGCTCGGCGTGGCGGCGCTCGCGACGGTGATGAGCGTGACCGGAGGATTCCAGGCGCAGTTCCGCGAGAAGGTCCTCGGGGTGAACGCGCACGTGCTCGTCCTGAAGTACTCGACCGAGTTCCGCGACTACCGGGAGGTCATGAAGAAGGTCGAGACCGTCCCCGGGGTCGTCGCGGTGGCGCCGTTCAGCATCAACCCGATGATGTTGACCCACGGCGAGGCGACCGCGACGGGCGTCCTCCTGAAGGGGGTCGACCCCTCGGCGAGCCTCGGCGTCGACGCGAAGGGCCCACCGGTCCTCGACTTGCCCCGGCACATCATCGAGGGCGAGTCGGGCACGTGCAGCGTCGAAGGCGATCTCGCGTGCGGCATCAAGCAGCTGCGCGGGCTTCGTCGTGAAGGCGCCAAGCCGGCGGAGCGCAAGGTCGACACGTCCGACTACGACGAGCCCTTCGAGCCCCCGGGCAAGAGCGGCGCGAGCAAGGGCAGCGACGAGGTGGAGGTCGAGCCCGAGCGGGACGACGCCGGGATGCCGCTCGAGCTGAAGAAGCAGGTCCTGAAGGACATCGAGAAGGGGCAGAAGCACCGCGAAGAGGTCGCTCCGGACGCAGGCGACTGGGAGCCGGTGCCGGCGGAGCCGCCGCACGACGAGGAGGCGCCGATCGACGCAGGGCCCGACGCGCCCGTGGGGGCGGTGACGCCCGACGGCGGCTACAAGAGCGTGCTCCCCGACGACGACGATCTCCCGCCCGAGCTCTCGGCGGACGCGTGCGCCGATCCGGCCCAGGTGAAGCAGATGCCGGGGATCGTCATCGGCGTATCGCTCGCGAAGACGCTCGCCCTCAAGATCGGCGACTGCGTGACGGTCACCTCGCCGACGATCGGCTACCAGTGGAGCGGCGGCACGATTCGCCCGCCGGTCGCGAAGAGCTTCCGCGTGATGGCCGTGTTCGAGGCCGGGTTCGACCAGTACGACTCGAAGCTCGTCTACACCGATCTCTACGAGGCCCAGAGCTTCTACGACCAGGGCGACACGGTGACCGGCGTGGAGATGAAGATCGCCGACATCGACAAGGCCGACGACGTGGTCAAGGGCGTCACGAACGCGCTCGCGAGCAAGAGCTACCACATCATGGATTGGAAGGAGCTCAACCACGGGCTCTTCACCGCGCTCCTCATCCAGCAAATCGGCATGAGCGCCGTGCTCGCGCTCATCATCCTCGTCGCGGCCTTCACCGTCGTCGCGACCCTCATCATGGTGGTGCTCGACAAGAAGCGCGAGATCGCCGTGCTGAAGGCGATGGGCGCCACCGACAGCGCGATCCTCCGCGTCTTCCTCTACCAGGGCGGCATCATCGGTACGCTCGGGACGGGGATCGGTCTCGCGCTCGGGCTCGTGGTCTGCAAGGGGCTCATCCGCTACGCCTTCCCGCTCGATCCGAAGGTGTACTTCATCTCCCACTTGCCAGTGCTCGTGCGGCCCTTCGAGTTCATGGTGACGGGCGCGGTGGCCGTGGTGCTCTGCCTGACCGCCACGATCCTGCCGAGCCTCTACGCGGCCGGCATTCGCCCCGCCGACGGGTTCCGCGAGCAGTAGCTCGCTCGCGCGATCTCCGCGCGCGAGACCTCCGCGCGCGAGACCTCCGCGCACGAGATCTCCGCGCGCGTCCTTGCGCCGGCCCGACCGTCCGCGCGCTCAGCTCGGGGCACGCAAGGGCCAGGCGGCGCCCTCGAGCTTCCTCGCGACCTTCGCGAGCTCCGAGCGCAGCTCGCCCACGCCGAGGCGCGCGCGGGGATCGCGCCTCAGCGCGCCGAAGAGCAGCTCGGCCAGCGGCTGCAGCTCTTGGCTCTTCGAGAAGGCGCGGAGCTTCTGCGGCAGACCGTCGTGCGCGATGTGACTCGCGATGAGCGCGACCTCGCTCTCGGCGTCGAACAGCACGTCCCCGGTCAAGACCTCGAACGCGAGACAGCCGAACGCGTAGACGTCGGCCGCCATCGGCGTCGCCTTCGAGCCCTCGGGCAGCGCGCCCCAGACCTCGGGCGCGCCGTAGGGACCCGACGCGCAACCCGGGCGGATGTTGCGCCCGGCGAGGCCGAAGTCGACGAGCACGGCCGTCTCGTCGATGGGCGCGTCCTTCGTCGCGAGCGCGGCGCCCGCGATGGATCGCATCGACGGCGGCGCCGTGCCTCGCAGGACCACGTTCGACGGCTTCAGATCGAGGTGCCCGACGCCGACGGCGTGCATCACCTCGAGGCCGGCGAGCACCTGGTCGAGCGCCCGCTGCGCGCGCGCGACCGTGAGCGTCCGCGTCTCGACGAGGCGCTCGAGCGACGGCCCCTCCACGAGCTCCATCACGAGGATGGGGCGAGGTCGCGCGGCCAGATCGAAGGTGACGAAGCGGGCGAGGTTCGGGTGGTGCGGCAGCGCCATCAGCGCGGAGGCTTCGGAGCGGAAGAGCTGAAAGAACTGCGTCTCCGAGAGGTGACGAGCCGCGTTGGCCGAGTAGTCGGGCACCTTGAGCGCGAAGCGCTCGGCGCTCTTCTCGCGACGATCCTCGGTGCGGCACACGACGAACACGGAGCCCGCGCCCCCGGAGGAGAGGGAACGCAGCACGTAGAAGGCGCCGAGCACGCGGCGCGCAGGCAGCCACGCGGGCAGCTGCTCCGAGAGCGCGGGCTGCTCCGGCAGCATCGAGCCGTCGTGCGGGAGGCTCCCGACGTGCTGGACGATCGCCTCGATGACGCCGGCGATCGCGCGCGGCACGCCCGCCGTGAGGTTGCTCGTGCTGAGCTCCAGGCTCTCTCGATCGAGCTCCTCGTCGTTGCCGGAAAGGACGCGCGCGATCGCGGTCGAGAGCGCGCGCGACGCGCCGGCGCGGGTGAGGGTCACCTCGGTGAGCTCGAACACGCGGCTCTTCGCGCCCGCGCACATCTGCTGCAAGGCGTGGGCGCTCGCCTCGAAGCTCCCGACGATCTCCGGCCTACCCCCGCCGTCGGCGAGCGCTCGCAGCGAGGGGGCTCGCGCCAGGGCCGAGAGGCACGCGGCGAGTCGCGCGAGCACGCTCCTCAGCGCGTCCGAGCGCCACGAGCCGACCGTGAGCATCGCGTCGGCGAGGTCGTCGAGCGCGGAGAGCCGCGCGTCGTCGAGCCCGCCCTCGGGGAACAGCGAGTCTCCTGGGCCCGCCTCGCCGACGCTCGTCGCCGCGCCCGCGCGCAAGAAGATCGCGTACGCGTGCAGCACGTGCCGCAGATCGACGTCCATCGAGGCCTCGGCGAGGGTCTCGAAGTCGCGCGGGTCGCTCATCTTCGCGCCCACGACGAGCAGCGCGTCGACGACGTCGCAGGCCTGCGTCCTCACGAGGCCGTCGAGCGAGCGCGCGAGCGTGGCGAGCAGGGCGCGGCGCAGCGCCTTCGACGGGCGCGCCTCCACGCGTGCGAGCAGCGCGTGCGAGATCGTCTGCCAGCGGTCGCGCTCCGCGGCGCGGCTGGGGTCGTCGCCGCCCCGATCGGTGGGCTCGCGCATCGCGCCGATGGCGTCGCAGTCGACGAGGTGGAGGAGGGCGCGGAGGCGCGAGAGGCGCAGGACGAGGTGCGGCGGCTCGGAGGCTTGCGCCGCCTCCTCGTCGCTGGTGGTCTCGCGATCGAGGATCCAGCGCGCCGTGCGGCCGCGCAGCGCGCCGAGCGCCTCGTCGTGGATCTTCGCGCGGTCGACGTTCGTGTCGAGGCGCAGCAGATCGCCGAGCACGTCGCGCTCGAGGAGGGAGAGGTCGAGGTCGCGCAGGACCGAGAGCGAGGCGCGCCTCGACATCGCGGTCTCACCGCCTTGCGACATCGCGACGAGGGTGTCGACCTCCGAGTGCGCGCTCGCCAAGAGCTCGAGGCCCTTGCCGTGGGCGACGCGCGCGCCGAGGGAGACGAACATCGAGAGCGCGCGCTCGATCTGGGCGCGCAGCGGTCCGTGATCTTCGGCGAGCCCCTCCGTGGCGTGACCCTCGAGATCGCGGAGCAGCTCCGCCTTCAGCGCCACGGCGCCGTCGTCCTCCTTGCGCGCGACGGGCGCAGACATGAGCCGGTCGAGGACGCGTCGCTCCGCCGCCTCGAGGAAGGCGCACGGGCCGAGCTCGCGGCGGAGGTAGATCATCGCCTCCGCGAGATCCTCGGCGGGGCCCGCGAGCGCGACGTCGAGCAGCTCGAGCGCCACCTCGGGCTCGGTCTCGGCCGCGCGCGCGAGACCCCACACGAACGGTCCCGCGACCCCGGGATCGCGCTCGCGGATTGCGCCGCCGAAGAGCTTCGCGGCGAGACGGAGCGCCGCCTCGGGCCGGACGGCTGCGTGCGCCGCGATCGCGGTCGCCGAGCGGCGCCACTCGGTCGGCGTCATCGTCGGCGCGAGGCCCTCCTCGACGAGCTCGAGGAGATCGGGGCGGAAGCCCGCGAGCAGACCGCGCGCGACCGCAGCGTGGCGCCAGACGAGCGGCTCGCGATCGTTGAGCAGGCGCCGCTTCACCGCAGCGAGCGACCCGTCCGCCGCGAAGATGCGGAGGCTCGCCGGATCCTTCCGCGACGCGCGCGTGACGACCTCGCGCGCCGCGCGCTCGAGGATGCGCGCCGAGAGCCGACGCGCGGAGAGCGAGCGCGTCGAGGGGCCGATGACCCAGCCCTGCGCGAGGACCTTGCGCGACGCCAGCGCGTGCGCGAACGGCCCGTCGCCGACCGCCGCTTGCAAGGGGATCTCGAACAAGAGCGACGCCCGGGCAACGACCGGCGCGCTCGACAGCGCCTTGCTCCCCGTCTTCGCCATCACCGTCGCCATCGCCGCGAACGTCTCCGCGTCCCCCTCGAGCAGCCGCGACAGCGCGCGCCGACCGAGCTCGCGCTGCGCCGTCCCGAGGGGCAGCGCCGAGGCGAGACCGAAGAGCGCGCGACCCGCCGCCGGAGGCTCGAGCCAATCGAGATCGTCGAGCAGGCCGGAGTCGAGCGCGACCTGCACGCCGCGCGCGAGCGCACCCGGGTGGATGCCCTCGAGCGGTCCGGGGCCTTCGCCCCACTCGCCCGCGAGCGCCGCGAACGCCTGCCGGAACAGCAGGCGACGCTCGTCGCCCTCGACGCGGCCGAGCTCGAGCAGGCTGCCGGCGAACGCCGACGCGTCCTTCACCTGCCGGATGGCGCTCGGGCGATCGGGATCGGTCACCGGGCCCTTTCGCTCTTCGGTCTCCTGCGACCGATGCGCATCGCGGAGAGCCCGGCGACGACGATCGAGAGCGCCGCCGCCGTCGCGGCACCGCCATCTTCGCCGCCGAGCGAGCAGCCGCACCCCGAGTCGCCGCTCGCGCCGCCGCCGCCC
>CAYYKK010000196.1:0-13625 GCA_964467935.1 uncultured Polyangiaceae bacterium
GGTCGAGCGGGTGGTGCGTGAGCGGGATGGCATGAGCGGTGAACCGCTCGAGGATGTGGCGGCGCGCTTCGGCGTCGACGTCGATGAGCTGTAGAAGCAGCCTCGACTGCGAGCGTGGAGAGCAGCTGTGAGCGAGTATCCGTGGTTCGACTTCGACCAGGTCGACTTCGTCACCTCGGACCAGCATTTCGGTCACGCACGCATCAGCGAACTCGCCGAGCGTCCGTTCGCGACCGTGGAAGAGATGAATGCGGAGCTTGCGCGACGATGGAACGATGTGGTGGGCCCGGACGACGTTGTGCTTCATCTCGGTGATCTCGCGCTCGGGCCGATCGAGGAATCCGTCGGGCTGACCGCGCACCTGAACGGGCGACGGTTCCTCGTGCCCGGCAACCATGATCGGGTCTCGCCGGCGACACAGTCAAGGCGCGCGATCGAACGGTTCACGCCGGTGTACGAGGCGGCCGGGTGGAGCATCCTCCCCGAGGTCATTGAGGGCACACGCCACGGGTACCGGATTCTGGCATCCCACTACCCCTACAGCGGCGACTCGCACGGCACCGACCGGCACACGACCCACCGCCCACGCAGCGACGGTGGCGTCCCGCTGCTGCACGGTCACACGCATGCCCGCGATCACGGCCCCCACGGGCACGAGTTCCACGTCGGCGTCGACGCGCACGACTTCACGCCCATCCGCTTCACCCTCGTCGACGAATGGATCCGCAGCCTCCCGGGCATCGAGACGCGCCTGCAGGCCGCGACCCGGGAAGCGCGCACGGTCCTCGCCGGCGTCATCGACGGTGAAACACCGGGCTCAGACGCGCTGTTCTACATGCAGGGTTACAACGAGCTCGTCATCGTTCTTGAGGAGCTTCTCGACGCGCTCCCTCCCGAAGAGCCGAACGGGTAGCCGGGAACAGGTCGCGGTTCGCGTTGGGGCCGGATCGGAGGGTGCGGGTCTCGGTCCGGTATCGCACCCATCCTTGCCTGCGCCAATGCACCATCACGAGGTTCCGGACTGCCCGTGACGACCACGCCTCCTCATGGTCGGCGTAGTCGGGATCTTGGATGGCGAGTTCGCTGAACAGTTCGCGGAACGTCGGCGGTTCGCTGTGCTCACGGGTGTAGCGATGGATGATCTTCACCGCACGGCGCGCCCAGCTCGGCGCGGTCTTCGCTGACGTGAGTTCCATGAAGAGCGGCGCCAGGTGGGGTGCCGACCACGGCTTGACAACAGGTGCGGTCTTACTCGAACGATGATCCCCAGTTGTGTTCGGAGCGACAGCGACTACTCCGTGTTTGTCGCCTGGGGCGATCGGCGCGGCTTCTCCTTCACCGAGTCGGTATTCCGGGTCCCGCGGTCTGTCACTCATTCGGAGATCACCACTTCGGCGAGGTCTTTGGTTCGGCCTCCGCGCGCCCGGAGTTGCACGTCGAGTAGCCGGAGTCTCCGGGCAACGGTGGATTCGCTGCATCCAAGTTCGCGTGCAATCGCCTCGAGCGTGCGGCCGTTCTGATAGTCGACTCGGATTCGGTCGTCGTCGACGACGACCTGGCGTGGGGCGTGCGCGGGTCGGAGTTCGATTCCCGCCTCTTTCAGGACACGGCTGATAACCGAGCGACCGACGCCCGAATCGCTGGCGAGGTCTTTCAGAGCCCGGCCGCTGCGGTATTCGTCCACGAGTTCGCTGAACGTGAATGTCGTGCGGAGGTGTTCGCGAGCGGGCTGGTTGACGGGCCACCTTGCTGTGCGTTCGGCGTCGTCGACCGTGGGGTTCCAGTCAGCGACGTCGAGGGGAGGACTCCAGCGCACGGGTTCGTTGATGCGATGCGCCTCGAGGAAGCGTCGGGCCACGTTGAGGAGCTCGAGCTCCAACTCGTGCGAGAGGGAGGCTGCCAGCTCTCGGGCGTTCGTGACCTCCGCGGCGGAGTGCGGCCGGAAGAGCTGCGGGGCCTGGTCTGGATGGTTCCCGCTGAGCCAGCTGTAGAGCAGCAGCCGAATCTGTCGCAGTCGTGGGGCGCCGCCGCGACGAGTGTTGACCCGGGCTGCGATCGCGTTCCAGTCGACGGCCGGGAGGAGTGATGCGTAGTCGAGCGCGCGTCGGCGCGCGTAGTCGATTGGGGGGTTCTCGGCATCGAGGTAGATGGCGAGGCGGGCGATGGGGAGCAAGAGGTTCTTGGCGGGGTCGGTGTCGCGCAGCAACCGGGTGGTATCCCGGACGCGGTGCCGGGGCAGTGGCGATCCAAGCATTTCTAGGGCCTCGACGTGGCTGAGGCGGGTGCCTGCGATCATCACTGCTGTGGAGACGGCGGCGGCTGCGAGCTCGGGATCGGTCTTGGGAATCCGAAGTTGCGCCGCCCACTCGGGCCAGATCTGTGCGGGAAGTTTGCGCGCTCGTTCTTTCGCTCCGGACGGTGGAGGGGGAACAAGGTGCTGGATGTGTGTGAGGTGGCGCATGTTGAGGCCGCGCGATCGGGCAACCGAGACCTTCAGCTGGAGGCTGTGTTGATCGAACACCGCTGATGGTGGGATACGGCCGTGGAGGAGCTTGAAGAGGCGGTCGGGGTCCTGCACCGCCTGGAAGGCGAGACTGGCTCCGAGCGCTGCCAGCGCCGAGGTTCGGGGGCGTTCCTTGCGGAGGATGCCGTCTTCGTCGAGTGCCTTACCGAGGGTTGCCGACGGGATATCTCCAGCATCGATGTCCTCGCCATTGACGAGAGCACGGACCGCGATGCGAGCGATGGTTCGGAGATCCTCCATAACGAGCGGTGCAGCTTGCGGGTTGTCGCGGTACATGCCGAATCGACCGACGCCTTGAGAGATCGTCGCGAACTGGGCTCGCTGCGCAGCAAGCATCCCCGTGCTTGCCTCGACGCGTCCGGTCTCGTCGCGCAGATCGGCGCCGCAGCGTTGACGCGGATCTGCCGCGCGGTGTGGCCTGTTGTGGCAGCATCCCGGTCGTGGGACGAGATACATCGGTTGCGGGCGTGCGCGCGGTGCCTCACCGCAACTAGGACAGATGTCGCTGAGCACGCGCCGGTGACGAGGGCACATCGACACGAACGCGTACGTCCACGAGAGCCTCCACCGGCCACCAGAGTCGAGGAGGCATTCCGGGCAGAAGCGCCCTTGCGTCCCCGCGGTCGGACATTGGATGCTCAGCCGCCCCTTGAGCGTGTACTTGGTCACCGTCGAAGCGAACGCCGACCTGGTCATGGCTTGCAGGCAGTCGGCCGACAACCCTGTCGTGTGGATGAGGCGCTCGAGTGGTCCCTCGTCGAGGTGGAACGACCACCGGTTCAGACGCCCGACGGAGTAGTGCTGATCCTGCTCGACGGCCGCTGGGCCGGATAGTCCCAGTGCGACGATCATCTGTCCGAAAGTGACGCCGTGCGCGGCTGCCATCGTTTCCAGCCAGGAGTCAAGAGGTTCGTCTGGCATGGGGCGAACCCGGAACGGCAGACGACGAAGCTCGGTCATGATCGGGCGACTCGCCGTGCTTTGTTCACGAGAATTGCTGTAGCGCCACGTGCGATCTCCGCAGCTTCATCGATCGAGACCTGTTCCAGGAGATCCGTGTCGAGGGTCTCCTTCCCGGTGCGGATGGCGCGTATCGCTCCCAGGCGGATCAGTTGCATCAACGATCCGATGACGCCTGTCGAGCGAATGTAGAGGTAGTCGCTGAGCGTGTCGGCGAGGGTGCCCGGACGCATCCGCGCAAGCATCAGTCGCTGCTCGATCCCGAGCAGCGTGTCGCGCCACACGGGTGCGCCGATCGCCGTGAGCGGATCAAACGCGTGGAGCTGCAGCAGTGTCCATCGCCGGCCGGTCTGCGCCAAGGCGGCGAACTCACCGTTGCGGCCTTCGGAGAACAACCCTCGCTGCTTCAGAGCGACACCGGCGAACAGAAAGGTCGCGGGGTACTCGTTAGCGAGCCATTTGAGCTCGTTCGCGACCTGCTCGCCCTTTTCGGTGCCCGGGCGGAGGAAGTGGACGTCGTCGATAATGATCAGCCGCGTCTCGTGGCGTCGGACTGCGTCGCCCGCCATGGTGGCAAGATCGCGGGCGAGCACCCTGCCCGTGGTCGCCCGCCGCGCCGGGTGTGCGTAGAACTCGAATAGTTGCTGGTGAAGCCCCTTGATCGTCACATCGCCGGTGAGCGTGATTCGGCACACGGGGATCCTCAGGATGTCGTCGTTATCATCCACGTACTCGCCGAGCTGGTCGATCTGTTCCCGGTGGTATCTGAGTCCGTACGCGTCGACGGTGGTCGACTTGCCCAGAGACGGCGGAGCGTCGATGGCCGCAGCGGCCCGAACGCGGGTCACCGCGTCCTCGTTGGCTTCAAGCAGATCGTCGAGTTGCTCATTGGCACGGACAACCTGCGGTGTGCGCAGCAGGATGCTCTCGTGCCATCGCCGGCGTTGCCGCCCGTAGTCCCTGCGCGCGACGGTGTCGAGGGCGCGAATCTGCGCCATAGAGAGTCGCTCCGGCCGGACCGGGCTCGGCCTTTCGGCGAGGTACTTCCACCACTCGTAGGTAGACGGGCCAGTGTCAGGCTTGATCACAAATCCTCCAGGGCGGTCGCGTAGAACTCCGGGTCTGGGTCGTACTCGGTGGGGTCGAGTTCGTCGTCCACGTCGTCGTCGCCACCCAACGGCGCCGGAGAGGACAGGGAGACGGCACGGGGACCGGCCAGCTCCTCACTCGGGAGAGTCACGCCGGGGCTGCTTCGTGCGATGAGCTCCTGCGTCAGGCGGATCGATGTCATGGCTGCCGCTTCGGTCTCGTGTCGGTGCGCGGCGACCTGCCGTGCGGAGGCACGGCGCTCCTGCGGGGTGAGGTGTTGGCCGGATCCCCACCGCGCGAGCAGTGCGGTCAAAGCTGCTTCGGTGTCCGGGATCTGCGGGTTCGAGGCGGCCAGCTTCTTCGCGTACTCGAGCGCGTCGATTCCGAACGGGGTGTTGACCTCTTTGACTCGCTCCCAGGACAGGGTGTGCCATGTGCTGTCTTCGGGGTCGTGGAAGTAGATGTATCGGACATCGTCGGGGTTGACGAAGAAGGGCCAGTCTCGCCCCTGGTTGTAGAGGGATTGCGACCGGTTACGGTACTTGCGGAGCACCCCATCGTCGTCCTTGTAGCGCAGCGTCCAGTTCTCGATTCCGTACCGCTGGATCGTTCGGTGCACAACAGGGAGCATCTCCAGCACGATGTTTCGATCTTGGGGCAGTCGGAGGTGGCCTGCCGTCGCCACGCCCTGCTCGTATCGCTGTTGCGGGCTCATCTCCAGTCCAGGCAGCAGCGGGTCAGCCAGTTCGCTGTGCGGGCGCACGTGGTAAACGGTCGCGATCCACTCGCGGATGATCTCCTCGAGCTGCGAGATGGTGTACACCGCATCAGATTCAGCGTCGAGACCACGGGCCAACAGGTCTTCTCCCTTGAAGCCAGGCAGCTGACTCAGCAGCTCCTTGACGGTGCGGAAGAACCTCTCCACCGCGGCCTTGTCCGTGGGCATGTACAGTCGGGCTGGCTGTACCGAGATCCCCAGCCGCGAACAGACGCTCAGCACATGCTCGGAGAGGTAGATCTTGCCGTGGTCGACGACGATCGTCTCGGGCAGGTTGGCTCGGATGAACCTTGCGACCTGGATGTGGTCCTCGCGGACGATGAGCGTGTCGGGAACCCCCGAGTAGGGCCATGATGCCGTCCTGCCCCAGCTTTCGGGGATCTCGAACGGACGCATCGCCTCGAGGAGCACACCGGCGACGTCCATAGCGCGAGCGGTCGGGGTGAGCCTCATACCGACGATCGCTCGATCGTAGAGATCCATCGCGACGGTGAGTTCGCTGTTCACCCAGTCGCCGCTCACGGGATCGAATCCGAACACGTCCAGCGGTGTCGTATCCATGAGGACGTACTCACCTGGCCGAGTGGGAGCGAAGCGACCAAACGCACTCTGCGGCTTGTTCGCGTTCGATCGCTTCGCCTTCGTGCTTCCGTCGAACGTGTTCCGACCCCAGTCGAGGTCGCGGAACGCTCGGTACCGGACAGACTTCGAGGGGATCTTCACCACGCCGACCCCGTACTCGCGCTCGAGCCGCGCTGCCACGCGTCGCATGATCACCTTCCGCGCGACGCGGGGTTCCGTAATCTGCTCTGCCTGGATAGTGCGCACCATGTCGACCCACCGCGGGTCGAGGTTCCCGAGCCCGCGCGTCGGCTTCACGCGGCGGTTGTCCATCAGACCCAGTTCGTCCGCCTCAAGGTATCGAGCCACCCAGTTGCTGATCGTGCGCTCTGAAACGCCCACCTCGGCCGCTTTGGCACGGTAGCGGGACATCTTTCCGCTGTCGGGTGAGTACTCGTCCCGCGGCTCGCCTGGGCGTGCATGTGCGGCACTGCCGGACTTGTACCCGGTGAGAACTTCGCGTACGTGATCGGCTCGCTGATGCACATCCTCCTGCTCGGCTGCCGATAGCTGCGTCCAAATGAGAGCGAGCGGGTCGATCGCAGCGCCACCAGGATCCCGGGGGAACCGGGCGCGGCCCCCATCGCTTGGCGGCCGAAGCAGTTCCGCATAGTGAAGGCGCCGCAGGCGACGGTTGATGTCCTGAATGACAATCGCGTTTCCGGCTATCTCGACGACCGTGCAGAGGGAGCCGTCCCAGCTGAAGCTCGCACCCACGCGGATATCGAAGGTCGGCTCGTCGGACAGCATCACCACGCTGGCTCCACAATCGCTGTCGAAGCGAGCGGCGCTGAGAGATCAGTCGTGAGCCGTCCTGCCCAAAGAAGGTGAAGGACGATTCCCCGCGCATACTCGGGCTCGGCGAGCTGCGCTGCACCGACTCGGCAAGCCTGCCCGAACGTCATCGGCTCTTGAACAGACAGGCGGACCGCCTCGACTTCGACGGGCGCAAACTGGAATGCCCGCCGATAGCCCGCGAGAAACTTGAGGTTGCTCAGGCGGACTGGCTCCGGTTCGCTGAGCACGACGTAGTCCCACCCGATCGACTCGACTAACTGCCCCGACCACGTCAACGCGGCCGCGATCTTCGGATCACTAAGAAGAGCGGCGGGCTTCACATCGATCACACAAGCCCGGCCGCCGGTACGCTCCACGAGGTAGTCCGGCACATGCCGCCGCTTGCGGCTCCCGTCCCTCCCTTCGACAAGGAACGGCTGCGAGAGGATCCACACCGTCGACGGGTCGAAGTCTTCCCCCAGGAGGTTGGCGAGCTCGAGCCTCGACTCATACCCCACCAGCGATTCCATCGTCGCCGACCAGTAGCTACCGGAGTAATGACGCTGACCGCGATAGGCGCGAAAGCGTCGCCACGGGGTCGCGGCGTCAAACGCCGGCAGAGTGAGCAACGAGAGCTCCGTAACGCTGACGCTGTCGTCGCGGCCCCGAATCTGCACTGCCGCCGCACCCATCAGGCTCATCGGCTGCACCGGCCGAGGCCACCTTCTCGTCGTACCGCCGTGACGGGAGCGCAACGTCGCATAAATTGGTTATAGGGCTATCGCCTATTAATGTCAACGAGATCAGCTCGCGTCGTCACACCCGAGCCCGCTGACCGCAGCTCAATCACTTGTGAAGAACGTCATCGACGCGCAAGTGTGTTGTAGGAACCGCTTTGAGATGTCCCCCACGCAGTAAGACTTTGGCGCGTTCAGATGCCGACTTGTCCAGCAAGAACGCGAGTCTTTGTAGCGAGAGTTATCCGTTTCGGCGAGATTACTCGATCCGATAGACGCGTGTCCGAATCCATTTGCCAGCCGCGCGCGCGGCGCGGTCCATCGGACTACCCAGGGGATTGTCGCTGGTCATGTAGGTCCACGTTGCCGACGGTCGGCGCAACCCGAGCACAGTGATGTCCTGCCCGAGCTGGTCGGGTGTCACGTCACGGATGATGTCGGCGGCGCGGTCATAAGCCGACGCGAAGAATCCGCGGAATTCGCGCAGTGCGATGCGGTGAAACTCATCGCGCGGGTTGACGCCGGCGAGGGCCTGCAGGTGGATGCCGTCGCGGATCTCCGTCAGATGTGCCAGATGGTCGCACCACTGTTCGTCGAGACACCACAATGCGACGTCGCGGGCGAGACGAGCAACTACTGACGGGGAGGATGCCGAGGCAAGGCGATCGAATGCCTCTGGTATTCGTCGAGTGACCTCTAGGGCGGCGCGGTCACCGTTCATGACCGCCTCTCGGTCGCCGAGAACGGTGTCGCGCTGGCGGGCGATCGCGCGGCTGAAGTCCCAGGTGTCGCGGTGGCGGTCGTGTTGGATGCCCTCGGCGATCCGCTGCGCCTGGTCGATGATGGAACCGAGCGTGGTCTGGTCGAGTTGCGATCCTCGTCGTCGGATCTTCTCGAGCAGGTGGTCAGGAGCGTTGGCCTGCACCAGTTCGTCGGTGGTGCTCACGAAGGTGGCGGTAGTGCCGGGGTCGCCCTGCCTGCCTGAGCGGCCGCGCAACTGCGCGTCAAGGCGGCCGGACGGATACCTGCCGATCTGCAGCACCGCTAGTCCCCCGCTTCTCGCGACGCGACGATGGTCGTGCTCGTCGATGCCTCCGAGGCGGATGTCTGTGCCGCGCCCCGACATCTGGGTGGATATCGTGACCGCCCCATACTCGCCGGCCTCTGCAATGACTGCGGCCTCCCGCGCGTCGTTGCGGGCGTTGAGCACGTGGGCTTCGATTCCCGCCTCGGCGAGCACCTTTGCGTAGTGTTCGGACTCCGCGACGCTCTGTGTTTCCACGAGCACCGGTTGCCCTGCCCAATGACGCTCTCGAGCCTCCACCAACACGGCATCCACGCGGGAGTCCTCGTCGAGGAAGACACGCTGCGGCAGATCTGTCCGCTGGTTCGGTAGCCGTCGTTCGATCCGACCAGAGCGGAGCGAGTAGAACTCGGCCAGTTCCTCGGCCACTGCGACCATGGTTCCGCTCATGCCCGACAGGGTCATATAGCGACGCAGCAGATCCTGCACCGTGAGGGTGTCGAGGACGATCCCGGGCGACGAGACAGTGAGCTGCTCTTTGGCCTCGACTGCCGCGTGCAGCCCGTCTGGCCACCGTTGCTGGTGCGCGACACGGCCTCTTGCGGTGTTGATGAGCTTGATCGCGTCGTCGACGACCAGGTAGTCGACGTCTCGGTGCACGAGAACGTGAGCGTGGAGGGCGAGGTTGAGGCGTGTGAGCGTCGCTGTGTGTGCGGTGTCGTAGAGGTTCACACCGCCGAGTCGGTTCTCGAGGAGGTCGAGGCCGGCGTCGGTGAGCGAGACGGTGGCATGGTCGGCGTCGATCGCGTAGTGCAGTCCGGGGTCAAGCTCTTGCACGAGGGCGTCCGCCAGCGTGAAGTCTTCCGGGCTGTCTGTGGACGTTCCGGCGAGGACGAGGGGCGACACCGCTTCGTCGATCAGTACCGCGTCGGCCTCGTCGACGATCGCGACATCGAGCACCGGGCTCACGCGGTCTGCTTCGGTTGTCGCGAACCGGTCGCGGAGCACGTCGTATCCGACCTCGCTGACCGGCGCGTAGACGACGTCCAACCTATACATCTCAGCCCGCGTCATCAGCGGCGTGTGTTGACCGACCCAGCCGACACGGATGTCGAGCGAATCGAAGAGGGGACGCATCCACGCGGCATCCCGCTCCGCGAGATAGTCGTTCACCGACAGCACATGTACGCGCCGACCGGCGACCGCGAAAGCGGCCGCAGCGAGAGCACCGGCAAGAGTCTTCCCCTCACCGGTGTCCATCTCTACTGCGTTCCCCGCTGCCAGCGCGCAAGCCGCCAGCAGTTGCTCATCGAACGGCTCTTCCCCGAGCGTGCGCCGCGCGGCCGTGCGCAGCACAGCCAACAGGTCGGCGGTCGGCTCGACTACCGCACTGCGACCTGGCGAGATCAGTGCTGCGCGGGCGGCGCGTGACAAGTCGGCGTCATCGAGATCGCCGGCCCACTGCCCGCGCTCGTTCGCTGCAGACACGATGCGACGGAAGCGCCGAAAGGACGTGGAACCGGGCGCCCCGGTCACTCGCTCAATCCACCGCCTCATGCCCCCATCCAAACACGACGGCTCTGCGCGCCAGCGGAGTGAGTTTGCCGGCCCGAAATGTCCAGATGGACACCGCGTGGACATTTCGTCTGCGAAACGGACAAGTCCAACCGGAACCTACATGTGTCTCATATATCGAAGGCCGCGAGGCCTTATATTTGTGAAGGTCACATTCACGCCAAGCAGTTGCAGGGTCGCCGATCGCTGCGACGTGGGAGACTCGAAACGTGGTGCTGCTGACTGATCTTGCACCCGAACACTCGAAAGCGATGTTCGGCAACAGCCACATGCTCTCCGTCATGCTGTTCATTGCGAACCACGATGACGACGTGTTCTCCGCGCCCCAGATCGTTTCGGCGACCGGCGTGGACCCGACGCTCGTGCATCCACTGCTCGGTCGCCTCAAGAAGGGGCAGGTGATCGAGCAGATTGGCCGCGTCCCCGGTGAACGCACGCTGCTTTTTCGCCGGATCGAGAGTCCGTACTGGGACCTCGCTCGGCGTGTTGCGGCCGAAGGGCCTACTGCCTCCTCGCCGGCTGCTTGAGGCCGGGCGCGTCGGAGGGCGCGAGTAGTGTCGGCCTGCTGAAGGCGATACCTTACGCCCGCTAGAGTGGCCGCTAGCCCAGGAGGGAGTTCACATTGTTCGTTCGCGAAGTCGACATGGCTGCTCCCGTTGCGCGTTGGCTGGAGAGGGTTGGCGGAAGCTGCGTTGGTCACGAGGTGACGGTGGGCTACGGTGTCGCGGACCTCGTCGCGGGCCTCGGAGACGAGGCTCGGCTAAGAAACCGACGTCGCCAAGCGCGCCCAGTCGCGAAGTCCATCCAGCTCGCGGTGCTGGACTTCTGCACCTCTTTCAGGACGCTCGATGACTTGCGAGAGTGGGCACCCCGCGGTATGTCGTCTCTGAGGCGAGAAGCAATAGATCCGCTTATCGATCAGGGTCTGCTCGTTCTCGCCGGGTCTCGATACCGTACGAGGGTGCGACCGAAGGACCCGTTTGACGAGCTCATTGCCGTCGAGTTGAAGCTCCGAGACGCGCGCCGCGGCATTGCTCAAGCAACCGCGTATCGAACGTTTGCGGATCGCAGCTACCTCGCGCTTCCGCGCGAACGTGTGCGGACAGAAGCCCTCGGCGCGGCTCGTCAGGCTGGCGTCGGGCTACTCGCCGTGGGGTCGAACACGGTCGAGATTCTCGTCGACGCACCCACCCAGTCGACATCGACGCCGGCGAGACGCCGCATCGCGAGTGAGCGTGTGCTCGAGGCGAGTATGGATAGCTCCCGGCTGGGCGGGTCGCAGGCTCCTAGCCTCGCCGTCTAACTAAGCCAGGACTTCCGCCCAGCCTTCGAGGAAGGCCGGGCCTTCACTCGGGAGCCGAGTCGGAGGCAGTTCGCGATATCGCTCCGTGGCAACGTCGACCCAGGTTCGAAGGCGAGCGATCCTCTGTCCGGCGGGGAGGGTCGCCAGTTCGGAAACCTGGCGCGACTGTGCGATGAGGTTGTGCTGCAGGAGGAGGATGCGTTCCTCGGTACTGAGGTCATCCAAGCTGGGATTGCCGTCGAGGAGTGCCGCAGCCTGCGGCGTCCCCAGCTCCACGTATTCGGGCCGACGAGCACGCATGAGCAGGTACGCCTCGATTGACACCAGATTCACGAGCCCCGGTATGTAGATGCGGTCAAGAGATCGCCCACCCGACGTCTCATCCTCGGGATGCGGTGTCATGTTCATCAGGTTCCCCGAGACGCCGGTGGACCATCCTTCCGCTCCGAGAGCAAGGAGCAACAGTCCGCTACTCGCTCGTCGTCCGACGATCACCGGCGTTCCGGCTTCCCGGAGTACGGCGATGAGATCGCGAAGGCCACGCAGCGTGTCGACATCGCCGAGCGGTCCGAACGGCGCCTGTGTAGTACTCAGCAACAGGTGGACGCCTCGCCACTGCCGAGCCGTGAGGGCCGTCAGTAGGAGATCGCGCTGCCTCTCATTGGCGAGCCAGCTGGAGTGCACGGCGACACCAAGCCACATCGAGGTCACCTGCCCGCGCTGAGTAAGGAGCGCCTCCGTCAGTCCTGCGCAGGCCACGGATTCGGTGAGCCAGCTCTGCTCGTTCTCGGCCGCGTAGAAATATGGCGAGACGATCGCGTCAGGTTCGTCGGCCGTCACGGAGTCGAGCACGTTGGTGCAAAACTCTCGACGCGAGGTCTCATCTGAGAACCCGGTTAGTACGGGCGCCGAACCGTACGGGAGCTTTCGGAAGCCTGCCGGTCGAACGGCGAGGGGACTCCGGACGTAGTGAGTGACCGGATCCACGATCGCCTCAGCTCCGACGTCATGTGCAGCGTCAACGAACTCACGGACTCGTGAACCTGCGCGGATATCGATGACCACTCCGTGCGGTCGGAGCGCGGAGAGAAAGCCGTTTTCGGCGTAGTTCTTGACCTGCCCGATGTTCAGCAGAAAGCGCTGGGGGCTGGTCTCGATGGTCGACGCCGACTGCATCGACGAAATCGCGAGTGTGAGGTCTGTCAGAAGCTCGCTGACTTTGAGATATCGCCTGTGCGGCTGCTTGTGCAGCATCCTCTCGACGACATCCGCGACGGCCGAGGGAATCTCCGGGTCGATGGCTCGTATTGGTTGAGGTGTCTGCACTGCGGGCGCGCGCCATCGATCGATGAGGCTGAGTGCGTAGAAGGGCTGCACGTTGGTCAGGAGTCGGTAGGCAAGCGCGCCGATGACGAACTGATCACTACGCCAGTCGCCGTGGACGGGGGACGAGCCAACCTGCTCAGGGCTCATCCATCCCGGCGTTCCGGGGGTTGGCAACGCGGTGTAAGACTCATCGTCTACGTGACGAGCCAACCCCAAGTCGACGATGACCGGCCTGCCGTCAGCGTCGAGGATGATGTTGTTCGGGCTCAGGTCTCGATGCGCTGTGCCTTGGGCCCAGATCGACGCGGCCGCATCGGTTAGCCGGCTTATCAAGTCGAGCGCTTCGAGCGGAGTGAAGACCACTCCGGCCCCGAGCTCGGCCCCAAGAGACCTACCCTCGATGAACTCCATCCGAATCCAGCAGTAGTCGACTCCCTCGAACTTGTGAACGCCATGAGCGAGGAATTGCACGACTCCGTCGTTCGTAACTCGTTGCAGAGCATTGAGTTCTCTGTCGACACGCTCACGCTCGGAGAGCCCCGGATCGATGATCTTGAGGGCTGTTTGCCGGTCACCCTCTCGGATTCTGAAGGTGCAGGCGAATCCGCCCGTGCCGAGGTGGGCTACCTCATCCGCGAGGGGAAAGAGGGAAATGGCGACTCGTTCGAGCAGCGTGCGATCGGCTGGCAAGTTCTTTCCTTACATCGTCCGAGGGGATGAGTTTTCAAATTTGCAAGTCGTTTGAAAACCGTCGTGGAATTCGCAACTCTCACCGAGAACCTTCATCGCCACTTGACCTCCGGGCAGGAAACACCTACCCTAGTAAATGTCACATTCACTACTAACTGAGTAGAGGGAGAACCCACAGACCCACAACCAGGGGAACCGCGCAACGCCGTTCCCCTCCCAGG
>CAYYKK010000197.1:0-13424 GCA_964467935.1 uncultured Polyangiaceae bacterium
AGCGGCCGTGCGCCCTCAACCCGGCGATCCCCCAAGCGCTCGAGCTCGCGCCCTTCGACGCGGAGGGCGACGCCGCGAGCCCCGCGTCGCTCGGGATGCCCCAGAGCGGGCCGCTCGCGTCGCAGAACCTCGCCCTCGCCGGGGCGCCGCTCGCGCGCGCGCAGCGCGGCTCGCGCGCGATCATCGGCCGCGAGGCCCGCGACGTCGAGCTCTCGCGCCCGATGATCACGCTGATGGGCGGCCTCGGCGCGATGGGCGTGCTCGCGGGGCTCCTGACCTTCATCGGCGCCATCATCCGCCTCTCGCGCGGCGGCGGCGTCGCCGCGAACGTGACGGGCTCGGAGAGCCTCATCCTCATCTCGATGCTCGCGCTCGCGCTCGCGACGCCGGCGGTGTTCGCCGTGCTCCACGTGAAGAAGGCCATCTGGAACAACACGGCGAAGACGGTGGAGCTCGCCGTGTCGCTCCGCCGCACGGTGACCGCGGCGTTCGTGACGTACGGCCTCGCGTCGATCGGCGTCCACTTCATGGAGACGCTCATCCTGCGACGCGCGGCGGGCGCGGCGTGGCCGGTGTGGGACCTGCTCCTCACCCTCCTCGCGGCGGGCGCGGCGACGCTCGGCTGGATGTCGGCGAAGTCCGAGCTCAGGCGCTGAAGCGCGCCGGGGGCGGTCCGCGCTCCCCCTCCCCGCGCGCCTTCGAGCGCGTCACCCCTCGAAGGGCGCGCGGCGGCGGTCGAGCCAGGCTTGCAGCAACACAGATGCAGCTGCACCATCGATATGTTTCTTCTGCTGCTTCTTCGCGCGCCCCGCGGCGCCGAGCTTCTTCTGCGCCTCCGCCGTGGTGAGCCGCTCGTCGAGGAGCTCCACCTCGAGGCCCGTGGCGTTGGCGACCGACTGGGCGAAGGACATGGCGCGCTGGGCGGCGGGGCCGACGCCGCCGGCCATCTCGAGCGGCAGCCCGACGAGCACGCGCGTCACCGACTCCTCCTTCGCGATGCGCGTGATCTCGGTGAGGAGCGTCTTGCGATCGCTCGCGTCGAGGGCCGGCCGCGGGTGCGCGAGGACGCCGAGCTCGTCCGAGATCGCGACGCCGACGCGCGCCTTGCCGAAGTCGAGGGCCATCACGACGGGGGGGATCGAGCTCACGGGCGCAGGTTAGCGCGACCGCGTCGAGACGCGTGTTTGTCCTGGGCTGAAAGCAAAAGCAGGGCTCTGACCCACGTGCGGCTTGACCCCCTCGCCCGCCCCGACCATAAGCCCGCACACCTTCTCATGAAACTCCGTGCCATCAGGGGGATGAACGACATCCTGCCGGACGAGGCCCGGGCGTGGCACCACGTAGAATCGGTGTTTCGCCGCAAAGCCGAGCTCTACGGGTACGGAGAGGTCCGCACTCCGCTCATCGAAGACACCTCCTTGTTCTCTCGGCAAATGGGCGAGACCAGCGACGTCGTGGAGAAGGAGATGTACTCCTTCGAGCGGCACGGTGACCGGCTGACGGTGCGCCCGGAAGGCACGGCTGGGGCGGCGCGCGCGTACGTCGAGCACAACGTCGCGCACAAGGAGCCCGTCTCGCGCTGGTACTACCTCGGCCCGATGTTCCGCGGCGAGCGGCCGGCGAAGGGGCGGTACCGCCAGTTCTACCAAGCGGGCTGCGAGATCTACGGCGACCCGGGCCCGGTGTGCGACGCGGAGATGATCGATCTCGTCGTGGGCATCCTCGGCGACCTGGGCATCGGTGGGCTCACCGTCCACCTGAACTCGCTCGGCTCGGGTGACACGCGCGCGCGATACCGCGACGCGCTGCTCGCGTATTTCACGCCTCGGCTCGCGAGCCTGTCGGAAGACTCTCAGCGCCGCCTCGAGAAGAACCCGCTGCGGATCCTCGACTCGAAGGATCCCCGTGACCGCGAGGCCGCGAAGGGCGCCCCGTCGATCCTCGAGGTCCTGTCGGACGACGACCGCGCGCACTTCGAGGGCGTGAAGAAGGGACTCGACGCGCTCGGCGTGCGCTACGAGGTGGACCCGTCGCTCGTGCGCGGCCTCGACTACTACACGCGCACGCTCTTCGAGGTGAAGACGACGGCGGCGGATCTCGGCGCGCAGAACACGCTCTGCGGCGGCGGGCGCTACGACGACATGGTCGAGAGCCTGGGCGGTCCGAAGGTGCCGGCCGTGGGCTTCGCGATGGGGCTCGAGCGGATCCTGGTGGCGCTGCCGCCGCGCGAAGTGCCGGCCGGCGTCGGCCCAGTGTACGTCGCGACGATGAGCGATCCGGCGCGCGGCGCGGCGCTCGCGCTGGCGCGCGATCTGCGGGCCCTCGGCGTGCGCACCGAGCTCGACACGCGCGACGCGCGGATGCGCGCGATGATCAAGCGCGCCGAGACCGCGGGCTCGCGCTTCTTCGTCATCGTCGGCGACGACGAAGTCGCGAAGGGCGAGGTGGGGGTGAAGGATCTGGCAGCGCGGACCCAGGACGCCGTCCTTCTCCGCGACGCCGCGCGGGTGATCGCGGATCGCGTGCGCGGCGCGCTCGAGGCCGGGGCGAATGCGTCGGGGGCAGCCCCCCGCGAAGGTGGCGTTTGAGCGAAGCGGCCCGCCGCGAGCTCGCCGCATCACGAAGCTTCGCCCAGCGCGACTGGGCGAGGGCGCTCGTGGGCCTCGCGATCCTCTTGGCCGCCATCGTCGCGTGGCCGAGCGAGGCGCGCGCGCAGCTCTTCGGCGGCCCTGGCGGCTTGCCGGGGGCCGGCGGTCGCCCCAGCAAGAAGCCCGCGGCCGCCCCCCAAGATCCGAACGCGCCGGAGATGCACGCCGCGAGCGGCTCCGAGCAGTCGAACATCCCGAAGACCGAGCTCACGATCCCCGAGGATCCGAACGAGATCCCGGATCCTGTGAAGAAGACGATCGGCTCGAGCACGGCCGACGACGAGTACGCGCAAGGCACGACGCCGAAGACCGAGGTCGACTTCTACGGCCCGTACTACGCGGAGCGCAGCGGCAAGTATCGCTTCCGGACGGTGTTCCCGTTCTGGTTCGAGCGGACCCAGCCGCACGACAGGGCGTCGCTCTTCGGGCCCTACTACAACCGGCGGAGCACGCGCAGCGACGCGGACGTCGCGTTCCCGTTCTACTGGCACTTCCGGACCGACCACACCTACTCGACGATCGTCCCGCCGTTCTTCCATCAGGAGTCGAAGGGCTCGAAGACCGAGCGTCCGACGCACGCGAACTGGCTGCCGCCCCTCTTCTTCGAAGGAACGACGAAGGACGGCGGCGGCTACTTCCACATCCCGCCCCTCCTCACGTTCACGCAGCACTCGGACCGCGACGGCCTCGACATCATCGGCCCGATGTTCTGCAAGTGGAAGGGCGGTCCGGCGTGCGACGTGCGCACCGCGGAGTCGATCGATCTCGGCCTCGCGCCCTTCTACTTCTACGGGCGCGACCAAGCGAGCGAGTACGAGGTCATCCCGCCGCTCCTCCACTACTACCGGTACAGCGACATCGGCGACTCCGAGACGAACCTCTGGGGTCCGCTCCTCTGGCAGAAGGATCGCACCGGCGGCGTCTTCAACATCATGCCGCTCTTCTGGCGGAACTGGGGCAAGAACGAGGACCACATCACGCTCTTCCCGTTCTTCCACTACGGCTACGAGGGCACGAGCCACCTCATCGTGACGCCGCTCTTCGTCGAGGCGCGGGGCCTCCACAACGAGCGGACCTTCGCCACCTGGGGCTACGCGCGCTACCGCGGGCGCACCGAGCTCGACATGGTGACGCCCTTCTTCTGGTGGTACCGGGACCCCGACATCGGTCTCGATACCAAGTTGCTCTTTCCGTTCTTCTACAAGAGCAAGTCGCCTCGCAACAACGACCTCATGGTCTTCCCGTTCTATGCGAGCTTCGACCGCCCCGGGGTGAGCCACACCACCTGGGTGACGCCGCTCTTCGAGCACAACACGAGCGTCGAGGGCTGGTTCACGAACATCTACCCGATCTTCTACATGGGCCGGGACAACCGCTCGACGCACCTCGTCGCGGCGCCCTTCTTGTGGGACTTCGCGTCGCCCAAGTCGAGGACGACCGTCGTGTTCCCGGTGATGTTCCGCTACGCGGACACGCAGACCGTGTCGCAGCTGACGCTCAACACCTACTACCACGAGACGAAGGTGCGGGGCGGCAACGAGTGGGAGTTCCACTTCTTCCCGCTGTTCTCGTACGGCGAGTCCCCGACCGGGCACTGGTGGAACGTGCTCTACGGCCTCGCGGGCTACACGCGCGACGGCACGATGAGCAAGATGCGCGCGCTCTACATCCCGATCAAGCTGAGCGACTGATCGCCGTCGCTCACGGCGCGGCGGTCGGTGACGCGGTCGCGGACGTGGGGACCGACGACGGGGTTTCCGGCAGCGCCACCGGCGCGCCCGTGGTGCGCTCGACGAGCTTCTTCAGCACCTCGATGCGCGCGCGCTGCGCGTCCGGGTGCTTGGCGTACTCGGCGAACAGGCGCCTCGCGACCTCGCCGTGGTCGAGCGCGCAGGCGACGATGACGCGGAGGCGCAGCGCCTCGACCCGGACGTGCGGCACGTCGAGCTGCCGGGAGAGCGCGCTCTCGAGGTGCTTGTCCGCCATCTCGAAGTCCTGCTGCTCCACGTCGTAGCGGGCGATCATGTAGATGAAGAGTCCGTTTTCGGGGAAGCGCTGGTCGAGCACCGCGAGCATCTCGCTCGCCTGCACGCGGTCCGGCTTCCGACCCCTCTGCCCGACGAGGAGCGTCGCGATCGCGTCGCGAGCGCGCGGATCCTTCGCCCCGTAGGCCTTCACCTCGAGGGTTCGGAGGTGGCTCTCCTCGAACGCACGGGTGATGAGCTCGTCGTATTTCTTCGCAGCGCTCTCCGCGTCGCCTCGGGAGAGCTCGAGGTCGGCGAGGCTCTCGAGCGCTTTGTCCCTGACGATGCGCGAGACGTTCTCGTCGGCCACGATCGCCCCGAGCGCGGCCTCGCTCTTCTCGGGATCGCCGGCCGGCGCGTAGAGCTCGGCGATGTCGAGGCGGATGCTCTCGCTGTCGGGATCGAAGGCGCGCGCCTTCTCGAGCTCGAGGATCGCGCCCTTCGCGTCGCCGCCGCTCGAGAGATCGTGGCTGCGCTCCTTGCATGCGTCGACCGTGCGCGGGCAACGACGCTTGAAGATGCCGGGGCGATCGAAGCGTGCCTTCGCCTGCTCCATGGCGGCCTTGGGCAGGACGAGCGCGTCGAGCTCCGCGTGCCACGCGTCCTCGAGCTCGGACCAGCTCTTGCCGACGACCGCGGGGAGCTCCTCACCGGCGTACCAGCGGCGAACCGCGTCGGCGCCGAAGCGGTCGTGGACGAACCCGACGAACGCGCCGCTGACGGTGTACGCCGTCGCCGAGTTCTCTCCGAAGAACCCGAGCGCGAAGAGCCGCGAGAGCTTCGGGAGGATGCCGAGATCCTTCATCGCCTTCGCCCACTCCTCGGCCGAGAGGTCGTCGTCGCGCGGATTGGACGCGACCGCGACGCCCTCGATGAGACCCGGGTTCGGGAGCCAGCCGTGGAGCGCCGCGGCGACGTGGAACGGGCCGCGCGCAGCGTCGCCGGCGACGACGTGCATCAGCTCGTGCCCGAGCACTTTGTGGGGGTAGCCTTGCATCTGCACGTACACCTCGTGCCGCCAGGGCTTCGCGATGCTGGTGCCTCCGGCGCCGGTGAACTCGGCCTTCTGCGCTTCGTCTCGAAAGAGGAAGACGGTGACCCGCGGCGTCCCCGAGACCCCGAGCCAGGCCTCGTTCGCGGCGAGGTGCGCCTCGCACTCGCGCTCGAAGCGGTGCGCCTCCTCCGTGGGGAAGAAGCGCGGATAGATGATCTCGCAGCGATCGCCGGTGAGGACCGAGCCGAGGGCCTCGGCGATCGTGTCGCGCGAGTGGTAGTGGCCGAGCCTCGGGCCGCTCAGCGTGACGAGGATGCTCGCGACGGCCGCCGTGACGCCGGTGAGCAGGAGCCCCGGGCGTCCGATGGACTGGTAGTGGAGCCGTCCGCGCGCGTCGTGGACGAGGTGCAGCGCCACGACGAACATCGCGAACAGCGTGGCCGCGCTGCCGGCGCGGTAGGTGACGAGCCCCGAGAGGTCGACGACCGTGTCGTAGAGCGAGCCTGAGAAGTAGCCGACGAAGGGATCGTAGGCGTAGATCATCGGGCTGCCGTAGAAGCGCGCGACGCTGAAGAGCGCCGTGCCGAGCGGGCCGAAGATCGACAGCGCCGTGAGCGCGATCCTGCGGGGCCATTTGCGCGTGACGAAGCCGACCATCTCGGCGACGACGAAGCCCCAGGCGCCGCCGAGCAGCGCGCCGACGCCCGGGCCGAGGGCGAAGTTCTCGAGCCCGCTCGAGATGTCGCACCAGCCGGCGCGGAGCCCGTGGAGGAGACAGACGACGAGGGCGGCGCCGACGACGATGGCGCCGTTCGCCAGCGCGCGACAGAACGCGTCGAAGGGCTCGAGATCGTCGCGCACGAGACCGAACGCGCTCGCGACGGCGACGACCGAGGGCACGAACAAACCGGTCGCGAGCGAGCTCTCGTAGCCCGGGCCGCCGAAGAGCGGCACGAAGCCGATCGCGGCCTCGAACACGACGACGAGGCCGATCGCGATCGCGAGACCGCGAGAGGGCATCCACCATCGGCCGGGAGGCTTCGGGGGCGCGCCGCCGAGGGGCCGGCTCTGCGCGGCGGAGGGCCGATCGCCGCTCGGCTCGGGCGGCTCGAGCGTGGGGATGTCCGAGGCGCGGCTCGGGCGCGGAGGGCCGTCGGCCGCGGACGACCCGCTCATCGCCGGTCGCCCGCCCGCCGAGGAGACGAACGATGAAGGGGGTGCGGACGTCGGAGGGATATCTGCTCGAGCGACATCCCCTCGCCCCTCACGCCTCCGGGCCGGACGCGTCGGCCATCGCGGGCCCCGACGCGTCTCCGACGCCGGCGGACGACTCTTCGCTCCGGTTGCGCGGAGGGAGGAGCACGAGCGGCAGCACCTCGTCGACGCTGCCGACGAGCGTCACCTTGAGGCTCTGCTTCACGTCCTCCGGGAGGTCGTCGAGATCCCGCCGGTTGCGCGAGGGGATCAGCACCTCCTTGATGCCGGCGCGGTGCGCCGCGAGGAGCTTGGCCTTGATGCCCCCGACTGGGAGCACGCGCCCGCGCAGCGAGATCTCGCCGGTCATCGCGACGTCGCTCCGCACGGGGCAGTCGAGGAGCAGCGAGACCACCGCGGTGAAGATGGTGATGCCGGCGCTCGGGCCGTCCTTCGGCGTGCCGTGCTTCGGGACGTGGATGTGCAGATCGATCTCGCGCAGCCACTCCGGATCGAGGTGGAGATCGGTCACCTTGCTGCGGACGAACGAGACCGCGGTGGTGGCCGACTCCTGCATCACGTTGCGCATGTTGCCGGTCAGCACCACGACGCCCTTGCCAGGCATCTTGCTGGCCTCGATGAAGAGCAGATCGCCGCCCCCCGCCGAGGTGGAGAGGCCGGTGGCGACGCCCGGCTCGAGCGAGCGCTCGGCGACCTCGGGGCGGTGCTTGTGGACGCCGAGCACCCGCTCGACGTGCTCCGCGTCGACGATCTCGTGCACGTCGTTGCCTTCGGCCAGCTTCACCGCGGTGGCGCGACAGACGGCCGCGATCTCGCGCTCGAGCCCGCGGACACCCGCCTCGCGCGTGTAGAAGTCGAGGATCGTCTCGATGCCCTCGCGCGTGAAGTCGAGCCGCTCGTCGGTGAGGCCGTGCGAGGAGAGCTGCTTCGGGACGAGGAACTCCGTCGCGATGCCGATCTTCTCCGTGCGCGTGTAGCCGGGCACGTCGATGACCTCCATGCGATCGAGCAACGGTCCTGGGATGGAGTCGCGATCGTTCGCGGTGGCGAGGAACGTGACCTGCGAGAGATCGAACGGGAGATCGAGGTAGTGATCCTGGAAGGTGCCGTTCTGCTCGGGGTCGAGGACCTCGAGCAGGGCGGCCGTCGGATCGCCGCGCACGTCGGCGCCCATCTTCTCGACCTCGTCGAGCACGAGCACCGGGTTCTTCGTGCCGGCCTTCTTCAGAGCCTGGATGATGCGGCCCGGGAGCGCGCCGACGTAGGTGCGCCGGTGACCGCGGATCTCGGCCTCGTCGCGCACGCCGCCGAGGGCGATGCGCTCGTAGCGGCGCCCCATCGAGCGCGCGATCGAGCGGCCGAGCGACGTCTTGCCGACGCCGGGCGGGCCCACGAAGAGCAGGATCGGTCCCTTCTTGTCGGAGCGCAGCTGGCGGATCGCGGTGTACTCGACGATCCGCTTCTTCACCTTCTCGAGGCCGAGGTGATCCTCGTCGAGGCAGCGGCGGACGTCCTTCACGTCGAGCTTGTCGGTCGTCGCCTTCGACCAGGGCAGGTCGGCGATCCACTCGAGGTAGGTCTTCGTGACGTTGAACTCGGCCGACTGCTGCGCCATCGAGCGGAGTCGCGAGAGCTGCTTCTTCACGACCTTCTCGACGTCCTGAGGCACGTTCGCGAGGCGGATGCGCTCGCGGAGCTCTTCGATCTCGTCGTCGTCGCCGCCCTCGCCGAGCTCCTCTTTGATGTTCCGCATCTGCTGCCGGAGGATGTACTCGCGCTGGGACTTGCCCATCTCCTCCTGCACCATGTGGCTGATCTCTTTTTTGACGCGGAGGACCTCGAGCTGCCGGCCCACCATCGCGAGGACGAGCTTCACGCGCGCCTTCACCTCGATGGCCTCGAGGATCTCCTGCTTGTCGGAGATCGAGGCGTGCGCTTGCGGGAAGTTCGACGCGATGAGATCGGCGAGCGCGCCGGGCTCCCGCACGTTGTCGAGGATGCCGGCGGTGTCCTTCGGGAGGTTCGGCATCAGGCCGAGCACCTCGCGCGTCGACTCCCGGAGGCTCGTGCCGAGCGCGTCGAGCTCGACGTCGCGCGCGAGCGACTCGGGGATGCGCTCGACCTTCGCGCGCATGTAGGGCTCGAGCGAGGAGGTCTCCTTCAGCTTGAAGCGGCCGAGGCCGTTGAGGACGACCGAGTAGTTGTTCTGGCCGAGGCGGATGACCTTCACGACGCGCGCGAGCGTGCCGATCGCGTAGAGGTCCTTGAACGTGGGCTCGTCGACGTCGGGCGACCGTTGGCTGACGACGCCGACGACGGCGCGCTCTCGACCTAATAGGTCCTCGACGAGGCGGACGCTCCTCTGTCGGCCGACGTTGATCGGGACGACCGACATCGGGAAGAGCACCGAGTTGCGGAGAGGGAGAATCGGGACGCCTTCTCCGTCGGGGGGCGGTGGCCGGGGCGGCGCACTGTCCGTGGGCATGATGGGGGAAGCTAGTACACAAGCCGAAGGGTTGCTAGCGGTGGAGGGCGTGCGCGCGACCGAGACGGGAGGCACACACCTCCCGACGCCCCGAGGACCCGTGTTGAGGGAGCGGCGGGGCTCGACGGCGCCGTCGGTCACACTTCGGGGTCGTGGCGCGACGTGTCGACGGGGGACCGCGTCCAAGGCCCCTCGGAGGCGATCGCATGAGGAATCGATTCGCACGCGCCGGCGCGCTCGCGCTCGCGCTCGGGGTGCTGGGGCTCGTCGTGGCGCATGCGGGCGTGAGCGGCTGCGGGAGGCCCGAGGACGCGGTGACGACGCCGACGGCGGAGAGAGCCGCACCGCCGACCCCGACGAAGGCGCCCCCCGATCCCTCGGGACAGGCCGTCGAGGCCGCGGAGCGCCCTGCCCCGTCGGCCCTTCCGAGCGCCGGCGGGGTCACGATCAAGCCGGCGTCCCGCCCTCCGCGCTTCATGGGAGCGAGCAAGGCCGCGCCCGTCTTCCAAGAGGGCGACGTGTTCGAAGGCCCGAACCCACCTCCTGCGAACCAGGCCGCCGGAGCGCCCCGGCGATGAGCGCGCGGCTCCTCGCCGCCCTCGCGAGCTTCGTCGTGCTCGCGGTGGCGTTCGTGCCCCTCGAGCGGGCCTTCCCCGCCCGCCCCACGCAGCGCGTCTTGCGCGCCGGCCTCCTCGTCGACGCTTGCTTCTTCCTCGGTCAATACGTGGCGTGGACCGGGGTCGCCGTGTCGCTCCTCGTCTGGGTGCGCTCGATCGTCGACGCCAGCATCGGGGCGCCGGTCGCGCTCGCGCTCTCGGGCGTGCCGCTCGCGGTCCGCGGCGCGTCGGCGATCGTGCTCGGGGACGTGGCGGTCTACTGGTTTCACCGCGCGTGCCACCGCTTCCCGCTGCTCTTCCGGTTCCACGCCGTGCACCACAGCGCGCGCGAGCTCGACTGGCTCGCGGCGCACCGCGAGCACCCGCTCGACGGTATCGCGACTCAACTGCTACAGAATCTACCAGCGATCGCGATCGGGTTCCCGATCGAGCTCCTCGCGTCCGTGGCGGCGTTTCGCGGCATGTGGGCGATCTTCGTCCACAGCAACACGCGCATCGCGCTCGGGCCGCTGCGCTGGGTGCTGGGCGCGCCCGAACTGCACCACTGGCACCACGCGCGGGTCGGGCGAACCGAGCACAATTTCGCGAACCTCGCGCCCTGGCTCGATCTCGTCTTCGGGACCCACCACGCGCCTTTGGGGCCCGAGACCTACCCGCTCGGCCTCGACGAGCCGTGGCCCGAAGGATACGTCGCGCAGCTCGTCCACCCCTTCGCGCCGACGACCGCGCGCGAGGATGGCGACCGCGAGCAGACCGATCAGAAGTCTCGGATCTTCCAGGCGCCGCGCTCGCGCACCAGCGCGATCGAGCTGCCCGAGCCGTAGGCCATCTGCGCGGCGTCGCCGGTCTCCTCGATCGTCGCGGTGGGGAGCGCGGCCTTCAGCGCTTGGACGATCCGGTTCATCTGGTCCTTCTGCGCCCCCTCCCACGCCTCCTTGAGCTTGTCGGCGGTGAGGGCGCCCGCGTCCGAGGACCCGGCGGCTCCCCCTGCGCGCGGGCCCGGCGCGGGCGCGGTGGGTGCGGGCGCAGGCGGCGCGGGCGCAGACGACGCCGGCGCAACAGGAGCGGACGACGAGGGCGCAGGAGCGGCTGCGACGGCCCCGGACGCAGCGGCAGGCGCCGGATCGATCGCTCCGCCTTCGTCGTCGAGCCCCTCGCGCTCCGCGTCCGGCACGTACTTCAGCAAGATGTCGTAGCGCTTCCTCTCGAAGGCGCGGATGAAGCCCACGATCGCCTGGCGCGGCGTGGCTTGGCTGTAGAGGTCGATCGCCGCGGCGTCGATCTTCCAGCGGCCCCCCTCGTAGATCAGGTGCAGCTCCTCGCCGGTCGGCACGCTGACCGTCGCCGTCACGACCGGATCGGTCGACGGGCGCGCCAGCGCTTGCGCCACCTCGACCGCGTCGCCCGGGCTCTCCTCGATCGCGCGACGAAAGGCCTCGAGCGAGATGGATCGCTTGGCGTCGTCCGAGAGGTAGCGGTAGGCGTCGTCGATGCGGTGATCCTCGATCGCGCGCGAGTACGCGCGGAGGGTGTCGCTGGGGCCCTGATCGAAGGCGCTCGACGAGCAGCCGACGACGGTGGCCCCCGCCGCCGCGAGCACGAACGCGAGGAGTGCCGCAGGTCGGCCTCGTTGCATGGGGCGATTCGTAGCACGGAAAGCGCGACTGAGAGTAGGCTACGGGCCCGCATGTCGGAGGACGACGCTCACATCCCGCCGCCCCCCATCAGCCGGGAGCCGTCCTCGAAGGACGTCGCGGGCGAGGACTTCCTCTTCCATCTCTACCGGGGCAGCGAGCTGCTCCAGGACAACCAGGTCCACGAGGCGAAGCAGGAGCTCGAGCACGCGCTGTCGCTCCAGCCGCGAGACGCGAAGGGCCAGGATCTCCTCGCCATCGTGTACTTCAGGCTGGGCCTCTACCCGCGGGCGATCGCGATCTACGAGAGCCTCATCCTGCTCCACCCACAGGCCGCGACGCCGAGGGTGAACCTCGCGCTCTGCTATTTGAAGACCGGGCAAGCGAGCTCGGCGCGCTCCGAGCTCGAGCGGGTGCTCGAGCTGAACCCGGAGCATTCGCGCGCGTGGGGCTACCTCGGCCTCGCCTTTCAGCGCCTCGGCGACTACGAGCGCGCGTGCCACGCGTTCCAAGCGGGCGGGCACGAGGCGATGGCGAAGCGGCTCGCGGAGATGGTCGGGCTGAGCCACGATCCGAGCCTCGCGGGGCCCTCGCTGTCGCTCGTCGGCCACGCGGCGAGCGCAGCGTACGAGGAGCTGTCGCGCGCGTCGGGGCGAGCGGCGGACGAGGCCCCGTTCCGCACGGACTCGGAGGCCGCGGACAAGCGACCTTCGGGGACGTGGGCGGCGATCGAGCCCGGTCGCGAGACGCTGCGCGAGCGTCGCGGCGGCGCCACGCTCTCTCCTTCGATCGTGCCGTCGCTCGCGCCCAGCGAGTCGCTGCTCCCGCCGCTCTCGCGCCCGGAAGAACGAACCGACACGCCGCTGCCTGCCCCGCCGACGCCCGCGCGGTTCGACGCCGACGCGGAGCCCGCGAGCGTGCGCCCACGAAGCCACGCCCCCTCGGTCGTCCCGCGCCCCGCAGCGTCGTCTGCGCACCTCACGATCGGCGAGCCCCCCGAGACGTTCGCGCGCAGGCTGCTGCTCGTCTTTCCGAGGCACCACGGCGCCGCGCTCCACCCGTCGGGCCTGGTGCTGCTGCAGTCGACGACGACCGTCACCGCGCGGCTCGACATGGTCCGCGCCCTCGCGTTTCCGGGAGGGTTCCAGTCCGCGATGCGCAACCGACGCGCCCGCGGGCGCGACCTCGACGAGCCGCTCGGCGGCGCGGCCTCGCCCCTCTTCGAGATCGAGGGCGTCGGGAACGTCGTGCTCGGTCCGACGGTCGGCGCGCGGCTCACCCTCGTCGCGGTCGACCGCGATCCGCTGTTCGTCCGTGAGAGCGCGCTCGTCGCCATGGAGGCCTCGGTCACCTACGAGAACGGCAGACTCGCCGGGGGCGACGGCGACTCGATCGCGATGGTGCAGCTCCGCGCCGAACCGGCCGACGGCGTCGCGACGCGCTCGGCGTCGGTCGTGCTCGCGCTGCCCTCTTCCGTGTCGAGCCTGGAGGTGCGCGACGGGCAGTCGCTGCTCCTGCGCGCGCACACGATCCTCGGCTGGACGGGGCGGATCCTGCCGCGCCAGCTCGCGCCGAGCGAGGCGCCCGGCAAGATGCGGGGCTTCATTTCTCTGCTCGGGGAAGGCATGGTGCTCTGCGATGCCCGCTGACGGAGAGGAGCTCGAGGTCGCGCCCTCGAAGCGATCCCAGAAGAAGCGCGAGCGGAGCTTGCGCAGGGAGAAGGCGCGCAAGGAGCGGAAGACGCTCTGGGAGGACGCGAAGAACCTGCCGAACGTGCTGACGTTCGCCCGGATCCTGATGATCCCGA
>CAYYKK010000198.1:0-13360 GCA_964467935.1 uncultured Polyangiaceae bacterium
GGTGGTGATGGGCGACGTGGGCGACGCGGCGCTGACGAGCGCGCTCTTCTCGCGCGTGGGCGCGACGGAGATCGTGCACTTCGCCGGCAAGATCCAGGTCGGCGAGTCGGTGAAGATCCCGTCGCTCTACCTGGACGTGAACTTCGTCCGCGCGCTCCGTCTGCTCGAGGCGGCGCGCGACGCGAAGATCGAGCGCTTCGTCTTCTCGTCGACGGCCGCGGTGTACGGCGAGCCCGAGGTCGTGCCCATCCCCGAGTCGTCCCGCACGAGACCCGTGAACGCCTACGGCGCGTCGAAGCTCTCCTTCGAGTTCGCGCTCGAGGCGTTCCAGATCGCGCACGGCGTGCGCTTCTGCGCGCCGCGCTACTTCAACGCGGCGGGCGCGCACCCGTCGGGCAAGCTCCGCGAGGCGCACGATCAGGAGACGCACCTCCTGCCGCTCGTGCTCGACGCGGGGCTCGGTCGCAGGCCGCCCATCACCGTCTTCGGCGACGACTACGCGACGCCGGACGGGACGTGCATCCGCGACTACATCCACGTCTCCGACCTCGCCGACGCGCACCTCCTCTCCCTCGACGCGCTCGCGACGGGCCGGTCGCTCGGGGCGATGAACCTCGGCACCGGCACGGGGCAGTCCGTGCGACAGGTGCTCGACGCGGCGGCGACGGCGCTCGGCAAGCCCGTTCCGCACGCGATGGGGCCGCGGCGCGCGGGGGATCCGTCGCGCCTCGTGGCCGATCCGTCGCGCGCGAAGGACACCCTCGGCTGGGTCCCCAAGCGCTCGAGCATCGAGACCATCCTCGAGGACACCCTGCGATCCCGCACCGGCTGACTCGGGATCCGCGCCTTCGGTGGAGGCCGAGAATTCCCTAGAACGCCCAGCGCCCCTCATCTAAAAGCTGCACTCGGAGAAGACCCGCATGCTCGCTCGAGACGTCCTCAAGATCGACACGAAGGCCGTGGCCGAAGAGATCGCTGGAGCCATCCGCGAGCAGGTGCTCGGCCGGCTCCGCAAGAAGGGGGTCGTGGTCGGCCTGTCGGGCGGCATCGACAGCTCCGTCGTCTCGGCGCTCGCGGTCCGCGCGGTGGGCAAGGAGCGCGTGTTCGGCATCTTCATGCCCGAGCGCGACTCCTCGGACGACGCGCTCCGCCTGGGCCGCATGATGGCCGAGTCGCTCGGCATCCAGGCGATCGTCGAGGACATCGCCCCTGCCCTCGCCGGCGCGGGCTGCTACGCGCGTCAGAACGAGGCCATCCGCATGCTCTTTCCGGAGTACGGCGACGGCTACAAGTGCAAGATCACGCTGCCGAGCGTGCTCGACTCCGACCGCCTCAACGTCTCGCGCCTCACCATCGAGACGCCGTCGGGCGAGGTGAAGACGGCGCGCATGACGCCCGCTTGCTACCTGCAGCTCGTCGCCGCGACGAACTTCAAGCAGCGCATCCGCAAGATGACCGAGTACTACCACGCCGACCGCCTCAACTACGCGGTCTCCGGGACGCCGAACCGGCTCGAGTACGATCAGGGCTTCTTCGTGAAGCAGGGCGACGGCGCAGCCGATTTCAAGCCGATCGCGCACCTCTACAAGACGCAGGTCTACGCGCTCGCCGAGGAGCTCGGCGTGCCCGCCGAGATCCGCGGTCGGCCGCCGACCACCGACACGTTCTCGATGTCGCAGACGCAGGAGGAGTTCTACTTCGCGCTGCCCTACGACAAGATGGATCTCTGCCTCTACGGCCACAACCACGGCGTCGCCGCGGCGGAGGTGGCGGAGACGCTCGGCCTCAAGACGGAGCAGATCGAGCGCGTCTACAAGGACATCGACGCCAAGCGCCGCGCGACGGCGTACCTGCACACGCCGCCGCTCCTCGTCCACCCGGTCGAAGAGGTCGTGGGCGGCAAGGCCCACGCCTGAGAGGGAGCGCCGACCATGTGCGGGATCGCAGGCATCGTCTCGCTTCGTGAAGGCCTCGCGCCGCCGACCGTCGAGGCGCTCGCGCGCATGGCCGGCGCGCTCCACCACCGCGGGCCCGACGAGTTCGGCGCCTACCGCGACGCGCGCGCCGGGCTCGCCCACGCGCGCCTCTCGATCATCGATCTCGCGACCGGGCAGCAGCCGCTCGCGAACCTCGACGGCACGATCCACATCGTGTTCAACGGCGAGATCTTCAACTACGTCGAGCTGCGCGCCGAGCTCGAGGCGAAGGGCCGCGTCTTCCGCACGCACAGCGACACGGAGGTCATCGTCGCCGCGTGGGAGGCGTGGGGCGAGGAGGCCTTCGAGCGGATGAACGGTCAGTGGGCCGTCGCGCTCTGGGACGCGAAGCGCGAGCACCTCGTGCTGTCGCGCGACCGCGTCGGCGTGCGACCGTTCTATCTCTGCGAGCACGCGGGACGCCTCTACTTCGCGAGCGAGGTGAAGGCGATCTTCGCCGCCGACGCGTCGATCCCGCGCGAGCTCGATCCGATCGGGCTCGACGAGACGTTCACGTTCTGGACCGTGGTTCCCCCGCAGTCGGTGTGGAAGGGCGTCACCGAGCTCGAGCCCGGGCACGTGCGCGTCATCGACGTGCGCTCGGGCGACGCGAAGGGCCGCGAGAAGGCGTTCTGGCGATCCGACTACCCCGTCGGCGCAGCGGGCGAGGGCTCGTTCCGGGGATCGCTCGAGGACGCGACGGAGGCGGTGCTGGCGGCGCTGCGCGAGGCGACGCGGCTCCGCATGGTGCGCGCGGACGTGCCCGTCGGCAGCTACCTCTCGGGCGGCCTCGACTCCTCGCTCGTCGCGGCGCTCGGGGCCCACGCGCGCGGCGAGAGGTTCAAGACGTTCTCGCTCCGGTTCGAAGACGCGGAGTACGACGAGACCGAGTACCAACGGTTGATGGTGAAGCACGTCGACAGCGAGCACAGCGAGGTCGTCGTCTCGCGGCGCGACATCGCGGAGGTGTTCCCGACCGTCATCGCCCACACCGAGAGACCCGTCCTGCGCACCGCGCCGGCGCCGCTCTTTCTCCTCTCGAAGCTCGTGCGCTCGGCCGGCATCAAGGTGGTGCTCACCGGCGAGGGCGCCGACGAGATGTTCGCCGGCTACGATCTCTTCCGCGAGGGCAAGGTGCGGCGGTTCTGGGCGAAGGAGCCGCACTCGAAGCGCCGCCCGCTCTTGCTCGACAGGCTCTACCCCTACCTCGCGCGGAGCCCCGTCTCGCAGCGCGCGATGGCGATCCAGTTCTTCGGTCGCGAGCTCGACAAGGCGCGCGACCCCGGCTTCGCGCACGGGCCGCGGTGGCACGGCGCCGCGGCGCTCCAGCGCCTCTTCTCCGGCGACGTGCGCGCCGCGCTCGACGGCGTGGACGTCACCAAGCGCTTCCTCGCGACCTTGCCGGAGGCGTTCTCGCGGTGGGGCTACCTGCAGCAGGACCAGTACGTCGAGGTCCGCACGCTCCTCTCGGGGTACCTGATGAGCTCGCAGGGCGATCGCATGCTCATGGGCAACTCGGTCGAGGGCCGGTTCCCCTTCCTCGACAAGGACGTCATCGCGCTCGCCGACAGCCTCCCCGCCTCGTACAAGCTCCGCGTGCTCGACGAGAAGCACGTCCTCAAGCGCGCGGCCGAAGGGCTCGTGCCGAAGGAGATCTTGGCGCGCAAGAAGCAGCCCTACCGCGCTCCCGACGCCCTCGCGTTCTCGGGCGACGACGCCCCCGCGTACGTCGGCGAGCTCCTCGGTGAGGCCGCGATCAAGCGCGCGAACGTGTTCGAGCCCAAGGCGATCGAGAAGCTCTACGCGAAGCTCCGCCACTCGACCACCGGCCAGTTCTCGAACGCCGACAACATGGCCGTCGTCGGCGTGCTCTCGACCCAGCTGCTCCACGCGGAGCTCGTCGAGCGCGCGCCGGCGCCGAAAGAGGTCGTGCTGAAGACGCTCATCGACCGACTGTGAAGAGGAACCCCGCCATGCCCACGCCCACGCCGCCCGTGCTGCACGACCTCGCGACCCCGCTCCTCCACGACTTCCTCCTCGCGAGCGCGAAGCGCCTGCCGGACAAGGTCGCGCTCGTGGCGAAGAAGGAGCGCACGACGTACGGGGATCTCGACCGGCTCTCGTCGAACCTGGCCGCCTACCTCGAGAAGCGCGGCGTCGCGCGGGGAGATCGCGTCGTCGTCTTCGGCGACAACACCCTCGAGACCGTCGTCAGCTTCTGGGCCGTGCTGAAGGCGAACGCCGTCGTCAGCGTGGTGAACCCGCTCACGAAGAGCGACAAGCTCAAGTACCTCCTGAACGACTGCCGCGCGAAGGCGCTCATCACCGACTCGCACATCGCGAACGTGTTCGAGCCCGCCGTGTCGGAAGCGCCGAGCGTCGAGCTCTCGATCGTCAGCGGCGATTACGGCCCCGACAGGCTCGCGAAGATCCCCGGCGGCGCCTCGTGGGCCGAGGCCGTGGGCACGGACGCGCCCGCGCCTCGACGACGGGCGATCGACGTCGATCTCGCGAGCATCATCTACACGTCGGGCTCCACCGGGGACCCCAAGGGCGTGATGCTGACCCACCGCAACATGCTCACGGCGGCGACGTCCATCACGACGTACCTCGAGAACGTCGAGGACGACGTCATCCTCGGCGCGCTCCCGCTCGCGTTCGACTACGGCCTCTATCAGATGATCATGGCCTTCCGCATGGGCGCGCGGCTCGTGCTGGAGCGCAGCTTCACGTACCCGGCGCAGGTGCTGAAGGTCATGGTCGAGGAGGGCGTCACGGGCTTCCCCGGCGTGCCGACCATGTTCGCGATCCTCGCGGAGATGAAGAGCATCAAGCAGTTCGATCTCTCCAAGATCCGGTACGTCACGAACACCGCCGCGGCGCTCGCCGAGAAGCACATCCGCGTCCTGTGGGATCTGTTCCCCGGGGCGCGCGTCTACAGCATGTACGGCCTCACCGAGTGCAAGCGCTGCACGTACATGCCGCCGCACCTCCTGAAGGAGAAGATCACGAGCGTCGGCATCGCGATCCCGAACACCGAGCTCTGGCTCGTCGACGAGAACGATCGCAAGGTCGGTCCGAACGAGGTCGGGCAGCTCGTCATCCGCGGCGCGACCGTGATGAAGGGCTATTGGGAGAAGCCCGAGGAGACGGCGAAGAAGCTCCGCCCCGGCCCGATCCCCGGCGAGCAGGTGCTCTACACCGGCGACTACTGCCGCCTCGACGAGGACGGCTACCTCTACTTCGTCGGCCGGATGGACGACATCATCAAGAGCCGCGGCGAGAAGGTCGCGCCGAAGGAGGTCGAGGCGGCGATCTACAACATCCAGGGCGTGAAAGAGTGCGCCGTCATCGGCGTCGAGGACGCGATCCTCGGCCACGCCGTCAAGGCGTTCGTTGTGCTCGAGGAGGGCGTCACGATGACCGACAAGCAGATCATCTTCGAGTGCCAGAACAGGCTCGAGAACTTCATGGTGCCGAAGTACGTCGAGTTCGTCCCCGAGCTGCCGAAGACGAACACGGGCAAGATCAAGAAGACGGGGCTCTCGTGAGCGCCGAGGACGGCGTGCGCGAGGAGCACGGCGACAGCGTCACCGAGACGCTCGCGCGCGGCCGCGTGCGGTTCATGGGGCTCGAGCTCCTCGCCGCGACGGGCGCCATCATCGCGCGCAAGGAGACGGAGACGCTCGGCCACCGCGCCGTGTCGGTCCTCCGCGAGCGCGTCGGTGCCCACGGGCGGCAGGTCGTCATCGACATGTGCTGCGGCTCCGGCAACCTCGCGAGCGCGATCGCCGCGCACGTCGAGGAGACCGAGGTCTGGGCGAGCGATCTGACCGACGGCTGCGTGACGCTGGCTCGCCGCAACGTCGAGGCGCTCGGCGTGGCGCACAAGGTCAACGTGGTGCAGGGCGATCTCTTCGCGCCGCTCCACGACAAGGTCCACCTCCACGGCCAGGTCGACGTCATCGTCTGCAACCCGCCGTACATCTCCACCGGCAAGCTCGAGAAGGATCGCGCGGTGCTCCTCGAGAACGAGCCGCGCGAGGCCTTCGACGGAGGCCCGTACGGGATCGCGATCCACCAGCGCGTCGTCAAGGACGCCCTCACCTTCTTGAAGCCCGGCGGCCACCTGCTCTTCGAGATCGGGGCGGGCCAGGCGCGCCAGGTGACATTGCTCTTCGGGCGTGCGAAAAGCTACGAGGACGTGGAGCACGTCACCGACCACTCGGGAGAGGTTCGGGTGCTCCACGGCCGCAGGAAGAAAGACCAATGACGAACGCCACGACGCTCGAGACCGTCCGCAAGTTCATCACCGAGAACTTCTACATCGCCGACAAGAGCTCGCTCACCGACGACGCGTCGCTGCTCGACAAGGGCATCATCGATTCGACCGGCGTCCTCGAGGTGGTGGCCTTCCTCGAGTCGGAGTTCGGCATCTCGGTCGACGACGCGGAGATCCTTCCGGAGAATCTCGACACGATCGCCGCCATCGGCGGCTACGTGGAGCGCAAGAAGGCCGGCTGACGACCGATTCGCCCGAGGCGCGCGGGCGTCGAAGGTTCGCGCGACCGGGCGCGCGGTCCGCTCCGAGAGCCGTTGCGGGGGCGAGCGTCTTCGGCGAGAGTGATGCGAGCGTCATGAGTCGCCTCGCTCCCGCCGTCCGCCCCGCCGCTGCCCTCGTCGCCTCGCTCGCGCTCGCGGGCGTCGCGTTCGCCTCTTGCACCGACGAGCGGAGCGGCGCGCCCGTGACGCCCCCCGAGAACGTCGTCGCCGCCCACGAGGCCGTGGCCACGCCGTGCACGAAGGACCTCCAGGGGCTCGGCGCGATCGGAGGCGGCTGGTTCGGCGTGCGCACCGACGGCACGCTCTGGCTCCCCGACACCATTCACAACCCGATCGGCGCGGCGTCCGAGCGCGTGCTCGCGATGGGCACCGACAACGTCGCGCTCGCCGACATGGATGGCGAGGCGCTCCACAACTGCGTCCTCAAGCAGAACGGCGACATCTGGTGCTGGGGCATGAACCCGCACGGGCAGCTCGGCAACGGGGTGCCGTCTCCGCAGGAGGACGCGCCGGTGAAGGTCGTCGGCCTCCCGATGGCCGCGAAGCAGGTCGCCGTCGGCATCGACAACAGCTGCGCGCTCCTCATCGACGGCACCGTCTGGTGCTGGGGCTCGAACGAGTACGGCCAGCTCGGCAACGGGCAAGCGAGCAGCACCGACGTGCTCGCGCCCGTGCAGGTCACCGGCCTCGGCAACAACGTCGACGTGATCTCGATCGGCTACTGGCACGGCTGCGCGCTGAAGGCCGGCAACGTCTACTGCTGGGGCGACAACCTCTACGGCGAGGTCGGCAACGGCTCGTTCGGCGGATCCAATTGCAACGGCGCGCCCAACTGCGTGCTCACGCCGACGCTCGTCCAGAGCAACGTGCAGAAGGTCAGCGCCGGCGGCTTCTACACGTGCTCGATCCTCAACAACGCCTCGCTCACGTGCTGGGGCGACAACTTCTGGGGACAGCTCGGGCTCGGCGACACGTCGGGGCGCAACGCGCCGACGCCGCTCGCGTCGCTCGGCAACACGCTCATCGACGTGGAGACCGCGGTCCACGCGACGTGCGCGATCGTGACGGGCGGGGTCGTCCGCTGCTGGGGCTCGCAGGACAGCGGCCGCCTCGGCAACGGCGTCAGCGACTCGAGCTTCTGCAACATGGGCGGGTGCGTCTTGTCACCGGCGCCCGTGTCCGGACCGCTCGGCACGAGCGGCGGCGCGAAGAGCATCCGGGAGGCCGAGGGCGCGGCGTGCGTCGTGAAGAACGACGGCCACGTCTTCTGCTGGGGCGGAGGCGGATTCCTCGACGGCCAGCCGGCGACGACGACGCCCGTCGAGGTCGACTTCTGCGGGCTCCCCTCGCTCACGTCGCTGACGCCCGACTTCGGTCTCTACACCGGCGGCACCGTCGTGACGTTGAACGGTGACGAGCTGCACGCCGGCGCGACCGTGACGTTCGGCAACGCGGCGGGGACGAACGTCCAAGTCCAGAGCCCCTCGTCGATCCAGGCGACGACGCCGAACTACGGCTTCACCGACACGGTCGACGTCGTCGTCACGAACCCCGATGGCCACAAGGCGCGCCTCCTCCAAGCCTACTCGTTCACCGCGGCCCCGAGCGTGAGCCAGGTCCTGCCTGGATCGGGCCCGACGACGGGCGGGCAGATGGTGACGATCTCGGGCTCGAGCTTCTTGCCGACCACGACGATCGACTTCGGCGGCGTCGCGCCGACGAACGTGACCTTCGTCGACGTCAACACGATCACGGCGACGACGCCGCCGCACGCCGCGGGCAACATCGACGTGACGGTGACGAACCCGGGCAACCTCCAAGGGACGCTCGCGATGGCCTACCAGTACATCGCGCCCATCACCATCGCGAGCCTCATGCCGACCACGGGATCCACCGACGGGAGCACGAGCGTGACGCTCAAGGGGGACGGGTTCGACTTCGCGACGACGGTGAAGTTCGACGGCGTCGACTCGCCGAGCATCGTGACGCAGGACACGCAGACGCTCATCGCGACCGCGCCCGCCCACGCGGCCGGCGTCGTCGACGTGGTCGCGACGCGCGGCGACGGCACGTCGTTCACCCTCCCCGCCTCGTTCACCTACGTCGAGGGCGCGGGCGGCGCGGGCGCTGGCTCCGGCGGAGCGGGCTCGGGCACCGGCGGCGCGGGCACCGGCGGCAGCGGGAGCGCCGCGCAGCAGGGCCCCGGGAACGGCTGCTACTGCGCGCTGGGCGCGCCGGCGGACGACGCCGATCTCGGCGGCATCGCGCTCGTCTGCGCGCTGTCCTTCGGCGGCGCCCTCGCGCGACGCCGACGTTCGAGCTGAGACGCCACGCGGCGAGCGACGGCGGCCGACCGTTTTGATAGACGTGTCACGACGCGGCGACGGAGCGTCGCGCAGAGGGGGAGAGCCAACGTGTCCACGAAATCCGAGATCCTCGCCGAAGTCCCGCTCTTCTCGCTGCTCGACGACGAGGAGCGCGGCCTGCTCGCCGAGCGCATCGACGAGAAGCTCTTCGCCGTCGGCAAGACGATCTTCAGCCACGGAGACCCCGGCGACACGATGTACATCGTCCGCTCCGGAGCCGTGGAGCTCTCGTTCAAGAACGACACCGGCGAGAAGATCGTCCTCGAGATCGCGCGCGCCGGAGACTTCTTCGGCGAGATCTCGCTGCTCGACGGCGGGCCGCGCACCGCGTCGGCCGTCGCCATCGAGGACGCCGACACGCTCGTGATCGACCGAGGCGACCTCGGCGAGTTCGTGCGGACGCAGCCCGCTGCGGCCCTCGACTTCCTCGCCGCCACGGGTCGACGCCTGCGCGAGTCCGCGAAGCTGCTCCGCCACACCGCGTCGCGCAACATCAACGAAGAGACGGAGGACAACCGCACGACGGTGATGAAGGTCGCCGATTGGATCAGCGATTTCTCCGGGAGCCTCCCGTTCCTCTTCATCCACTGCGGCATCTTCTTCGTCTGGATCGTCCTCAACACCGGCCCGCTCGGCCGCATGTGGTTCGGTGGCTTCGACCCCTTCCCGTTCGGCCTCCTCACGATGGTCGTTTCGCTCGAGGCCATCATCCTCAGCGTGTTCGTGCTGCTCAGCCAGAACCGGCAGGTCGCGCGCGAGCGCGTGCGCAACGACATCGAGTACGACGTGAACCTCAAGGCGGAGATGCAGATCGCGCACATGCACGTGAAGGTCGACGACATGAACGCAGAGATCCTCTCGCGCCTCGACAAGCTCGAGAAGCTCGCGCGCACGCCCGCGAAGTCACCCTGAACCGCGCGAGCGTCAGCGGGCTCGACGCGCGAGCGACCACCTGAGCCGCGTGAGGTGCGCGAGGTACTCCGCGTAGACCTTCCACGTGACCTTGCTCTCGCCGGCCGCGCGCTCCCGGAACACGTAAGGGACCTCGCGCGTGACCGACAGATCGCCGCGCGCGAGCACCTCGACGAGGATCTTGTAGCCGAGCGGCGCGAGCGTCCGGTCCGCCACGGCCTCGCGCCGAACCATGAAGTACCCGCTCATCGGATCCGACACGCGGCGCACGACCGACGGCAGGAGCGCGAGGCCGATCGCCTGAGCGCCGCGGGAGAGCGCGCGACGACGCAGCGACCAATCGCTGACGCCGCCGCCCTCGACGTGCCGGCTCGCCACGGCCAGATCGGCGCCGCGCTCCATCTCCCGGAGGAGCGCGAGGGCGATCTCGGGAGGGTGCTGGAGGTCGCCGTCGATGACGCCGAGCACGTCGCCGCGCGCGATTTGCCACCCGCGTATCACCGCCGTCGAGAGGCCGCGCTCGGTCCGACGACGCACGACGCGGAGCTGAGGGATCTCGGCGGTGAGCTCCAACGCCACCCGCCACGTCCCGTCGGGGCTGTCGTCGTCGACGACGATGATCTCGTACGAGCCCTCGAGCGGCTCCGCGAAGAGCTCGGCGAGCGCGCGCACGAGCGGCGCCACGTGCTCGGCCTCGTCGAACGTCGGAATGACGAGCGAGAGGCGGACGCGTGGCGCGTCGGGTCCGAGCGCGCGCACGCAGAGCTCGCCCGTGGGCGTCGCCTCGAGCGATCGTCGCGCGCGCTCGGCGCTCTCCGCCGGCGCTCTCTCGGCCGGCTCGCTCGGCTCGCCTCCGCTCACTGGCCGCAACGTACCACGACGCGAGCGTCGGCACGCGGAGGCTCGCGGGCGCCCGCTGGACGCTCGTACGAGCTCAATGCTCGAAGGCGCCGATGTCCTTCGGCGCGCGCGACCGCGAGGACTGGTGCAGGACGTATTCCAGCGAGATCGGCGGCGCCTTCGGGGACGTCTCGACGAAGGCACCGACGAGCGGCCCCCCCTCCTTCGGCCTCAGGTCGAGCTTCGCCAGGTCCACGAACGGCGAGGTCGACACGATCTGGATCTTCTCGAGCCCTTCGATCTTGCCCTTCACCTCGATGCCCTCGGAGAACGGTCCCAAGGCGGGCCCTGCGACGTTCTTGGCGACGATCGCCTTGCCCGACTGGTTCATCAGCACGAGGCTCGTCGGGTTCGTACCTGGCGTGACGCTCGTGGAGAAGAACACGTTGTCCCGCACGTCGATGGTCTGCTGGTTCGTCGCCGCCTGGAAGAGCGCGGTGCGCCAGCGCTTCGGCTGGTCCGCGATCGACACGACCGTGTTGCCGTAGAAGTAGAGCGTGCCGAGCCGGTACTTGTCCTCGAGCCCGTTGTCGCCGCCGAAGTGCACGACGTTCGACGTCATCTCGCGCGAGATGAGCACGTTGCCGTAGACGTACGCGTTCGGGTACTCGGGCAGATCCTTCATCATCGGCCAGCCGTCCTCGGCCTCGACGAGGTCGAGCTGCCGCGCGCCGCCGTCGATCCAGTTGTACCGAACGATCGTCCCGGCGGAGCGATCCTTGAGCGCGCTGCCTCCCGCGCCGTCGATGAGCGGCCCGATGTGGTTGAACTGGAAGGTCATGCCGGCGGCTTCGGTGTAGATGTTGTGCCGTCGGTCGAAGCTCTTGTTGCCCGCAGTGCCGTTCGCGTAGACGTAGTTGCCCTCGAACGTGATGCGCCGCGAGAGGCGCGCCTCGTCGTCGCCCGAGGCGACGAAGAAGCCGTTGCCGTTGCCGTGGATGACGCAGTCGCGGACGACGATGTCCTCGCCGCGCTCGATGAAGATGCCGGCCGCGAGACCGAGGAACTTGCGTGGCTCACCCGCCGCGCCCGTGAACGAGTGCTCCTCGTGCGCGTTGCGCACCTCGAGCCCCTCGATGACGAGGTGCTTCGGCTTGTAGCCATAGCGATCGGTCGACTTGAGGCTCACGATGAGGAGCCCGCGATCCTGCTGCGGCACGTACGAGTACGCGAGCGATCGCCGCGTCGTCGCGTCGTGGCCGTCGAGGATGGGGCGCTCGCCGCCTGGGCCGGGGATGCCGCAGAGCTTGATCGGCGCGGCCTCGGTGCCGCTCTCGGAGAGGAGGATCTTGTCGCGGTACGGCTCCTTCCGGTAGTGCACGCGCACCGTGTCGCCGGGGCCGAGCGACTCCCACGGTACGTCGCTCAAGCTCGTCAGCTTGAGCCCGGGACCGACCTCGAAATCACGCCCCGACTTGCCGTCGTGGACGCAGGAGCGCGCGACCATCGGCGGCGCGTCGGTCAGGGGTGCGCTCGGCGTCGGGGGTGTCGCGCTCGGCGCGGGCGAGGTCGCGCTCGCGACGGCGGCGGTCGCGCTCGGGGCCTGCGGCCCGGCCGAGACCGGCGCGGCGGGTCCCTTCTTCACGTCGCACCCGACGACGAAGACCAGCGCGGCGACGAATCCCTCTCTCCACATGCCGCGCATTCTAGTCGGCAATCACGGGGGCGGTAGCGCCGTCGTCGCCACGGTCGCCCATCGCCTGATAGAGTCGCGCCACCGATGAAGGTCGTCCTGGTCTCGTACGCATTCCCCCCGGTCGGCGGAGCCGGCGTGCAGCGCGCAGCGAAGCTCGTGAAGTACCTGCCGCACCACGGCGTCGAGCCGATCGTGCTCACCACGAAGAACCCGAGCGTGCCGCTCACCGACGCGTCGCTCCTCGACGCGATCCCGAAGGGGACCCGCGTCGAGCGCGCCCGCACGCTCGAGCCGAGCTACAAGATGAAGGCCGCCGCGTGGCACGCGCGCGTCGAAGAGCACCCATCGCTCGCGGTGCGCGCGAAGAAGCTCGCCGGCAAGATCGCGAAGGAGGCGCTCATCCCCGACGCCCAAGTGCTGTGGCTGCCCGGCGCCAACGCGCGGCTCGCGCGGATCCTCGCCCAGGATCGGCCCGACGCGGTGCTCATCAGCGGGCCTCCGTTCTCGAGCTTTCTCCTCGCGCCGCTCGCGAAGCTCTCCCCAGGGACGCGCGTCGTGCTCGACTACCGCGACGAGTGGACCGCCTACCGCGTCTCGAGCGAGGACGCGTCCGCGAACTTCGAGATGGTGCCGACCTTCGCGCGCTCGGCGACCAGCGCGATCGAGCGCGGGCTGCTCCACCTCGCCGACGCCGTCGTCACCGCGACCGAGGCCTTCCGCAAGAACCTGCTCGAGACCTTCCCGTTCCTCCGCCCCGAGAACGTCTTCGCCATCCCGAACGGCTACGACTCGGACGACATCCCCGCGGAGCTGCCGAAGCCGCCGACCGACAAGCTCGTCTTGTCCTACGCCGGAACGCTCTTCCGACTCACCAGCCCGCGCGGCCTGCTCGGCGCGGTGCGGCGCCTCCACGCGCGCGAGCCCGAGCTCGCGAAGAAGCTCGAGGTGCGCTTCTTCGGGCGCATCGTGGACACCGAGCTCCACGCGTTCGAGGGGATGGACGCGCT
>CAYYKK010000199.1:0-13303 GCA_964467935.1 uncultured Polyangiaceae bacterium
CGTGCTCGACGCGCTCGCGCTCAGGGGCGGCAAGCTGGACGACGGCGTGCTGCGCTTCGAGTGAGCCGTCGGCGCGCGAGCGCGACGACCGCGACGCCGAGCGCGACGACGCCGCTCGGCGCGTCGCGCCGCGTGGAGGCGCTGCAGACGCACGAGCCCCCCGCGATCTCGGCGTAGCCGACGGGCGGAGCGGGGGTGGGTGTCCCGTTCGTGATCTCGAGGTGCACCGGCACGACGGCGTCGTGCGTTCGACCGGTCAGCACCACCTTGCCGTCGTAGCTGCCCGCGTCGAGGCCCGCGATGCTGACCGTCACGACGACCTGCGTGCCTTCGGTCCCCGCCGCGCTGCTCGCGAACGGAAACCCGGTGATCCACGCCTCGTTCGCGTTCGCGACGAAAGGCACGGTCGAGCCGAGCGGCTCCGTCGCGTGCGCGAGGATGGTCTGAGGCGCCGGATCGGGATCGCCGAGCTTCGCCTTGAACGTGAGCGAGGCCGGCGTGGCGTCCACGTCCGCGTCGGGGAACGTGACCGACCAGATGCTCCTGCCGTGGGTGCCGGCGTAGAGCGTCGACGACTTGTCGTGGAAGGCGAGCGCGTAGACCGCCGTGTGAGGCAGGCCTCCGCCGAGCATCGCGTCGAGCGGTTGCCAGGTCTTGCCGGCGTCCTCGGTGTAGAGGACGCCCGACTCCGTGCCGGCGTAGAGCAGGCCGGGCCCCGCCGGGTGCGCGAGGAGCGAGTCGATGGGCTCGTCGCCCGGCGTGTCGGCCGCGCTCCACGTCTCGCCGCCGTCGATCGAGGCGAACACGTGACCCGGCGTCGCGGGAGTGTCCTTCGAGAAGCCCGAGAACGCGGCGTAGACGCGCTTCGCGTCGTAGGGATCGACGGCGATCCCCGACACGTAGCGCGCCGGCAGCGGGGCCTTCGAGACCTTCGTCCACGTCGCGCCGCCGTCCGTCGTTCGTTCGAGGACGCCGCCTTGGCTGCCGGTGTAGATCGTGCTCGCGTCGCTGCGCGCCGGCGCGATCGCGGAGAGGACGTCGTCGCTCTGGACGCCGAACGTGCACGCGAGGCCGCCCGGGCCCGCGGTGAGATCGGGGCTGATCGCCTTCCACGAGGCCGTCGTCCCGCCTTGGTCCGACTTCCAAAGCCGGTAGGTGCCGACGTAGAACGTGTGCGGGCTCACCGGATCGCCCACGAGCGGCGCGATGAACGCCGAGCGGTCGCCGCAGCCGGGCTCCGACGTGCACGTGGAAGGATCGGCGTCGAACACCGGCGCCGTCGGGGGCGACGCGAACGCGTTCGCGGAGCGGAAGATCGCGGCGCCCGCGATCGAGCTGAGGACGATCTTGGAGTCGCCGGCGTCGACGGCGCACGGGCCGCCGTCACCCTCGCTGATGCCTCGCCACGTGAGCGAGCCCGCCGCGCTCTTCATGATCCCGTTGTCCTGCGATCCCGCGTAGACGACGCTCGGATCGTTCGGATCGACGCAGATGCCGTAGAGCTGGATCGTGCCGATGCCCGCGTTGAGGCGCTCCCACGTCGCGCCGCCGTCCTTGCTCCGCCCGATCCCGCCGTCGCTCAGCGTGTAGACGAAGCTCGGGTTCGAGGGATCGATCGTGAGCGAGTGCACGTCGGGGTGGACGTACCCGAGGTACCAGTTCGCGTCGTTCATCCCGCAGTCCTGGTTCAGCGCCGAGACGTTGGTCCACGCGGGCGTCGCGCTGGTCGCGTCGGTCGAGCCCCAGATGCCGCAGAGCGAACCGCCGAGGTAGACCTTCGCGGGATCGGTCGGATCGGCGAGGACGGCGTTGTCGTAGTAGCACTGCGCTTCGCAGTAGTCGGGCGCGCCGGGCATCTCGGCGAACGTCACGCCGTGATCGCTCGACACGTAGATCTTCGACGCGCTGCCGAGCTGGAGGCCCGCGTAGACGTACGCGGGGTTCGCGGGCGAGAGCGTGAGCTCGATGCGCTTCGCGTTCGGTCCCGTGGGGAGGCCCGAGATCGGTTGCCACGTCGCGCCACCATCCGTCGAGCGGAACGCCCCCGCGGCGAAGTCGGACGCGAAGATCGGGTGAGGGGTGATGCTCGCGTCGACCTCGACGTCGATCATGGAGCCCGACTTGAGGAGCGTGAACGTCGCGCCGCCGTCGCTCGAGCGATAGAGCCCTTGGCCCGCCGCGTCGGAGTACGTGTTGGTGCAGGGCTCGCCGCGACCTTCGCCGGAGAACGTGACGGCCACGTACACGTCCGGACCGTCGAAGAGGATCTTCGCGATCGCCTTGCCGTCGAAGGTGTCGCCGCCGCGCTTCGCCCACGTGGCGCCGCCATCGCTCGAGACGTAGAGCCCCTCGCCGGCGCGTCCGGCGTACGGCGCCGCTTCGCCCGTGCCGACCCACACGTCGTGGCTCGCGGGATCGATCGCGATCGATCCGACGGCGAGCGTCGGTTGATCGTCGAAGCGCGGGGTCCACGACGCGCCCCCGTCGGTCGACTTCCACACGCCTCCTTGGGCGAAGCCCGCGTAGAGCACGCTGGAGTCGGTCGGGTCGATGGCGAGCGACGAGGCGCGGCCCGCCGTCGGTCCCATGTTCGGCGTCTCGAGCGGTCCCTTGCTCACGTCGAGCGGCGCCGGGCCGAGCAGCTTCCACGCGGGTGCGGCGAGCGCGGTCGTCGGGGCGAGGAGGAGGGCGAGCGCGGCGAGGCCGAAGATCTTGGTTCGCATGAGTCCTCGAAAAGGAAGGTTCCGCGGCGCAGCCTACCACCGAACCGTGGGCTCGCTCCTGCTGGGCTCAGCGCAAGACGAGCAGGAACGCCACGACGGCGAGGAACGCCGCATAGACGCGCATCGCCCAGGTCGTCGAGACGCGCCCCGCGAGCTTCGCGCCCACGCCGGCGCCGAGGGCGAAGCCGACGCCGACCGCACCGAGCAGCGGCCACGGCAGCCCGCCTTGCTCGCGCGCGTAGACGAGGACGGCGGGCAGGCCGATGGGCGGCAGCAGCACCGCGAGCGTCGTCGCCTGCGCCTCGAGGCGCCCCAGCTTCGCCAGCTTCCGCAGGAGCGGGACCGTGACGATGCCTCCGCCGCCTCCGAGCAAGCCCGACATGACGCCCGCGACGATCCCGATCGGGAGACCCGCGCGCCGGTTCGGCTCTCGCTGCGGCTCCGCGACCTCGCCGCGCGCGGTCGTGCTCGCGAGCGCGCGCCACGCGGTGACGACGAGGAAGCCGGCGAAGAGGTAGCTCAGATCGCGCGCCGGCACGCGGTGCGCGATCCACGCTCCGCCGGCCACGCCGAAGACGAACCCGAGGATGAGCAGGGTGACGAGCACGCGATCGATCGCGACGCCCGCGCGTCGATACGCGAGCACCGCCGGCAGCCCCACCGGGGGCAGCAGCGCCGCGAGCGAAATGCCCTGGGCGAGGTGTTGATCGACGCCGAGCAGGAGGCCGAGCAGCGGAGGGAGGATCGAGCCGCCGCCCATCCCGAGAAAGCCGGAGAGCGCGCCGGACGCGACGCCGAGGGAGCCGGAGATGGCGAGCTCGATCGCGGTCGACATGGGCTCAGCGCAGCGCGCTCATGGTCACGACCGCGTAGCCGCCGGCCTTCGCGTCGAGTGGGATGTCGCGCAGGATGCCGCGCACCGAGATGCGGATCACGTGGTGACCCGCCGAGAGGCGCATCCTCGCGATCGCGACGTGGGACGGGAGCGTCGTCCACGAGCGCGTGTCCGGCGTGTCGAGCACCGTGAGCGTGGCGGTCGTCGCGAGCCCTGCGAGCACGCCGAAGATCCCCGCGCCGCCGTCGCGCTTGCCGCCGCTCGCGGCGAGCTCGGTGACCTCGCCGGCGACGGCGCGCGCGAGCAGGCGCGTGATCGCGCTGAGCACGATCGCGGGCTCGGCCTTCTCGTACGCCGCGCGAGCCTCCTCGGCGACGTCCACCGCGAGCTCGACACCGCGCGCCTCGCCGTCGACCGAGAGCGAGGGCTCCGAGTACGCCCCGCGCGATCGGCCGAGCGTCGGGAAGTTGATCCACGTGACGAGGCCCTTCGCCGCGAGCTCGTTGGCGCGCGCGTTGTCGTCCGGGCTGATGTACCCGGCGACGAGCGTGAGCGCGAGGCCGATGGGGATGCGACGCGGCTCCTTCTCGGGGACGCGACCCACGTTGACGAGCACGACGACGTCGCACTCTCCGGTCGCCGAGACCGGCGGGAGCGGCGCGGCGCCGCGGATGAGCTCGCCGATGCGCGTCTGGCTCGTCTGTCCGCCGGTGAGGCTCGCGAGCGGATCGCGGAGCGACGCGTAGCTCGTGTACTTGAGGGCGTCCTCGTAGAAGACGAGCGCCTCGTCCTTGCTCCCCGCCTTCTCGAACGCGAAGCCGGCGAGGTAGCTGCCGAGCCCGAGCAGCGTCGTCTCTTCCTTCTGATCCTCGAGGTACTTCTGGAGGACCGCGAGCCGTCGCGCCTCGACCTTCGCGTCCTCGAGCTTGCCTTGCGCGAGGTAGCTCGCGAGGTTCATCGTGTTGATCATCAGCTTCTCGTACGGCGGCGCGCGATAGCGCCCCACGCTGTCCGAGAAGAGGTAGCGGCCGAGGTCGTCGGCCGCGTTCGCGCGCATGTCGAGGATCTCGATCGCCTTGTCGGCGGCGCCGAAGTCGCGCGAGCTCTCGGCGTAGCGGCCGAGCCACATCTGGATGCTCGCCCGATCGAGCAGGAGCAGGGCGTTGTCGCCCTCGAGGTTCTTCGGCAGCTCGGTCGACGAGGCGACGCCCATCTCCTCGTCCAGGCTCGCGATCGCTTCGGTGGGGGCGCCGCGATCGAGCGCCTCGAGCGAGGTCCGCACGCGGCTCTCGTGCCCCGCGCACCCCTCGGCAGACGGAGACGCGATCGCGAGGACCGCGGCCGCGACGGCGGCGCGGAGTCGCGAGCCGGTCCGTGCCGCGGGCCGTGCGCTGATCGCGTCCGCGTTCATGGCGTCCGCCCTCATGCCTCAGAGCTTCGCGATGCCCTTCGTGACCTCGGACTTGTTCTGCCAGACGATCTCGCTCGTGGCGACGTCGATCACCTGCATGAACATGAAGTATTGGACGCGTCGCTCGCCAGCCGCCTTCTGGTCCGACGAGAAGACCTTGCCGGTCATGTAGAACTGCGCGCCGAGCTGCTTGTTGTATTGGGCGACGTGCGCCATGTCGAAGCCGCCGCCGTGCTGCTGCTCGATCTCGGCGATCATCTGCTTCTGGCGCTCGACGGAGACCATGCGGACGAACCCGGCGTTGACCATCCACGTCTCGACGTCGGAGAGGAGCGCGTCGAGCTGGCTGCCGATGTGCTCGCTCGTCTCGTTCGCCAGCGGGTAGACGGCGAGCGTCGGGCGCGTGCCGTCGGTCACCCACTTCTTCGCGACGCCCGACTCGGTGAACGCCTTGAGGTTCTCGTGCAGGAGCTGATCGATGTCGCGCTTGTCGAGCGTCGTGCCCATCGTCTGGTCGTCGAAGCCTTCGACCTCGTCGCCGCGGACGTAGCTCGCGCGGTGACAGCCGGTGGCGCCGAGGGACGAGAGGCAAGCGATCGTGAGGAGCGAAGCGAGCGAGGAGCGTTTCATGGTCTCTTCCGTGGTCAGCGCTCTGGGGAGCGAGCCGAGAGGGTAGCAGTCGGGTGCGGATCCGCCCCTCCGTTTTCGTTCGACCGAGCGGCCGAAAGCGGCCCCCCCGAGGATGGTAGCCTGCCGGGCGATGGCGACCTCCTTCGCGGCCTTGATCTATCGCTCGAGCGACGTGAGCGATCGCGCGCTCTCTCACGGCTTCGCCGTCGCCCTCGCGGGATGGGACGTGCCCGCGCCGACGCTGGTCGTCACCGAGCTCCGCGCGCTCCCGGGCTTCTCGGTGGCGTTCTACCGGAGCGGCGCGAAGGCCGGACCGGCGTCGGCCTACGAGGAGATCGATCACGTCGCCGAGCTGTTCGAAGACGAGCTGACGCCTGGGCTCTCCGTCCGCGACGCGGCGCGCGGCGGCGCGGTCGTGATCTACACGCTGGTCTACGCGGAGGACGCGTGGCTCGACGACGGCGTCGAGATCGGGGCCCACGGCTTCGAGCGGCGGTTCGTGCGCGAGGGCGAGGACGGGCTCGAGGCGGGCCACCACACGCCCGACGAGGCGATCGAGGTGCCCCTCGAGATCGCGGACGAGGCCGACCTCGAGTCGATCGTGAGGCCTCACCGGGGCTCGACGTTCGTCGGCGCGAAGCTCGGCGTCGCGATCCTCCCGGCGCTCGTCGCGGCGCTCTACGACGACGGCCGGCGCGTCCCGGTGCGCCTCGTCGAGCCCGGTCCCGCGTCGATCGAGCGCGAGACGGTGGCGCTCGTCGGCGTCCTCGGACGCGAGCGTGGACGCGCGTCGTTCGACCTTCCCGCCGACGTCGCGCACGTCGAGACGCCGCCGACCTACGCCGCGTTCGTCCGGTCCTACGACTTCGCCGATCCGTCCGATCCGCACGATCTCTACCGCGAGCTCTCCATCGGCGCGATCGTCGGGACGCTGCGCTTCCACCGCGCCGAGGACCTCGCGCGGGCATCGATCGACGCGGCGTGGGCGACGGCCGCTCGCGCGGGGCTGTTCCCGATCGCGAGCCTCCGCTCGAGCGCGCTCGGCGGCTCGAGCGCTGGACCGCGGACGATCGCGCTCGCGAGCGATCACGACGCGCTCGTCGTCGTCGACGAGCATGGAAGCCGCGTGGCGGCAGGCCCCACGTTCGGCGAGCTCCTTCGCTACCTGTCGCTCGGCTTCAAGGCGCGCGACGAGATCGAGGAGGACGTCATCGGCGCGCTGATGCTTCGTGCGAAGCTCCGTGCCGATGCGTGACCCCCGGGCGCCTCGCGCCGACGCTCCCGCGAGCGCGCCGGTTCGGATAGCCTCGTCGACATGAATCACCCTCTCGCCACGCTGGGTCTCGCGGCGCTCCTCTCGTCGATCGTCGCCGCGTGCGGGAACGGCGGCGCGACGAGCGGCAGCGGAGGAACGGGAGCCTCGGGCTCGTCGGGACCGGGCGCGGGACCCGGGGCCGGATCGGGCACGGCGGGCACGGCGGGCACGGCCGGAACGACGTCGACGGGCGCCGGGAGCGGAGGCGCGGGCGCGTGCCTCGGGTCGAAGATCCTGAACGAGCTCGGCCACGATCACGTGCTCACCGGCGTGACGACGACCGACGCCGTCGCGAGCAGCGCGAAGTTCGACGTGCGCTACCAATACATCTCCGGCAACGTCGCGGACGGCAGCGGCCCCTGCGCCTCGTGCGCGAGCAACTGCACCACCAAGGGAACCTCGTGCGCGAACGCCGCGGGTGGATGCGGATGGTGGGGCTGCTGGCAATACGATCAAGATCCGCCGGGCGCGTACGTGCGCAACTTCGTCGCGACGGCGAAGTCCGAGGGCTCGGTGCCGATGTTCACCTACTACATGGCCCTCCAGGCGAGCGGCGTCGCCGAGGGCGCGCCCGAGGTCGACGTGATGAACGACGCCTCGTTCCTCGCGCGCTACCTCGCCGACTTCCGGTTCCTCTTGCAGAACATCGGCAACGACGCGGCGATCGTGCACGTCGAGCCGGACTTCTGGGGCTACGCGGAGCAGAAGAACGACGATCCGCACCAGCTCCCCGCGGCGGTGCCGACCGCGAACGCGACCGACTGCGCGAGCGAGGAGGCCAGCATCGCGGGCCTCGGGCGCTGCATGATCGCGATGGCGCGCAAGTACGCGCCGAACGTGAAGATCGGCCTCCACGGCTCGGCGTGGGCGACGAAGATCGCCGTGCTCCAGAACACGGACCCGAGCTTCGACGTCGCGGGCGAGGCGGCGAAGCTCGCTGCGTTCTTGAAGGAGGCCGGACCGTCTGCCGATCTCGTCGTCGTCGATCTCTCCGATCGCGACGCCCAGTACTACGAGTCGATCGGGCAGAACGTGTGGTGGGACGACACGAACGCGACGCTGCCGAACTTTCATCAGGCGTTCGCGTGGTCCAAGGCCCTCTCCGAGGCCGCGTCGCTGCCCCACCTCTGGTGGCAGGTGCCCGTGGGCAACATGAGCCTCGCGGGAGGCACCGACCATTGGCGGGACAACCGCGTCGACTACTTCTTCGCGCACTGGGGCGAGGTCGCGGCGGCGCACGGGCTCGGCGCCGCGTTCGGCGCGGGCATGGGCGGGATGACGACGCCGGAGACCGACGGCGGCAACCTCGTCTCGAAGACCCAAGCCTACGCGTCGTCGGGCTACACCCCGCTCTGCCCCTGATCTGGCCTTCGACGCGCGGTGACCCCATCATCGTCGGATGCGCGCAGGGTGGAAGGCTCTCGATCTCTTGGCGTCCGCGTCGGTCGTCGCTTCGTTCGGGGCACCGGGGCTGTCGATTCGACGCCACCTCTTCGCGGATCCCACGCTCGACGTCGATCTCGCGGGTCGAGACGTCGTCGTCACCGGGGCGAGCCGGGGTCTCGGGCGCGCGACCGTCGAGCTGCTCGCCACGCGTGGCGCCTCGGTGACGCTCGTCGCGCGCGACGAGGTGAGGCTCGCCTCGACCAAGGCGGCGCTCGTCGCGCGCGGCGTCGACGCGGGGCGGCTCTCGATCGAGCGCGCCGATCTCTCCTCGCTCGCCGAGGTCCGCGCGCTCGCCGGCCGGCTGAGCGAGCGCCTGCGGAAGATCGACGTCCTCGTGCACAACGCCGGCGTCCTGCCCCTCGAGCGCGTGACGACGAGCGAGGGGCTCGACGCCGCGTTCGCGACCAACGTGCTCTCCGGGTTCTTGCTGACGGCGAAGCTCGAGCCGCTCCTCGCGGCGGCCGGTCACGCCCGCGTCGTGCACGTGAGCTCGGGCGGCATGTACCTCGCCAAGCTCGATCTCGACGTGCTCGAAGGACGCGTCGCGCGCTACGACGGCGTCTCCGCCTACGCCCAGACGAAGCGCGCGCAAGTGATCCTCTCCGAGACGTGGGCCGTGCGGCTCGCTGCGATCGGCGCGACGTCGAACGCGATGCACCCCGGCTGGGCGGCGACCGAGGGGGTCGCGCGATCGCTCCCCGGCTTTCACCGCGTGATGGGTCCCTGGCTCCGCTCGCCCGAGGCCGGCGCCGACACGATCGCTTGGCTCGCGGCGTCGCCCGAGGTCGCCGCCGTCACGGGCAGGCTCTTCTTCGATCGCGCCGCGCGCGCGACCGACTGGCTCCCCTGGACGCGCGTCACCGAGCCCGAGCGTCGCGCGCTCTTCGCGAGGTGCGCGGAGCTGACCTCGGTGGACACGCGTAGTGACGATGCACGATGAGCGCCCTCTCTCGCAGGATCGTCACCGTCCCTCGGATGATCGCCCTCTTCGTCGCGATCGTCCTGACCTTCCCCGTCGCGCTCCCGGTGGCGCTCCTCGTCGACGTCGCGCGCTTCGCTCTCCGACGTGTGCCCTTCACCACCACGCGGCTGCTGCTCTTCGGGCTCGTCTACACCGCGAGCGAGATGGTCGGCATGATCGTGCTCGCGGTCGCGCCGCTCTTCGCCCGGAGCCACGAGGCGCTGCTCGATCAGACCTACCGCATCCAGGCGGCGTGGGCCGGCGCGCTCCTCGCGGCGGCGGAGCGACTCTTCGGTCTCTCGTTCACCGTCGAGGGGCTCGACACGCTCGCGCACGGGCCGGTGCTGCTGTTCATGCGGCACGCCAGCATCGTCGACACGCTCATCCCGACCGTGCTTCTCGCGAAGCCGACGGGCCTCCGGCTCCGCTTCGTCCTGAAGCGCGAGCTGCTCGCTCTGCCGTGCCTCGACATCGCGGGGCACCGCCTCCCGAACTGCTTCGTCGCGCGAGGAGGCGAGGACTCCGACAAGGAGATCGCGCGCGTGGGGGCGCTCGCGACGGGGCTCGGCGAGCGCGACGCGGTCATCATCTACCCGGAGGGCACGCGGTTCTCCGAAGCCAAGCGAGGCCGTGCGCTCTCGAAGCTCGCGGAGAAGGCGCCCGAGAGACACGCGCGGCTGAGGTCGCTCGCCCACCTGCTCCCGCCGAAGCCGGGCGGCCCGCTGGCGCTCCTCGCGACCGGCGCGGACGTGGTCCTCGTCGCCCACGCCGGGCTCGAGGCGTTCGCCGAGCTCGTCGACGTGTGGCGCGGGAAGATGGTCGGGCGGCGCGTCGCGATCGCGCTCTCGCGCGTGCCGGCCTCGACGATCCCGAGCGATGCTTCGCTGAGGCGCGCGTGGCTCGACGATCGTTGGCTCGAGCTCGATCGCTGGGTCGACGAGCGCGAGCCGCACACGCGCTAGCGGATCATCCGCCCAGCGACGCTGACGCCTTGGAGGACGACCGTCGCGAGCTTCGCCTCGAAGCCGAGCTCGACGAGGCGCGCGCGTTGCTCCGCGCTGAACCCGCGCGGCGGCGGCGGAACCGTCGAGATCCGCGCCGGGACCGCGCGCATCCCCGGGGTCGACGCCGCAGCGGCGCGAGGGAGCGGTGCGAGCGGCGGCGCCATCGCGGCCTCGGCGATGCAGTCCGCGATCATGATGATCTTCACCCGCTCGGTGACGCCGCTCGGCTTGTGGTGGTGGGCCTCGCAGGCCTCGACCACCGCCTGCGGCAACCCCCACGTCCGCGCGACCTCGGCTCCGGCGCGCGCGTGGTGCTTCTCGACGAGCGCCTTCACCGCCTCGGGCGCGTGGTCGCCCTCGAGCTCGCTGAGCACGCGGTAGATGCGGCCCTCGCCGAGGTCGTGCAAGAGCCCGCAGAGATAAGCGTCCTCGAAGCCGACGTCCTTGCAGCGGGCGATGTCGACGGCGGCGAGCGCCGCGATGACGCTGCGCCGGAAGCTCGTCTCGACCTCCGCCTGATAGTGCTTCAGGCCGCCCTTCGTTCGCTCGTAGACGACCTGTAGCAGCAAGTCGCGCGACGTGGCGAGGCCGAGCCGCACGAGCGCCGCGTGGGTGGACACCACCCGGCTCCCGTAGCTGTAGAGCGGTGAGTTCGCGAGCGCGATGAAGCGCGCGGCGAGCGTCGGATCGCGGTCGACGAGCTTCGCGATGCGCGGCATGTCCGAGCGCGGATCGCGCGCGAGCTCGAGCGCCTGCGCCGCCGCCTCGGGGAGCAGCGGCAAGCCCGCCCGGTGCGACATCGCGCGCAAGAGGCGCGCCTCGAGATCCTCCGCGCGAGGCGCCCGATCGCTCGTGCGCGGCGCCGGCGCTCGGAGGCTCCGCGCGGTCGGTGGCGTGCTCACGCTGGCGCGGTCGCTCGTGCGCGCCGCGACGTCGGGCGGCGCCTCGCGCGGCTTCGGCGGCTCGACGACCCGCAGTCGTTCCCCTGGCGCCGGCGCGAGGACGACGCGGTTGCGACCTTCTTCCTTCGCCCGGTAGAGCGCCGCGTCGGCGCGTCGATAGAGCGCCTGCCGCGAGAGATCGGGGCGTGCCGGATCGAAGATCGCGACGCCGACCGACGCGGTGATGCGCGCGGGCAAGCCCGGGATCTCGGTCGCCTCGATGTTCTTGCGGTGGCGCTCGGCGACCGCCAGGGCGATGGGGAGATCCGCGCCCGCGACGAGCACGACGAACTCCTCGCCGCCGTATCGACCGCAGCGATCGTGGCCGCGCGCCGAGCGCTCGATGCAGCGCGCGACCTTGCGCAGGGCCTCGTCGCCGGTCTCGTGGCCGTAGTTGTCGTTGATCGCCTTGAAGTGATCGACGTCGATGAACAGGATCGCGAAGCCGCTGTCGCCCGTCATCGTGTCGCCCAACGCCGAGTCGAACGACCCGCGGTTGAGCAGCCCCGTGAGCGCGTCGAGCTTCGACGCGCGGCGATAGTGATCGCGCTCGCTCCGCACGCGGCGCAGACGATCGCGCACCCGCTTCTGCCGCAGCTGGACGGCGACGCGCGCGAGGAACTCGGTCGGTCGATCCGCGGGGCAGCAGAAGTCGTCCGCGCCGGCCATCAGGCCCGCGGCGATGAGCGATTCTCCGGCGGGTTGCATGGTGACGAGCACGAGCGGCAGAAAGCGCCCCGCCTTCGTCGCGCGTAGCTCCCCGCAGAGCTCGAACGGGGACGCCGCGTCGATGTCGGCGTCGAGCAGGACCAGGTCGGGCCCCGCGTTCTGGATCGCCGCGAAGAGCCCGTCGCCCGCGCCCATCGGGAGCACCTCGTGGCCCGCCGCCTCCAGCACCCCTCGGAGCTTCGACGCGGTCCTGCCGTCCGCCGTCACGAGCGCGAGCTTGTGCACGCGCTCGTCGTCGGGCGGGTTCGTCGTCGGCGGGGCCGACGTCGTCCGCGGTTGCTCGGAGAGGGCGGGGGCGTCCATCCGGGTGGTCCGATCGCGAGGACGGCTCTCGGGCTCGAGAACTCAAGGCTCCGCGTGACGATATTTCCGCTGAACGTCCGTGGAAGTGAGCGCGGCGGCGCCCGCCCGAACTTGGCCCCCACACCCTGCCGCACCCTACGCTTCCGACGACGGGGGTGAAGGCTCGGAGCGCCGTGTGCGGCGCGACCGTGGCGCCCCGCCGAGGACCGCCATGACCGACTTGCTTTCGACGCCTTGGATCCACGACACCCTGAAGACCCTCTCCGATCGGCTCCCGACGCTCGGGATCGCGCTCGGCATCCTCATCGGAGGCTGGCTCGTCGCCTACGTCATCCAGCGGATGGCGTTCGCAGCGCTGCAGCGCACGACGATCGACGACAAGATCGCCTCGCTCGTCGGCATGGAGACCGGCGGCGCTCACGGGGCCCGCGTCGAGCGCTTCGTCGCGAAGACGCTCTACTACGCTCTGCTCGCGTTCGTGCTCGTCGCCTTCTTCGGCTACCTCAAGATCGACGCGGTCACCCTGCCGCTCGTGGCGCTCCTCAGTCAGCTCACCTCCGCCGTCCCGAACATCTTGAAGGCGCTCGTCTTCGGCGTCGGCGGTTTCCTCCTCGCGAAGGGCATCCGGCGGGTCGTGCTCGCCGTCCTCGAGCGGGTCGACTTCGAGCGACGCGTCAGCAAGCTCGCCGGCGATCTCGACGAGCTCGACGCGCGCGAAGCGAAGAAGAAGGGCAAGAAGGTCGCCGAGCGGCAGCCGTTCTCCACCACCCTCGCCGACGTCGCCTACTGGTTCGTGCTCGTCGTCGTCTCCATCCCCGTGCTCGCGGCGCTGCAGATCTCCGCGCTCGCCGGGCCGCTCTCTTCGGCGCTCGCGACCATCACCGCGTACCTCCCGCGCGTCGGTGGCGCCGCGGTGCTCCTCGTCGTCGGATGGCTCGTCGCGCGCGCCGTCCGCGCCATCGTGAGCGGCGTGCTCTCGAAGGTCGGGCTCGATCGCGTCGTCAC
>CAYYKK010000200.1:0-13247 GCA_964467935.1 uncultured Polyangiaceae bacterium
CAGCTAGCACGCTTTTTCGCGGGGGTGAAAGGCGACTCCGTGACGCGCTGCGGCCGAGCCGCGCGGGGCGCACCCTCGCCTCCGCGTGGCTCGCGCATTTGTCAGCTCGCCGCGGCACGCTAGGCTTCCCCCATGATCGAACGCTGGCCCGCACGTCGCGCCCTCCTGGGTCGCACCCTCCTCGGACTCGTGGCCGTGTCGTCGGCGCTCCTCGTGGCGGGAACGGCCGCCGCGGACGACACGCGCGCGCACGCGGGGCGCGGGCCCGTGCCCGAGGGCGTCACGCCGACGCGCGGAGACGCCTGGGACATCCCGGGCGTCGTGCTCGTCGACGCCGTCGACGACATCGACGCGAGCGACGAAGAGGCCCTGTTCGATCGGCTGCGGGCCGACTTCCCCGACCTCACCGTCGAGGACACCGACCTCGAGCACGAGACGCACATCCACGTCGCGCTCGTCTCGCCCGACGAGGAAGCGGCGCTCATGGCGGAGGCGCGCCGCGACGCGCGCGTCGAGGGCGTCGAGCCGCTCGCTTGGGTGGCCGCGCAGTTCACGCCGAACGATCCGCTCTACAAGGATCAGTGGCACATGAAGCGCGTCGGCGCGGAGCGCGCGTGGGACTACGCGACCGGGCGCGGCGTCACGGTCGCCGTCGTCGACACCGGCATCGCGTGCGAGACGTACGGCCCGTTCAACAAAGGCACCGACCTCGCCAGCACGGAGTGCGTGACGGGGTGGAACTTCGTCAGCAACGACACGCACGCGAACGACGACCAAGGGCACGGCTCGCACGTGGCGGGGACGATCGCGCAGTCGACGAACAACGGCATCGGCGCCGTCGGCCTCGCCTTCGACGCGCGGCTGATGCCGGTGAAGGTCCTCAACGCGAGCGGCTGGGGGACGACGGCGGACGTGGCGGACGGCATCCGCTGGGCCGCCGATCACGGCGCGCAGGTCATCAACCTGAGCCTCGGCGGCCCCCGCAACTCGAAGGTGCTCCAGGACGCGGTCACGCATGCGCGATCGCGCGGCGCGCTCGTCGTCGCGGCGGCAGGCAACTCGGGCGGCGCGGTCGGCTTCCCGGGCGCCTGCGAGGGCGCCGTGGGCGTCTCCGCGACCGACGCCGACGACAAGCTCGCCAAGTTCTCCTCGCGCGGGCCGGAGGTCGACATCGCCGCGCCCGGCGTGAACGTCGTGCAGCAGACGATCTGCCAAGGCGGAAAGAACAAGTGTGAACAGTATCCAGGATACAGTGGCACTTCCATGGCGACACCGCACGTCGCCGGGGCCGCGGCGCTCCTGGTCAGCTTGGGGGTGACCGATCCGGACGCGCTCGAGAAGCGGCTCGAGCGCTCCGCGCGCGTCGTCGACACGAGCGACGGCGCCGAGCGCCTCTACGGATCCGGCGTCCTCGACGCAGCCGCCGCCGTGCGCGCCGTCACGTGGGAGCACGGCCTCGTGCGCCTGGCGCTGCTCCTCGGGCTCGGGCTCTTCGTCGGCGTCGCCGCGCGGAGGTCGAACGCGAAGGCGGCCTCGCCGCTCCACGCCGCGTTCGCGCTCGGCGGCCTGCTCGCCGGCCCCGGGCTCTTGTTCTTCGCGCCGCTCTTCCTGTCGCGGGTGCACCTCGCCGTCGACCTCCTCGCGCGCCCGCTCGGGGACTTGGATCTGCTCGTGGGGGCGTCGCTCCACCGCTGGCTGCCGCTCGCCAACGCGCTCGTGCCGGGCGCGTTGACGGTCGTCTCGTTCCACTCGAAGACGCTCCGCACCTTCACCGCCGGCATCGCGACGGGCACGGCTGCCTACCTCGCGAGCGTCACGCTGCTCGGCGACGCCTCCGGCGGGCTCGGCATGACCCTCTGGTGCGTGGCGAACGCGATCGCCTGCGGGGCCATCGCCCGGCTGAACCTGTCCGAGGCCTGATCGCCCTGTCTGCCCCGTCGCTTTGTTGGTAGGGTTCGCCGCGTGAAGCTCGTCGGAACGGTCATCGCCATCAGCGTCGCAGGCCTCGTGTCGGCCTGTGGGGGCAGCGCCAGCGAGACGCCGTGGCCGGTGGAGCCGGAGAACATCGACCTCGGACCGGCAGGGGAGACCCGACGTGATGAGGACCTCACGAAGAAGCCCGACGGCAAGGCCGAGCCTTCACCCGAGGCGCCGGCAGCGAAGGCCAAGAAGGTCGACCCGACCGCCCCGTGAGGCGCATCTCGGTGGCGGCCCCGACGCTCGACGCGCGGTGCTGCCGAGGATCGTCGCGACGGCGCGTCGAGGCGTGACCGCCGGTCGCACCCCGCGCCCGAGCCTCGCCTTCGAACCGGTTCGCGGCGAGCCACGAATGTCTCCTTCTCTCGTGGCGCCTTCGCTAACCTGAGGCTCTACCCGTGTCGGACTTCCGCTCGAAGGTCACGCTGCGCCCCCGTTCCAAGCTCGAGAAGCTGCTCGATCTCTTGGACCCGCAGGACGTCGCGACCTCGCCGAGCGCGGAGTACCTCGCGCAGAGCGGTCGGACACAGAGCGCGGTCGCGCCGACGAGCGACGGCGTGCGCGTGGCGGCCAGGCTCGGTTATCCGGGCAACGAGCTCGCCGCGATCGCCCGCGCCCTCGACGCCGAGGTCCCCGAGGGCGACGTCACCGGCGTCGCCTGGCGCGCGCATCGGCAGCTGCATCTCCACGGCATCAGCGTCTGCCTCCGCGAGGCCCCGGGCTGCCCTACGTGCCGCCTCCGCGCCGCGTGCTCGTACCGCGGCGAAGGCGTCGATCCGGCGCTGCGGCTCGAGCCGCGCACCCCTCCCGCCGAAGGGTAGCCCGTGAAGGCGAGCGCGCTCGATCCGCGGACGAACGTGTGGATCCGGGTCGTCCTGCTCGCGCTCGCGATGATGCTCGTGCCCATCGGCGCGTGGGTCTGGCTCAAACCTCCGGGCGGGCCCGCGCAAAGCGCGGCGACGAGCTCCTCGGCGCAAGCATCGCCGCCGCGCGCACGCACCGCGAGCGCGCCGAGCGCCGTCGGTCGCTCGCTGAGCGGCAAGGTGATCGACGAGGGCGGAGCGCCGATGCGAGGAGTCGCCGTGCGGTTCGAAGCGAGCACGAAGGAGAGCTCCCCCCGCACGACCACGGACGACGACGGCGCCTTCCAGCTCGACGCGGCCCCCGCCGCGAGCGGCGTGCTCGTCGCGTCGCGCGCGGGCTACGTCTCCGCCCGCCTCGACGTCACGGCGGACGGCGATCGCGGCGGCCTCACGTTGACGCTCGCGAAGGCTCAGCCGCTCGAAGGGCAGGTCGTCGACGGCGACGGCAAGGGTGTGGCCGGCGCCGTCGTGCGGTGCGACCCCGACGGCTCGATCGCCGCGACGAGCGGCGAGGAGGGCCGCTTCGAGCTCGCCGCGGGCGCCGACGGCTGCGACGCGCAGGCGGTGCACGGCGACTACGGCGCGAGCGAGACCGTGCACCTCGCGCGCGGAGCCAAGAACATCCTCGTGCTCCCTTCGCCGGGGGGCATCGCGGGGGTCGTCGTCGACGAGCGCGGGCAGCCCATCACGACGTACATCATCGCGGTGGAGACGTTCGTCGCCGCGGACAAGCAATCCGAGGGCATGGGCGGCGCGCAGAAGTCGATCAACGATCCGGGCGGCGCCTTCGAGCTCACGGGCCTCGGCAGGGGCACGTACCGACTCACGGCGAGCGCCGAGGGGCGCCCTCCCGCGAGGAGCGACACCATCGAGGTCGAAGCGGGCCGCACGACGCGCGGCGTCCGCATTCGCCTCGACCGAGGCATCACGATCTCCGGCGTGATCACCGACCGGACGACGAAGCAGCCCCTCGGCGGGGTGCGCGTCGCCCTCGACTCGGTCACGGCGACGGGCGCGAACGCGATCGCGCCGGCCGTGAGCGGCGACGACGGCTCGTTCTCGATCGACGGCGTGCCCCAAGCGCCGTTCAGCCTGCGCCTCTCGAAGTCGGGCTACCGCGACAAGATCACGTCGCTCGACGGGCGCGGAAAGACGGACCTGAAGACGCAGATCGATCTCGCGCCCGCCGGCGCCGGCGCCTCGTTCGAGATGGTCGGCATCGGCGCCTCGCTCGGCCAAGGGAGGGACTACGTGTCCTTCTCCTCGGTGTTCCCTGACGGCCCCGCCGACAAGAGCGGCGCGCTCGCGGGCGACAAGATCCTCCGCATCGACGGGAGGAGCGCGGAGAATTTCACGGTCGACGACTGCATCCAGCGGCTCCGCGGCGCCGAAGGCTCGACCGTGTCGGTGACGCTCGGCCGCGGCGACAAGTCCATCGAGGTCACGATGACGCGCGCGCTCATCGTGCGCTGATTCCGCCGGCGGGCGCCCGGTGTTAGACCCCCGGGCATGTCGCAGCGGCCCGCCGAGCTCCCGCCCCCTGGTGCCCCCGACGTCCTCTACATCGTCGACATCTCGGGGTACGTCTTTCGCGCCTACCACGCGCTCGATCCGCTCACGTCGCCCAGCGGCGAGCCCACGCACGCGACGTACGGCACGCTCAACATGCTCACGAAGCTCCTCCGCGAGCGCAAGCCGACCCACCTCGGCGTCGCGATGGAGGGCGGCCGAAGCCTGCGCGCCGAGCTCGACGTGCGCTACAAGGCGCACCGCCCCGCGCCCCCTGCCGATCTCACGGTGCAGATGCAACGCACGCGCGAGATCGTCGAGGCCTATCGCATCCCGACGCTCTTCGCCGAGGGCTACGAGGCGGACGACGTCATCGCGACCGTCGTGAAGAAGGCCAAAGCGGCGGGGATGCGCGTCGTCATCTCCTCGGCGGACAAGGATCTGATGCAGCTCGTCGACGATCGCTGCGTCATGTGGGACACGATGCGCGATCGCGTGTACGGCCCGGCCGAGGTCACGACGAAGTTCGGCGTCGGCCCCGACCAGCTCCGCGATCTGCTCGCGCTCGTCGGCGACACGTCGGACAACATCCCCGGCGTCCCAGGCATCGGGCCGAAGACCGCGGCCGATCTCATCCACCAGTTCGGCACGCTCGAGGGCGTCTACGAGCACCTGGACGAGATCAAACGACCGAAGCTCAAGCAGTCACTCGCCGACAACAAGGCCGACGCGCTCCTCTCGCAGAACCTCGTCACGCTGCGCGAAGACGCGCCGGTGGAGCTCGACGTGCAGGCGCTCACCTACGATGGCGGCGACAACGACAAGCTCCAGGCGCTCTTCACCGAGCTCGGCTTCACGCGGTATCTGTCGAGCCTGCCGCGCGGACCGGAGAAGGCGAAGCCCTCGCCCGTCGTCGCGACCTACACGGCCATCCTCGACATGCCGGAGCTCGACGCGTTCGTCGCCGCTGCGAAGAAAGCCCGGGTCCTCTCGATCTACGTGCACACGAACGCGCCGGAGGCGATGCGGGCCGACGTGAGCGGCGTCGCGCTCGCGTGCGAGGAGGGCCGAGGGCTCTACGTGCCGATCGGGCACCGCTACCTCGGCGCGCCGAAGGAGCTCGCGCTCGCCGAGGTGCTCTCCGCGCTGCGACCGCTGCTCGAAGACGCCACGTTCCCGAAGGTCGGGCACGACACGAAGCTCGTCGACGTGACGTTGCGCAGGTTCGGCGTCCACGCGAGGGGCTTCGTCTACGACGCCATGCTCGCGAGCTATCTGCTCGACCCGGAGGTGCCGAACGACCTCGCGTCGATCGCCGAGCGCGACGCGGGGATGAAGCTCGCCTCGTTCGACCAGATCGCGCCGAGGCAGAAGGGCAAACCGGCGCCGACGCTCGACGACGTCACCGTCGAGGACGCGACCCCCTACGCCGCGGCGTTCGCCGACGCGGCGCTGCGCCTCTCCACGAAGCACGTGGCGCGCCTCGCCGAGGCCGGCGTCTCGAAGGTGCTCTCGGATCTCGAGATGCCGCTCTCCACGGTGCTCGCCGATCTCGAGACCATCGGCGTGCTCGTCGACACCTCGCGGCTCGGCGCCATCGGCGAGACGATGGCCGGAGAGCTCGCGCGCCTCGAGGCCAAGGCGCGCGAGGTGAGCGGGCACCCCGAGCTCAACGTCGGCTCGCCGAAGCAGCTCGAGGCGATCCTCTTCGACGAGCTCGGCCTCAAGGCGACGAAGAAGACAAAGACCGGGCGCTCGACGGACGCCGAGGCGCTCGAGGCGATCGCCGACGATCACGAGCTGCCCCGGGTCGTGCTCGATCACCGCGCCATCGCGAAGCTGAAGGGGACGTACGTCGACGCGCTGCCGCGGCTCATCGATCCGAAGACCGGTCGCATCCACGGTCACTGGCGCCAAGCCGTCGCCGCCACCGGGCGCATCTCCAGCGAGGATCCGAACCTGCAGAACATCCCGATCCGGTCGGAGCTCGGCAAGGAGATCCGCAAGGCCTTCGTGGCGCCGAAGGGCTCGGTGTTCCTGAGCGCCGACTACTCGCAGATCGAGCTGCGCGTGCTCGCGCACCTCTCGCAGGATCCCGTGCTGTGCGACGCGTTCCGCTCGGGACAGGACATCCACACGCGCACCGCGATCGAGGTGTTCCGCGTCGCGCCCGAGGACGTCACCGCCGAGATGCGGCGACGGAGCAAGGCGATCAACTTCGGCGTCATCTACGGCATGGGCGAGGTGGCCCTCGCGAAGCGCCTCCACATCTCGCGCGGCGAGGCGTCGCGCTTCATCGAGACCTACTTCGAGCGGTACCGAGGCGTCGCGAAGTTCATGCAGAAGACCATGGAGGAGGCGCGCAAGACCGAGCGCGTCCGCACCCTGCTCGGCCGCATCCGCATCCTGCCGGATCTGCGCAACTCGGATCGCATGAAGCGCGCGCAGGCCGAGCGCATCGCGCAGAACACGCCCATCCAAGGGACCGCCGCCGACATCCTCAAGCTCGCGATGATCCGCCTCGCCGCGCCCGTCGTCCCGGGCGCGCGCATGGTGCTCACCGTCCACGACGAGCTCGATTTCGAGATCCCCGAGGCGCACGCCGAGAAGGCCGCGGGCCTCATCAAAGAGGCGATGGAGACGGTGGTCGCGCTCGACGTCCCGCTCTCGGTCGACGTCGGCTTCGGCCCATCGTGGGCGGACGCGCATTGATCGCGCCTGGCGCGCCGAGATCTCGACGCCTTCCATCGCACCCCTTATAGACCCGAGGGACCGCATGTCGCCGCCCGCCATCCGCACGACCCCTCCCGCCGAGCGCGGCGCCGCCGACGTGGACGTCGTCGTCATCGGCGGAGGCGTGAACGGCGTGGGCGTCGCGCGCGACGCGACGATGCGAGGGCTCAAGGTGGCGCTGTTCGAGCGCAACGATCTCGCCTTCGGTGCGAGCGGCAACTCGAGCGGCATGATCCACGGCGGCCCTCGCTACCTCGCCTACGATCCCGCCGTCACCGAGACCTCGTGCAAGGATTCGGGGCACATCCAGGCGATCGCGCCGCACCTGCTCTTCCGGATCCCGTTCCTCTATCCGATCGAGCGCTCGCCACGCGCCAAGATCATGCTCACGCTGGTCGACGCGTTCTTCCAGGCGTACGACGAGTTCCAGCCGCTCAAGCGCGGCAAGCCGCACGCGCGCCTCACCCCGGACGAGCTCCGCCGGCTCGAGCCCGGCCTCGAGGGCGACCTCGTCGGCGGCGTCTCGTTCGACGAGTGGGGCATCGACGGCGCTCGGCTCTGCGTGGCGAACGCGATCGACGCTCGGGAGCGAGGCGCTCGGATCTTCGTCGGCACCACCGTGGAGGAGATCGAGCGCCGCGAGGACACCGGCGAGGTCGTCGCCGTCCGCTACCGCGATCGCCGCAACGGCAGGACGGGACGCCTCACCACGAGCGCCGTCGTCAACGCGAGCGGGGCGTGGGCGCCGATCACGGCGTCGCTCTCGGGCATCGACGCGCAGAAGGCGCGCGTGCGCCCCGGCAAGGGCATCCACGTCGCCTTCGATCGTCGCCTCACGAACTACGCGATCGGCACGCCGAGCATCGACGGCCGCCAAATCTTCATCGAGCCGTGGCAGAACATGACCGTCATCGGCACGACCGACGACGACTACTACGGTGATCTCGACGACGTCGTCGCGACGAGCGAGGAGGTCCGCTACCTCGTGCAGGGCATCGCGCGCATCTTCCCGCAGATCCGCTCGGCGCGCGCGATGTACACGTGGGCGGGCGTGCGCCCGACGCTCTACGCGTACGGCCCGCACGAGGACGATCTCTCGCGCGATCACCGCGTCGTCGACCACGCGGAGCACGGCGCCCCGGGGCTCTACTCGATGGTGGGCGGCAAGCTCGCGAGCTACCGGCTCTTCGCCGAGGAGATGACGGATCTGCTCGCGCGGAGGTTCCGCGCGGGCGCGACCTGCATGACGCACAAGAGCGCGCTCCCCGGCGGGGACGCGACGGTCGATCCGTTCGAGCTCGCGCGCGATCTCGAGATCGACGCCGTCGCGGCGCGGCGCCTCGTCTACCGGCACGGCTCGCGCGCCGATCACCTCCGCGAGCGGATCCGCGCCCGTCCTCGCGAGGCGAGCGTGGTCTGTGTCTGTGAGCCCGTGCTCGAGGCCGAGGTCCGATACGCCGTGACGAACGAGCTCGCGCGCAGCGTGGACGACGTCTCGCGTCGCACCCGCCTCGGGCTCGGCGCGTGCGGCGGCATGCGATGCGCGGCGCGCTGCGGGCAGCTCGTCGCGGAGGAGCGCGGTCTGCCGCCGAGGGTGGGGCGCGAGCAGGCGCTTCGATTCTTGGTGCGCGCCGCCCGGACGCGCTCGGCCGCGCTGGGACCGGAGCAGGCGCGGCAAGAGGCGCTCGCCATCGCCAGCGTGCGCGCCGAGCTCGGCACCGCCGACGTCGACCTCTCGGACGCCATCAGCGAGTCGGAGCCGCGATGAGCGCACGCGCGGTCGTGATCGTCGGCGCCGGCATCGCGGGGACCGCCGCCGCGTGGGCAGCGAGCCGCGACGCCGAGGTCACGCTGATCGACGGGGGCGTGGGCGCGACGGCGCTCTCGAGCGGCGCCGTCGATCTCGAGCCGTGGGATCAGCTCGAGCGCGCGGCGCGGCTCGTCGACGCCTCCCCACACGCGCGACCGCTCGACGGTGACGCGAGGGCCTTCCTCGACGCCCTCACGCTCTTCCACCTCCCCGAGCGCGGGCCCCTGCCGCTGCTCGCGACCACCGCAGGCCGCGTCCGCTCGGCCCGCGGCCACGATCGCGCCCTCTTGGATCTGCGACGCGTCGCGGGCCGGCGCATCCTGCTCCCGCGCGCCGACCGCCCCGGCTGGGACGCCGACAGCCTCGCGCGCGCGCTCGCGGCCGAGACGCCGGCCGAGCTCGCGCTCTCCTTCGACGCCGTCGACGCGGTCGTCCTGCGCTTCGACGACGAGCGGCGCGTGGGCGACGCGGAGCTCGCGGGTCGACACGACGACGAGGCCCGGCTCGCGTGGCTCGGGCGCGAGCTCACGCGCCTCGCCGCGAGGAAGGGCGGCGAGGTCGCGGCGCTCCTCGGTCCCTGGCTCGGCGCGAGCGCGCCGCGCGCCGACGCGCTCTCGGCGAGCCTCGGCTTCCCCGTCGGCGAGGCGTTGACCGGTCCGCCGGGTCCAGCGGGGATGCGCTTCGAGGTCGCGCGGGACCGGCTCTTCGCCGAGCGAGGCGTCAGGGTCGTTCGCGAGCGCGCCCTCTCCGTGACGCGGGAGGGCGCCGTGCTGCGGGTGAAGCTCTCCGACGGCCCCTCCCTCGCGGCGTCCACCGTGGTGCTCGCGATCGGCGGCTTGGTCGGCGGCGGCATCGTCTTCGATCCGCCGGAGCACGGCGCGCCGTCCGCGGGCGCCGAGCGCGCGCGGCCTCCTTACCGACTCTCGATCGACCTCGCGCAGACGGCGCCGCTCAGCGCCGTCGGAGGCTCGCTCGCGGGCCCGGTCCTCGACGAGATCGCGTGGCCGCGCGGCGATCGGGCAGGGTCGCTCGAGCGCATTGGTTGCCATTGCATCGACGATGCGATTGCTCCCTCGGTCCTCGTCGCGGGCGACGCGCTCGCCGATCGACCTCGCACGATCCTCGAGGCGCTCGCCTCCGGGCTGCGCGTCGGCGCGCTCGCGGCGCGCCCCCGCTGATCACCCCGCCTCCGGGCCACGTCGTCGCTCGGCCGTCCACCTCGCGTGAACGCTCCGCGTCGACGTCGCGACGCGCCTCGGGTCAGCGCTTCGCCTCGGATCCCTCGCGCCCCGCGACGCCGGCGCCCTCTCGCGCGCCCGAGCTCTTCGCCTTCTCCCTGAGCCGACGGTATCCCTCGGCGAGCGTGAAGTCCTTGCCCGTCGTCGGATCGGCCGGGATCTCGGCCACGCGGATGGCCGCGATCGTCTCCGCGGGCCCCTCGACCGTGACGGTCGGGTGCGTCGCGCCCCCCGTCTCGGCCGCGAGATGCCCCTCGAGATCGCTCTCGCGCACCACCTCGTCCGGCTTCGCGTTGGCCGGCCTCACGATCACGTCGGGCAAGATGCCCTGCGCCTGGATCGATCGCCCGCTCGGCGTGTAGTAGCGCATCGTGGTGAGCCTCAAACCCGCGCCGCCGGGCAGATCGAAGATCGTCTGCACCGATCCCTTCCCGAAGGTCTGCGCGCCGACGATCGTCGCGCGGTGCGAGTCTTGGAGCGCCCCGGCGACGAGCTCGGCCGCGCTCGCCGAGTACTCGTTCACGAGCGCGACCACCGGCAGGTCGGCCAAGGCGCCGCCCCGCGTCGCCTCGACCTGATCGACCACCTCCCCACGACGTCGCGTCGAGTAGATGACGCCGTCGTTCATGATCTCGTCGGCGACCCCCTCGGCCTGATCGACGAGACCGCCAGGGTTGTAGCGCATGTCGAGGATCACGCCGGTGAGCGGAGCGCTCGCCTCGGAGCGGACCTTCGCGATCGCGTCGAGCAGCTCCGCGTGGGTGTTCTCTTGGAACTGCTTCAGCCGGACGTAGAGCACGTCGCCCGCGAGCCGCCGCGCCTCGACGCTCGCGACGTGCACCACCTCGCGCACGAGGTCGAAGTAGACGATCTCCGGTTTGTCGCCGCGGAGGATCCCGAGCCGCACCTTGGTGCCCGGATCGCCGCGCATGAGATCGACGAGCTTGTCGATGCGGATGCCGCGGATGAGCTTGCCGTCGACGCTGACGATGCGATCGCCGCTCTGGATGCCCGCGCGCGCCGCCGGAGATCCCTCGATGGGCGCGATGACGGTGATGCTGTCTTCGTGCTGATCGACCTCGACGCCGATGCCCCCGAACTTCCCCTGCGTGTCCGATTGGAAGTCGGCGAACTCCGCCGGGTTCATGTACGACGAGTGCGGGTCGAGCTCGGCGACCATCCCCTTGATCGCGCCGTCGACGAGCTTGTCCTGGTGCGCGACGTCGACGTAGCCGTTCTCGACCATCACCATGACGCGGCCCATCTGGTCGAACGGCAGGTAGGGGCTCTCGCCCTGCGGCGTCGCCGATGCGGTCAGGAGATTCGTCGCGGCGCCTCCGGCGAAAGCGGCAGCGACGAGCAAGGGTGTGCGGAGCCAACGGCGCATCGGGTGATGCTAGCGCGCCCCCGACCGCGCCGGCATCGCCTCCTCGAGGTCGCCACGGAGCCCGATTTCTCCAATGTCTCTCGGACCTTGCTGGCGGCGAGAGAGAGTCTCGCGTCGCCGCCCAAGGTCGAGCGCGCTTCTTTGTCCAAAGGGAGGTGTTCGGCTATCGTCGCGGACTTGCAGAGGGATACGCAGGGCTGGCTCTCCGGCGCAGCCTGGCTTTCCGTCCCGGGGGTCGGGTGGGCCAGGGCTCGACGCTCGGCGCGCCCCTCGCGGACGCCCTCGAGGCGAGCAGGGCTCTCGCGGACGCGCAGGGCATCCGCCGCCCTCCTGCGACGGACCTTTTGAGATGGCAGCCGCGACCGACCGGGATCTCGTCCAGCGAGCGTGTGGTGGCGACGCCGACGCGTTCGGTCTCTTGGTGCGGCGACACCAGAAGCGCATCTACCGCCTCGCGCTCCACCTCACCAAGAGCGCGCCCGAGGCCGAGGACGTCACCCAAGAGACGTTCGTGCGCGCCTACCAAGCGATCGCGCGCTTCGACGGTCGGAGCGAGCCCTTCACCTGGCTCTACAGGATCGCCGTGAACCTCTCGCTCAACCACATCCGCTCCCGCAAGACGAAGCTGCGCGCCTCCACGCCCGACGACGATCCGCGGATCGAGGGGCTCTTGTCGGACGTGCGCGGAGGCGAGGAGCGCGACCCGGCGAGCCAGTCCCACAAGAAGCGACTCGCCGAGGCGCTGCTCGCGGGCGTCGACGCGCTCTCGGAGACGCTGCGCACGACGCTCATCCTCGTCTGCATCGACGGCGTGCCGCACGACGAAGCGGCGGAGGTGCTGGGCTGTCCGCCTGGTACGATCGCCTGGCGCGTGCACGAGGCCCGTCGCAAACTCAAGCTCTACTTGGAAGAGCGCGGCTTCGGAGGCGATCTCGAATGAAAGACGAACGCTCCACCGAAAAGCTGGACGCGCTGCTCCAGCGTCTCGGTCCGCCGCTCGAGCGAAGCGGCGGCGCGGGCGCCGCGTGGCGACGCTCCGACGCGGAGTGGGACGACGCGGCCGCGGTGACGAGCCAAGAGGCCGTTCGGGCCGGCGCGGGCGACCCCAAGATCATCGATTCACTTCTCGCGGCGCCTGCTCTCGAACCCGAGGCAGGCGAGCCTTCGAGCGTCGTAGGAGATTCCAAGATGTCGAGCGATCGTGATCCCCCCTCCAAGGCCGGCGGCTCGTCGGGCCCCACCTCGAAACGTCCGTCGCTGAAGGAGCTGGCGGAGCGCGTCTCCAAGACGCCGCCGCCGCCCTCGGTCGCACCGGGGCGCGCGTCGGTGCCGGAGATCCCGGCCGCGACGATGAAGGCGGGGACGAGCAGCCCGCCGACGGCGACGCCGCTGCCGATCGCTGCGCCCGCGTCGGTGCGGGTGGTGGAAGCGCAAGCGCCGGTCTCGAGCGCCCCGGCGTCGAGCGCGCCCGCTTCGAGTCCGCCGCCGAGCCTTCCCGAGCCTGCCGCGGCGCAAGCGGTGGCGCCGACGTCGAAGGCGCCCGCGACCCTCCCGACGGGCGTCACGCCGATCCAAGCGGCGAAGAAGGACGAGGGCTCCGGCAAGACCGGTGGCATCGTGATCGCGCTGCTCGGGATCGCCGCGGCGGCGGCGGTGTTCTTCTACATGAAGTCGCGCCACGCACCGGAGACCGCGCCGGCGCCTGCTGCGAAGCAAGAGGAGACCGCTCC
>CAYYKK010000201.1:0-13222 GCA_964467935.1 uncultured Polyangiaceae bacterium
CGCCGCGACGGACACGAGCGAGCGAGCGAGATCGCCCAGCAACGGGCTCTCCGCGACGGGCCCGAGCCCCGCGCGCGAGCGCGCGGCGGCGATCTCCGAGCGCACGAGCGCCACCACCTCGTCGGGGCCGACGTCGCGCGCCGGGGCGGAGAACTCCTGCGTGAAGAGCAGGTTCTGCGGATCCTTCACGCCGCCGCGCACGATGCCGATCCCGATCCTCGTGATGTCCTTCGCCATGATGTTCTCGTGGTGATGGGGGCTCGCGAGCAGGCCGTCCTCCGCCGTGTCGACGTCGGGCGCCTCGGCGAGGTTCTCGCGCGCGACCTTGGCGACGTAGCCCGCGCGGTCGAGGCGATCGTCGAGCGACCCGAAGCTCGGCGAGTCGTGGGAGAAGAAGTGCGCGGCGCGCATGTCCTCCGAGTGCGCCCGACCGATGTCGGCGAGCGCCTCGTCGTAGACGAGCGGCGGCAGGCCGGACGCCTTGCGATCGCGGTTGAGCCGCTCGGCCATGCGGTGCTCGAGCGCGAGGATCTCCTCGGTCCCGTGAGGCCCGGGCAGCCCGGCCCCGAAGCGCGACGACCCGCTCGCGCCGCCGCACGCAGAGACCAACACGAGGACGGCGAGGGCCTTGCCGAGAGGATGGGTGCGCACGAGCGGAGTCTAGCGTCTCGGGCCCCGCGAGCGAGCACCGCCACGGACTTGCGACGATCGCGCCTGGAAAGTAGGGTCGTTCGTCGATGCCGCACCGAAGCACCCGGACCCTCACCGCGGCGGCGCTGGCTCTCGCGCTCGGAGGCTGCGTGGACGTGCCGAGCCCGCTCGCGCCGCAGCTCCACGGCTCCGTCGGTCTCCCGCATCACGGCGTCGTGACGGGCGCCGTCGCGCTGCCGCGGAAGGGGCCAGGCTACGTCCTCTTCCGGAACGACGACGTCCGCTACGGCGTCCCGGCGCTCGTGAGCACCGTGGCGTACGCGGCGGCCGAGGTGGCGAAGGCGCGCCCCGGATCGCCGGCGCTCGTCGTCGGCGACCTCGGCCAAGAGCACGGCGGGCCCACCGAGCGTCACCGGTCGCATCGATCGGGCCGCGACGCGGACCTGCTCTACTTCGTCACGACCCCGGAGGGCGTGCCCGTGCGGTCGCCGGGGTTCATTCGATTCGGCGCCGACGGCCTCGCCGAGCTCGAGGGCAAGAAGAAGTACCTGCGCCTCGACGTCGCGCGCACGTGGCTGCTCGTCAAAGCGCTCCTCACCGCGCCCGACGCCGACGTGCAATGGCTCTTCGTCTCTCGCCCGATCGAGGGCCTCCTCACGGAGCACGCGCGCGCTCTCGGCGAGGATCCCGAGCTCGTGTGGTACGCGGAGACGGTGATGCAGCAGCCGAGCGACAGCGCCGTCCACGACGACCACATCCACCTCCGCATCGCCTGCTCTCCGGACGACGCCGTCGCGGGCTGCGCGGGCGGGCCGCGCTGGCCGTTCCTGCCCGATCTGCCGGTGCTCGAGATGACGCAGGACGAAGAGCTCGCGGCGATCCTCGGGCCCGGATGAGCGCCGCGAGCGAGCGCGCTCCCCGCGTCGGGAGGAACCTGCTCCTGCGCGCCGACGCGTGCGCCGCGTGCGACCGGCTCGCCGACGACGTGCGCTTCGATCTCGTCTACCTCGATCCGCCCTACGGCGTGGGCACGGTGATGACCGCGCGCACGCGCGCCGGCGAGTCCCGCGGACGCAAGCAGAAGCGGAGCGGCCCCTCGGCGTACGTCGACGACGCCGACACCGGCCCGCTCGTCGCGATGATCGCCGCGTCCGCCAGCGCCATTCGCGAGCGGATGCGCGACGCGGCGACGCTCTACCTGCACCTCGATCATCGCGCCGTCCACGAGGCGAAGGTCGCCGTCGATCGGGTGTTCGGGCGCGGCGCGTTCCTCGGCGAGATCGTCTGGGTGCCTGGCAACGGCGGACGCGGCGCGGGCCTCTCCGTGACGCACCAGACGATCCTCGTCTACGCGCGGAGCCCCGCGGACAAGGCGCGCGTCATCTTCCATTACGAGGATCCGGCGCTCCGAGAGCCTTACGCGGAGACGAGCCTCTCGATGCACTTCTCTCGCACGGACGAAGAGGGACGGCGCTATCGCGAGCGCACGATCGGCCAGAAGACGTACCGCTATTACGCCGACAAGGGCCGCAGGCTCGGATCGGTGTGGACCGACATCCCCGCCATGGTGGCGAACACCCCGCTCCGGCGCGAGGCGACGGGCTACCCGACGCAGAAACCGGAGCGACTGCTCGATCGCATCGTCCGCGCGTCGAGCGAGCCGGGCGACACGGTCGCCGATCTGATGTGCGGCAGCGGCACCACGCTCGTCGCGGCGGCGAAGCTCGGTCGGCGCTTCGTCGGCGCGGACGTGGGGGACCTCGCGATCGAGACGACGCGGGCGCGCCTCGTCGAGCAGGGCATCCCGTTCGAAGAGCCTGGCGACTGAGCCGCGCCCGGACGCGGAGCGTCGGCGGCGCGAGGAAACTTGGCCCGCGCGCGTCCTCGCCAGGACCATCGCGCCCGTGAGCCTCCGGATCCCGCCTCCCCTTCGCGTCACGCTCGCGCTCTGGGGCGCCGCCCTCGCCGCGCGCTTCCTCCTCGGCTGCTCGGATCCCGCCGCGGCGTCGACGTCGACCGCGACTGCGACGCACGCCGCGGCGAGCGCGACCTCGCCGAAGGCCGCCGCGAGCGCGACGATGGACGCATCGGCGAACGCGACGGGCACGGCGGCGGCGAGCGCGAGCGCCGGCGCGACGCCCGCGGGATCGGCGGCGATCCCCCCGAGCGCCGCACCCGATGGAAGCCCGATGGTGACGTTGAGCGCGGTCGGCGACTGCACGCTCGGCGATCCGGCGGGCAGCGAGCTCGCGCCCGGCAGCTTCCACCAGGTCTTCGACGAGCACGGAAAGGACTTCGCGCGCCCCTTCGCCGGCGTCGTATCCGAGCTCTCGAAGGACGATCTCACGATCGCGAACCTCGAGACGACCCTCGGGAGCGAGCCGCAGCGGACCGACGTTCCCTTCGCGTTCCGCGGTCGCCCCGAGTTCGCGCAGATGCTGGTGAAGGGCAGCGTCGAGCTCGTGAACGTCGCGAACAACCACTCGAACGACTGCGGCCCGAAGGGCGTCAAGGCGACGCTCGCGGCGCTCGACGCGGCGCACGTCGCGTACTTCGGCCTCGGGCACGTCGACGAGCGCACCATCCACGGCATCCAGGTGGTGAACCTCGGCTACACCGGCGGTCGGCAGGAGATCGAGCCCGACGTGGTGAAGGACATCCGGGCGCACAAGCGCCCCGACAACCTCGTCATCGTCACCTTCCACTGGGGCATCGAGGGGGAGCACGCCTCGAACTCGGTGCAGCTGCACCTCGGACACGCGTCGATCGACGCCGGCGCGGATCTCGTGTTGGGTCACCACCCGCACGTGCTCCAGGGCATCGAGACCTACCGCGGCAAGAAGATCGTCTACAGCCTGGGCAACTTCGTCTTCGGAGGCAACGCGCGCCCGGCCGAGCTCGACTCGATGATCTACCGAGCCCGCTTCGTCCTCCGCGACGGCCACGTGGAGCCGCTCGACGATCGCATCATCCCGGTGTCGATCTCCGCGAACCACGTGCAGAACGACTTCGCGCCGGTGCTGCTCGAGGGCCCCGAGGCCGAGCGCGTCTCGAAGGCCGTCGACGACTACTCGAAGGCCCTCGCGAAGAAGCCTTAGCTAGCTCCTCCGGAGCGCGCGCCCGAGGAGGGCCTCGAGCTCGCGCATCTCGTCGTCGCCGCGGAGGCGCGCGAACGCGGCGAAGACCTTGTCGAGCGTGGGCTCGACGAAGGGCAGGTAGTCCGGGTTCTTCTTCACGCGATCGATGAAGACGAACCGGCCCGCGTCCTTCAGCTTCCGCTGCACCGTCACGAGATCGAACTCGAGCCCGACGCGCGCGCGCTCCGCTTCGATGCCGCGCGCCCGGACGAACTCGTCGAGGCGCGCCTCGATGAACTCGCGCGTGAACGACTGGTAGCTGTCGCCGAGGAGGGCGACGAGATCGTAGACCTGCGGCCCGAGGAGCGCGTCCTGGAAGTCGATCCACACGATCTCTCTCCCCTCGCTCCCGGGCGCGATCATGAGGTTGCGGCTCTGGTAGTCGCGGTGCACGAACGAGCGTGGCAGCGCGGCGATGCGGCGCGCGAGGTTCTCGGCGATCTCGTCGAAGCGCGCGCGCGCGGGAGCGGGGAGCTCGAGCCCGCGCGCGTCGAGCCCCCACTCGCGGAAGTGGTCGAGCTCCCATCGCAGGAGCTTCTCGTCGAAGGCGCGGGTCCGTACGACGCTCTCGTCCGGGAGCGGCTCGAGCCCCCGCTGCGCGCGTGCGAGATCGGTGACCGCCGTTCGATACACCTCTTCTCGTCGATCCGGCCGGGCGTCGATGAACGCCGCGAGCGTCTCGTCGCCCAGATCCTCGAGCGCGAGCAGCCCCTCCTCGCAGGCCTCGGCGAGCACGTTCGGCACCCGCACCCCGGCGTGGGCGAGCAGCTCGCGCACCTCGAGGAACGGCCATCGCGCGCGGGCCTCGCCGCTCGTCACCTCCTCCGGCTTCGAGTCGGGCACGAACATCACGACGATCGACCGGTCGCCTCGGCGCACGCGGTGGTAGCTGCGGGTCGACGCGCCACCGGGCATGCGCATCGAGGCGGTCGGTGGTCCGCCGAGAACGCGCTCGGAGAAGCGCGCAAGCCCTTCGTCGGTGAGGCTGAGCATCCCTTCCCCCTTACCGCCTCCCGCGCCGACGAGACCAGTTTGATGGTGCGGGGCGCCCCCCGTCCCCAGCTATCCTCGGCCTCGTGATCCCGGAGCTGCTCCCGCTGCCCACGCGCATCGCGACCGCGCGGCTCACGCTCCGCCCGTGGCGCCGCGGCGACGGGCGAGCCCTCTTCGAGGCGATCGACGAAGACCGCGCTCACCTGTCGCGGTGGCTGCCCTGGGTCGCGACGCACACCTCCCCCGTCGACAGCGAGGTCCACGCGCGCAAGGCCCTCGGCTGGTGGATCCTGCGTGACGATCTGCGCCTCGTCCTCGAGAGCGCGGAAGGGCGGCTGCTCGGAGGCACGGGCCTGCACCACCTCGACTGGGCCGCGCGCTCGTTCGAGATCGGCTACTGGATCCGAAAGAGCGCCGAGGGGAACGGCTTCGTGACCGAGGCGGTCGAGCTGCTCGCGGCGCTCGCGTTCGATCGACTCGACGCGGCGCGCGTGAAGCTCCATTGCCAGGCTGCGAACGAGCGCAGCGCCGCCGTCCCGCGGCGCCTCGGCTTCGCGGAGGAGGCGACGACGGAGCCGGACCGGAGGAGCACCACGGGCGAGCTCATCGAGCTCCTCTGGTTCTCGCTCGACCGCGACGCTTTCTTCGCCTCGCCTTGGGCAGGGCGCGCGCTCGATTGCGTACGACGTGCGGACGAAGACGGCTGAGGGTATCGTCCGAGGCGAGAGGCGCGATGAATCAAGGATGGGGACCTCCCCCCGGCGGGCCTTCCCCGAACGGGCCCTCCGGGAGCGGCACGGGCTTTCCGAACACGAACCAGGCGGCGGGCGGATGGGGCTACGCGCCGACGACGTCGGCCTACGGCATCGCGCCCGTGCCCGAGGACATGAACGGCATCTGCCAATGCCACTTCTGCGCGCACACCGGCCTGCCGAAGCGTGAGCGGCAGATCTCCGAGAAGGGGATCCTCATCGCCGTCGTCCTCGGGGTGCTCTGCTTCCCGCTCGCGCTGATTCCGTTGCTCACGATGAAGGACGAGAAGCTCTCGTGCGCCCGCTGCGGCGCGATGTTCGGCAACCACTGACGTTCGACGGGAATCGACCGCCACGCGCACGCGTACGGGTCGGATGCCCTCCGTCTCGCGCCGACAGCTCCTCGCGTGGGGAGCGCTCGCAGCAAGCGAAGTCGGGTGCGACGACCCGCTGCGGCGCGGCTCTTCTTCGAGCGCGACGGCGACGGCCCCGTCGAGCGCCCTCCTGCCGGAGGCGATGACGAGCGCGGCGTCCACGCCTCCGCCTGCCGTTCCTCCCGCGGGCATCGCTCTCTTTCGTGCGTTTCCGAAGCTCGAGCGCGCCGTCCCGCGCGCCGCGCTCGGCGCGTTTCCGACGCCGATCCTCCGCGCCGAGGGCCTCGCGACCCGCGTCGGCGCGAGCGACCTCTGGGTGAAGCGCGACGACGAGACGAGCCCCGTCTACGGCGGCGGGAAGGTTCGCAAGCTCGAGCTCTTCTTCGGTGAAGCCCTCGCCAAGGGTCATCGCAGCGTCGTGACGTTCGGCGGCGCGGGCTCGAACCAGGCCGTGGCGACCGCGCTGCTCGGTCGATCCCTCGGGCTCGACGTGACCGTGTGCCTCGCGCCTCAACCGGCCGGAGAGACCGTGCGCGCGAACCTCCGGATTCTCTGCCAATCGGGCGCGACGGTCCGCGCCTTCGACAGCGTCTCGACGGCCGAGCGCGCGATCGCCGCCCATCCCGACGGCGCCTACGTGATCCCGATGGGGGGCACCTCGGCGCTCGGGAACCTGGGCTTCGTGAGCGCCGGCCTCGAGCTCGCGGAGCAAATCGCGGCGTCCGCCCTGCCGGCGCCGACGCGGATCTACGCGGCCCTCGGCAGCGGCGGCTCGGCCCTCGGCCTCGCGATCGGCCTCTGCGTCGCGGGCATTCGCAGCGAGGTCGTCGCCGTCCGCGCCTCCAACCCCACGACGGTCACGCGCGCCACGTTGTCGAGGATGCTCGAGGAGACGGCGTCGTTCGCGGCGACGCTCGGCGCCGAGCTCCCGAAGACGATCGACGCGCTCGCGATCCGCATCGAGGGTCGATTCGTCGGTCGCGGCTATGGCTATGCGACGCGCGAGGGCGCGGCCGCGCGGGCGCTCGCGCGCGCGACCGAGCCCTTCCCGATCGAGCCGGTGTACACCGCGAAGGCGCTCGCCGCGCTCGTCGCGGACGCGAAGAAGGACGGGCCCGTCCTCTTCTGGGCGAGCGCGGGCGCGAGCCCGATCCCCGACGCCGACGAGGCGCCGCTCGATCGCTTGCCCGCCGCCCTCCGGCGTCTCGCGTCCGCCCCCGACCCGCCCGCGCCGCCTTGACACCGGTCACGAAGAAGACGATCGGTGCCCGCATGTCGGAGGACGACGAGACGCACGCGGAGGCGAAGGTCGCCGAGGCGCCCCCTTCCCATTCCGGCACCGCAGAAGAGGCGGAGAAGCTCCTCGCGAGGGCGAGCCCTCGGCGCTTCTTCGTCAAGGTGGCCGTCACGCTCGGCGTGCTCGGCTTCGCCGCTGCGGCCGGCTTCTTCGGCTGGCGCGCTTACGCCGAGGACCGCGCCCGCAAGGCGCCGATGGCGAAGTTCGACGCCGGCAAAGCGCACATCGGCAATGACCTCTTCGACACCGAGGCGCCGGAGCACGACGTCACCCTCGGCGCGTTCGCGCTCGATCTCTTCGAGGTCACGGTCCGCGATTATGGGACGTGCGTGGCGCGCGGCGCGTGCACCGAGCCCATCAAGGGCGACTACTGCAATTGGGGCAAAGACGACGTCGCGACGCACCCGATCAACTGCGTCACGCACGATCAGGCCATCGACTATTGCCGCTGGGTCGACAAGCGCCTCCCGACCGAGAAGGAGTGGGAGCGCGCCGCGCGCAATCCCTCCACGAGCAAGGAGCGAAAGAAGCTCTTCGAGTTCCAGGGCAATTACCCCTGGGGCATCGACGCCCCGACGCCGAAGCTCGCGAACGTCTGCGGCAAGGAGTGCAGCGTCTTCGGCGCGAAGAAGGGCCAGAACTGGCCGATGATGCACGAGTTCGACGACGGCTATCCGCTCACGGCCCCGGTCGGCTCGTTCCGCGAAGGCAACACGGTGGACGGCCTCGCCGACATGGCGGGCAACGTCTGGGAGTGGACCTCGAGCCCCTATTGCCAATACCCGGACGAGGACTGCGGCAATCACGTCGAGTTCGTCATTCGGGGGGGCGGGTTCTTGAGCTACCACCCGCGCAACCTCGAGGTCACGACGCGCGAGGCGATGCCCGCCAAGGACGGCACGCACACCGTGGGCTTCCGCTGCGCGAAGAGCCTCTGAATCGGCCGCTTCGAACGCGGGCGCGATCCGCGGTAGAGTGCGCCCCATGAAGCTCTATTTCAGCCCGGGGACCTGCTCGCTCTCGCCGCTCATCACGCTCTCGGAGGCCGGGCTGCCGTTCGAGCTCGAGCGCGTCGCGTTCGCGACGAAGACGACGAAGAGCGGCAAGGACTACCGCAAGATCAACCCGAAGGGCTTCGTGCCCGCGCTGGAGCTCGACGACGGCCGCGTGCTCACCGAGGGCCCCGCGATCGTCCAATACCTCGCCGATCTCGTGCCCGACAAACACCTCGCGCCGCCGCCCGGATCCTTCGAGCGCGTCCGCCTCCAGGAGTGGCTCAACTTCATCTCGACGGAGCTGCACAAAGGCTACAGCCCTCTCTTCAACAAGAAGATCCCCGACGAGACGAAGGCGCTCTTCCGCGAGACGCTCGCGACGAAGCTCGATTTCGCGAGCCAAGCCTTGAGCCCGTCGACGTTCCTCCTCGGCGACACGTTCACCGTCGCCGACGCGTACCTCTTCACCGTGCTCGAATGGACGAAGTACGTGGGCCTCGACCTCGCGACGTGGTCGGTGCTCCTCGGCTACGTCGAGCGCATCGCCGCGCGTCCGAGCGTGCAGGCGGCGCGCGCCGCCGAGCAAGCGCACAAGTGAAGGCCGCGCGAGCGGGTCAGCGGAAGCTCTCGTGATAGCCCGCGTCCTCGATGCCGAGGGCCAGCGTCGTCGGTCGCAACGGGTCGAAGCAATCGAGCATCACCGCGACCTCGTTCGTCGCCTTGGAGCCGATGCTCGCCTCGTAGGCCCCCGGGTGCGGCCCGTGAGGAATGCCGGCAGGGTGGAAGGAGATGCTCCCCGGGCCGATCCCGCGGCGCGAGGTGAAGTTCCCGTCGCAATAGAAGATGAGCTCGTCCACGTCGACGCTCGAGTGCGGGTACGGGCAGGGGATCGCCTCCGGATGGAAGTCGACGAGGCGCGGGACGAAGCTGCAGATGAGCGCCCCGCGCGCCGCGAACGTCCCGTGCCACGTCGGCGGGACGTGCACGAGCCCGACGCGCGGCTGGAACGCGAGAATGGGGAAGGCCCAGGGGTAGACGGTGCCGTCCCAGCCGACGACGTCGAGAGGGCTCTCGTCGTATTCGTAGCCCGTGAAGCTCCCGTTGCGCTTGACGGTGAGGTGTCGAATCCCTTCGTCGAGCGGTCCCTGGAACGCAGGGCGCCGGAAGTCGCGGTGGCAATAGGGCGCGTCCATTCGGAGCTGCCCGACGGCGTTGCGGAACTGCTTCAGCACGCCGACGCCGCCGAGGCACTCGAGCGAGAGCCAATGCTGCGCGATCCCCGCCGGCAGCTCGAACCGGTGAATGGTCCCGCGCGGGACGCACACGTAATCGTGGCGCTCGAAGGGCACGTCGCCGAGGAGCGTCTTCAGCGTGCCGCGGCCCTCCTGCACGAAGAAGAGCTCGTCGGCGTCGCCGTTCGAGAAGTAGACCGTGTCGCTCGCGTCCGGCTTGAGCACCGAGACGACCACGTCGCGATTGAAGAGGATCGGCTTTCGCGCCTCGAGCGCCGATCCGCCGGCGCCGAGACGATTGGAGTCGTAATGGCGCCTCCGGAGCGGCGCGTCCGCGCCCCCCTCGGCGACGGCGAACCGCCCCTTCGCCTCGACCTGCCGCGCGGTGTGCGGACGGCGCAGGTGATACGCGATGGTGTACGGCCCGTCGAACCCCTCGCGCGTGATGCACTCCTCGTAGCGGAGGGCACCGTCCGCACCCTTGAGCTGGATGTGGTGCTTCTTGGGGACGTCGCCGAAGGTGACGCGATCGAGCATCAGGCGCGCCCCTCCGCCTTCTGTTGCCGCTCGATGCTCTCGAAGAGCGCCCGGAAGTTCCCTGCGCCGAACCCGCGCGAGCCCTTGCGCTGGATGATCTCGTAGAAGAACGGACCGGCCTCCGGGGAACCATAGAGACCCGCCGCGTCCTTCAAGAAGATCTGGAGGAGGTATTGGCCCTTGTCCTCGCCGTCGACGAGGATCTCGAGGCCACGGAGCACCTCGATGTCCTCCTCGATCTTCTCGACGCCGAGCTTCTTCAATCGCTCGGGGAGCATGTCGTAATAGGTGCCGGGCGTCGGCATGAACTGGATGCCTCGCTCACGCAGCCCCTTCACCGAGGTGAGGATGTCGTCGACCGTGAGCGCCACGTGCTGCACGCCGTCGCCGCGGTGATCCTCGTTGAAGATGTTGATCTGCGACGCCTTGAAGAACGGACGCCAGGGCTCGTTGTTCGCGAACTTCACGCCCGACTTCGGATCCCACATGACGATGGATCGGAGCCCCGAGCCGCGCGACTTGTCCGTCGCGACGTCGTCCGTGTGAAACTGCACGTTCCAGAGCTGCTCGAGGCCGAGCACGTGCTCCATCCAGAGCAGCGCGGGCTTCATCGTCTGGAAGTTCGAGGTCACGTGGTCGACGTCGGCGAACCCGAATTGGTTCTTTCCGCCGCGCGCGGCGGGGTAGAGCTCGAGCCCGGGGAAGAGGCTCCGGAACCCCTTGCGCTCCACGAAGCGGAACGTCGTGTCGCCGAAGGGCGTCGTGATCGAGAAGGTCCGCAGCTTGCCGCCGTGACCGTCGACGTGCGTCTTGATCTCGTCGATCGGGGTTCCGCCGCGCTCCTCGAGCAAGCGGAACGTGCGCTCGATGTCCTCGACCTCGTAGGCCACCGTGCCGATCCCGTCGGGGTGCTTCTTGAGATAGCGGTGGGCGCGGCCGCCCTCCCCCACCGGCGCAGAGCACAGGATGTGGATGTTGCCGGCCGAGAAGAGGAGGCTCTTCTGCTTGCCGCGCTCGGTGAGCGCCGCGTCGCTCTCGCCGATCTCGGCGAAGTCCATCTTGTCGCAATAGAAGCGCCGGCTGCGCTCCAGATCGCGCACGTAATAGTGGATCGATTCGACGCGGAGAATGCCGAGGGATTCGAGCTTCGTCATGGTGTTGTTTCCTAGGGGGTCGGGAGGACCGCGTCGGGTTGCTTGTCGGGGTGAGCGGCGGCGAAGGCGGGTAGCTCGGCGAGCGAGCTCTCGATGCGCACGAGGTGCGGGAAGGCGGCGAGGTCGACGCCGAAGCGCCGCGCGCTGTAGAGCTGCGGGACGAGGCACACGTCGGCGAGGGTCGGCGCGTCGCCGACGAGGTAGCGCGTGAGACTCTCGGTCGCCTCGATCTCGAGGGCTGCGAGCCCGCGCTCGTTCGCGCGCTTCGCGAAGGCCTGCTCGTCGGCGCCGAGGCGCTTCAGCTCCTTCAAGAGCGCGAGGTTCTGGAGCGGCTGCACGCCGGAGTTCACGATCTCGACGCACCTGCGCACCCGCGCGCGCAGGTACTTGCACGAGGGCATGAGCGGCGGTTCGGGGAAGCGCTCGTCGAGGTATTCGAGGATGGCGATCGATTGCGCGAGCGTGACGACGAGGCCCGGCTCGTGCTCGAGCTCGAGCAGCGGGATCTGCTCCATCGCGTTCTTCGCTTTGAACGCGTCCTCGTGCTGCTCGCCGCCGTTTTTGACGAGATTCACGGCGACGTATTCGTAATCGAGCTTCTTCAAGCCGAGCGCGATCCGCACCCGGTACGAAGAGCTCGATCGCCAATACCCGTAGAGCTTCATCGGCCCCTCTCAGGTCGCCTCGACGACCCGCTGCTCGATGCGGCCGAAGATGCTGCGTCCGTCCTGGTCCAGCATTTCGATCGCAATGGTGTCGCCCGCCTTCATGAACGGCGTCTTCGGCTTGCCCTCGTCGATGGTCTCGATCATGCGGCGCTCGGCGAGGCACGAGATGCCGCGCGCGCGATCCTCGTTGGAGACCGTGCCGCTCCCGAGGATGGTCCCCGCGACGAAGCGGCGCGTCTTCGCCACGTGCGCGACGAGATCGTAGAAGGAGAAGTGCATCGCCGGGCCCGCCTCGGGATCACCGACGAGCTCGCCGTTCAAGATCGATCGGAGCCTGAGGTGCACACGCCCGTCGCGAAAGGCCGCGCCGAGCTCGTCCGGCGTCACGGCGAAGGGCGAGAACGCGGTCGCAGGCTTGGAGTTGAAGAAGCCGAACCCCTTCGCGAGCTCCGGCGGGATCAGATTGCGCAGCGTCACGTCGTTGAGAAGGACGAGGAGTCGGACGTACTTCGCGGCGTCCTCGACCTTCGTCCCGCGCGGAACGTCGCCGAGGATCACGCCGACCTCCGACTCGAAATCGCACCCCCACGCGGGGTCGACGAGCTCGATCGGCTGGCGGCACCCGAGCATCTCGCTCGAGCCGCCTTGGTAGACGAGCGGATCGGTGCGGAGCGTCTCGGGCGGCTCGGCGCCGCGCGCCTTGCGGACGAGCACGATGTGATTGATGTACGCCGATCCGTCGACCCACTCGTAGGCGCGCGGCAGCGGCGCGCGGACGCGTGAGAAGTCGATCGCGGACGCGTCGACCGCGCCCTTCGCGAGGTGCTCGGCGCGCTCGCGCAAGCGGGGCTCGCACACGGCCCAGTCGTCGAGCGCCGCCTGCATCGTGGGGGCGATATCGCGGGCGCGCGCGAACCGCGCCCCGTCGGGATGGACGACGACGAGCTCTCCGTCGCGGGTTCCGTTGTCGAGCGTGGCGAGTCTCATCGGAAGGGTCTCCAGGCCTCTCGGCGCGCGAGGGTCATAGCAAATCTCGAGGCCGGCTCGAACGGGCGAATCGGCCACGCGGCGCGTCATCGCGCACCGAGCGTCTCAATCCCACCCGTGCGCGCGGTACCACTCGGCGGTGATCTTCGCGCCCTCGGCGAAGCGCGTCTTGGGCTCCCAACCGAGCGCGCTCTGCGTCGGCGCCGAATCGACGACGAAGTGCTCGATCAAGAGCTCGCCGAGCTTGTCGGTGTTGAACATGACGGCCTGGTCGAAGGCCTCGCCGTAGGCCGTCGACACCGCGGCGGCGGCGCGGAGGATCGGCGTCGGGACCCTCGGCGTCCCGAGCAGCGAGATCCCGTAGCTCGCGGCGATCGCGCGGGCCATGTCCTCGAACGCGTACGAGACGCCGTCGTCGACGAAGAACTTCGATCCGGACGGGACG
>CAYYKK010000202.1:0-13150 GCA_964467935.1 uncultured Polyangiaceae bacterium
TCGTGGAAGCTCCGGCGTCGCGGCTCCTCCGCCTCGTCCTGCCGTGGGAGGCGCCCCGGCTCCCGCTCCGATGCCGATGCCGGTAGCGCCGCCGGCGCCCGCACCCGCGTCCGTCTCGCGCGCGACGCTCACCGGCGGTCAGGGCATCTTCACCATCCTGCCGAACACCGAGATGAAGGCCGGTCGAGACGGCGCGGTGTGCCAGATCCTCCTCACCGAGCCGCGCGTCTCGGGCAGTCACGCGACGCTGAAGATCGAGGGCGGTCAGCTCCTCGTTCGTGACGACAACTCGAACAACGGCACGCTGATCAACGGTCAGCGCATTCCGCCAGGCGTGTGGTCGACCGTGGGTCAGAGCGCATCGCTCCGATTCGGTCCGGTCGAGTTCACGGTGAGCTTGGAGTAAGGCGCCGAGCATGGTCCAGGGTTCGATGCCGTCGCCCGGGCTCTCCGTCGAGATCGCACAGCACAGCGATCCCGGGCGCGATCCGAACAAGCAGATCAACGAAGACTCGTGCGGGTACGCGAAGACGAAGTTCGGTCACCTGTGCGTGCTGTGCGACGGCATGGGCGGGCACTACGGCGGGCAGGAGGCGAGCCGCCGAGCCATCACGACGATCTTCGAGCAGATGGAGAAGGCGCCCGGGCACTTGCCGCCCGCGACGGCGCTCAAGCTCGCCGTCGAGGAGGCGGGGCGCCGCGTCTACGAGCTCGGCGGACCGCCCGACAACAAGGTGCGGCCCGGATCGACCGTCGTCGCGATGCTGCTGCACGACGCCGGCGTCGACGTCGCGCACGTCGGTGACAGCCGCGCGTACGTGATTCGCTCGAACCAGATCTACCCGCTCACGCGCGATCACTCGATGGTGCAGAGCATGATCGACGCGGGCTTCCTCACCGAGGAGCAGGCGATCGGGCACCCCGACGCGAACAAGATCACGCGCGCGCTCGGGATGAAGCCCGAGGTCGACGTCGAGGTCCGCCCCGAGCCGATGGAGCTCTTCCCGGGGGACGTGCTCGTGCAGTCGAGCGACGGCCTGACCGATCTCGCGCTGGGCCACGAGATCCTGGGCGCGCTCCGGCAGGCGCTCAACAGCGGCGGGATCGAGTTCGCCTGTCAGCAGCTCGTTCGGATGGCGAACGATCGCGGCGGGCACGACAACATCACCGTGCAGATCGCGCGCGTCATCGCGACCGCTCCGAAGCACACGCGCGCGGGACAGGGCGCGCCGTCGGTGAGCCCGCCGGCCGGCCCCTCGGCGAACGCGGGCGCCGGCTCGACGACGGTCCCCGAGGCTCCGCCGACCTTCAGCGGGCTCGAGACGATCGCGATGGGGCCGGAGGGGCAGCGCCCGAAGCAGACGATCCCGATGGCGGGCGCGGGCGTGAGCCCCACGACGCACGACGCGAGTCACGCGTCGGCGCCCGCGTTCGGTCCTCCGCCGGCGCCGATGAGCCCCTACCCGGCGCAAGGTCCCGGCGCGGCCCCCTTCGCGCCCGCGCACGCGGTGAGCCCGACGCTCGGCGGCGATCCGCACGCGCACGCGCAACAAGGCCTCGTGGGCTATCGCGCGGAGGGTCCGCAGGGCCTCGCGCTCCCGCCCCCGTCGGCGCGATATCCGCAGGGTCCAGGCTACGGCAGCCCGATGCCGCCCGGCGTGCAGCCGACGCCGCCGATGACGCCGCCGCCGGGCTACGGCGGGCCGCAGGGTCAGCCCTACGCGCCGGGAGCGGCGTCGCCGTCGTGGGGCGCGGAGGGTCCGATGTCGGGGCCGACGTCGCAGTCGAGCCGCAACCTCCTCTTTCTGTGGCTGGGCCTGAGCTTCTTCATCGCGACGGCCGTGCTCATCGTGGTCTACGTCCGGGTCCTGCGCTGACCAGGACCTCCCTCCCCCGAACGTCCTCGGCTGAACTCCTCGCGACAGGAACGATGGCGCCATGATCCCCGGCTTCGGCAAACAGAGCATCACGATCGGCAGCGGCCCGAGCTGCGACGTCGTCATCAGCGCGCAGGGCGTCCTCCCCGAGCACGCGCGCATCGTCCACCAGGGAGGGGGCAAGCTCCTCTTCATCCCCGCCGCGCCCAACACCGCGGCAGCGGGCCGCCCGCTGAGCCCCGGGGAGCAGGTGGCCTTCGACATGCGGACGGCGTTCACGATCGGCGCCGCGCCGGTGCCGCTGAGCCATCCGGCGATCTCGCTGATGATCATGGCGGTGGGCTCGCAGGGCGCGCCGAACGGTCACCTCGTCATCGGACGCGATCCGACGCGCGCCTCGCTCGTGATCCAGCACCCGAGCGTCTCGAGCCAGCACGCGACCGTGATGCTCGATCGGATGATGGTGACCGATCACGGCTCGACCAGCGGCACCTACGTCGGCGCGAACCGCACGAAGATCGCGCCGAACCAGCCCTCGCCGCTCGATCCAAACGGCGTCGTCGCGTTCGGCCCGGTGCCCGTCCAGGTCTCGCTCTTGATGCGGCTCGCCCAAGCGCAGCAGGGCGCGCGCCCGGTGACGTCGCAGAACCAGGTGCCGCAGTCTCACTCGCAGCCCCCCGCGCAGGGCGCGCCGGGCACGGTGGCGCTCGCGGGCGGCGCGTCGCCCGGGTCGCTCCCGTTCGACGCGCAGCACGGCGCTTCGCACCCGCCGGCGCAGCACGTGTCGCAGCAGATGCAGCAGCGCGGCGCGGCCCCGGGGACCGCCGTCGCGCAGATGCCCAACGCGCCGGGCGGCGCCGCGCCCGCGGGCGCGCCGGTGAAGAAGAACAAGACGATCCTCGGGCACCTCGACTTCGGCGCCGGCCAGAAGCCGATGCGCACGATCGGCCGCACGCCGGACAACGACATCGTCATCCAGCACCCGCAGGTCTCGAGCCGTCACGCGTTCCTGCACCAGATCGGCGGCTCGTTCTTCATCGAGGATCGAGGCAGCGGCAACGGCACCTTCGTCCGCGGACAGCGCATCCCGCCCGGCCAGAAGATCGCCGTCAAGAGCGGCGAGAAAATCTACATCGGCCCGATGCCGCTCCAGATCGAGCTCGGGGCGACGGGCGCCGCCGAGATCGTGCAGGAGGAGTACTCGGCCGATCGCTGGGCCGGCAAGCCGCTCTACGAGATCGAGGGGTGGGACCTCTTCCTCGAGGTGCCCGACCGCGACAACCCCGCGGCGATGAAGACCCTGCTCGACCACGTCAGCTTCAAGGCGCTGCCGGGCGACATGATCGCGCTCATGGGTCCGTCGGGCGCGGGCAAGACCACGCTCCTCCTCACGCTGAACGGCTACCTCCCGCCGACGAGCGGCATGGTGCGGATCAACGGCGAGGATCTCTACAACATCTACGACACGCTCCGCGGCTCCATCGGCTACGTGCCGCAGGACGATCTCGTCCACCCGGAGCTCACGGTGTTCGAGGCGGTGCGCTACAGCGCCAAGTTCCGCCTGCCGCCCGACTACTCCGACGACGAGATCGATCAGCGCGTCGAGCAGACGCTGCGCGACCTCGGCCTCGACGGCGTGCGCAACCTGCAGATCGGCAAGCCCGAGAAGAAGGTGCTCTCGGGCGGCCAGCGAAAGCGCGTCAACATCGCGCTCGAGCTCGTGACGGACCCGGTCATCGTGTTCCTCGACGAGCCGACCAGCGGCCTCGCCGCCGACGACACGACCGCGCTCATCGAGCTGCTCGCGAACCTGACGAAGTCCACCGGCAAGACGATCATCATGACGATCCATCAGCCGGCGAAGGACGAGTTCGAGAAGTTCACGCACTGCCTCATCATGGGCTACGGCGGCGTGCCGACGTACTTCGGCCCGACGCAACCGGACGCGTACCGGTTCTTCGGCAGCTACAAGGAGCGGCATGGGCAGCGGAACGACATCGACAACCCGCGTGACATGTTCGAGGCGCTCGCGCAGCGCGAGAAGCCCATCTTCGACCGGTTGCGCGCGCAGAACCCGAACGCGCCGCGCGGCGAGGCGCGCAAGCTCGCCGCGATGGAGTGGCGGCAAGAGTTCTTCAACGAGTCGAACCAGACCTACCGCCGCATGTACTCGGGTCGGCGCGAGGTCGGCACGGGGCAAGGCCAGCGCGGCATCCCCGCGACGCGCGCGAAGACGAGCGGTCAGCTGCGGCTCTTGTTGTCCCGCTACTTCAAGACGAAGATACGAGACGTCGGCGGCACGGTGATCATGCTCGCGCAGGCGCCGATCATCGGCGTCCTGCTCGGGCTCGTCTTCGGCGGTCAGGAGAACGCGGTCCCCGGCTGGTGCCTCGGCGCCATGCAGCAGCTCGGCAACGACGCGAAGAACGCGAACGCCGAGGTCGGGACCGAGGTGCTCAAGTCCATGTCGAAGACGAGCGACCACACGGCCGCGATGTTCTTCCTCGTGGTGAGCGCGATCTGGTTCGGCACGTCGAACGCCGCGCGCGAGATCGTGAGCGAACGCGCGATCTACATGCGCGAGCGCATGGTGAACCTCGGGCTCGTGAACTACGTGCTCTCGAAGTACCTGCTGCTCACCCTCTTCTGCGTCGTGCAGTGCGCGATGCTGCTCGCGATCGTCTTTCCGTGGCTCGGCTTCGCGGGAGGGGCCAGCGCCTTCTTCACGGAGCTGGGAGCGCTCGTCTCGACGGCGCTCGTCGCGGTCGCCCTCGGGCTCTTCTTGTCCACGGTCGTCGCGTCGAGCGAGGCGGCGATGGCGCTCACGCCGATCGCCCTCATCCCGCAGATCGTGCTGGGCGGGCTGCTCGTGCCGATGACGAGCGTGCCGAAGCTGTCGTGGCTCTACTACGTCATCCCCGCGCGCTGGGGCTTCGAGGCGGCCATCGTGCCGGAGCGCCTCGCGATCGAGAAGGATCCGTCCTGGTACATCGATCTGCGGATGACCGATCCGCAGACGATATCCGAGCGCTTCATCGACAAGGGGCACTTCAAGTGCGCGACCGCGCAGATCGCGGGCGCCGACTACTCGGGGTCGTGGGGCTTCACGACGTACGAGAACACGTGGATGCCGTTCGCCGTGCTCGGCTCGTTCATGGTCGTCGTGCTCGTCGTCTTGATGGTCGTGCTGAAGCGCCGCGACCCGGTGTGATCGCGCGGTCCCGCGCGCGGCTCCTCGTGGGCGCCGCGCGCGTCGGGCCGCCGCGATCGATCACTTCTTCTTCGGCGCGGCCTCGGGCTTCTTCTTCTCGCTCGAGCACGACGCAGCCGGCTTCATCGTGGGCGCTTCGGCCTCGAGCTTCTTGAGGACCTGGGCGATCGCGGCGGCGCGGACCTCCTCGACGTCGGCGGGCTTGTCCTTGTGCGCGTCGCTCAGGGTCGCCTTCGCGTTGAGATCGAACAGCGGGCACTTTCCGTCCGAGGTCACGCCGTTCAGCTGAACCTTCTGGGTCAGGCCGTCCTTGCTCTCCGTGGGGACGTCGACGATGAGGCGCGTCGTCACGTGACGACCGGCGGTCACGCCCTGCGAGGTCGGCATCGCGATCTTGCTCGACTCGGCGACCTTCGCGACGAGCGCGGCCTTGAGCTTGTCGGCCTCGGCGGGCGTGATCGAGCCCTTCGAGGCCTCGACGGAGAGCTCGAGGACGACCGCGTTCGCGTCCTTGATCGCTTCCTTGGGTCCCTCGGGCTCGGCGGGCTTCGGCGGCGAGGTGGGCTCGGCCGCCGCGCTCGAGGCCGCTGGGGCCGCGGAGGGGACGTCGGCCGGGGCCGCCGAGGAAGACTGCGTTGCAACTGCATCGGCGCTGCCTGAAGCCTCGGGACCCGCGGGGCCGGGGTTCGAGGAGCAGCCGACGAGCGCGCCCGCGACGATCAGGGCCGCCGCAAGAGAGGGAGTGGATTTCACCGGGTGACGATACGCCCGCGCGCGCGCGTTAGGCAACCGGTGCATCCGCGACGCGACGGACCCATGCCAGGGGGTTTCACTGGGCGTCGAACGACGCTAAGAAAGGTCGGGCCTGCAACGAGGCGCTTGCGCCGCGGGGCCGATGAAGGCGATACGTGAGCGTTCCCCGGTGAGATCTCGACTGCGCGCCGCTTGTCTTCTGACCCTCGCGCTCGCGACGTGGGTCGAGGCGCCCGTGTTCGCGCAGGGCGCGCCCGACAAGGGCGCGGAGACCCCCGCCGACAAGGGCGACGTGTCGGTGCCGAAGGGTGGGTCGAGCGCCGTCATCAAGGCGCCGCCGGCGGACGACGCGAAGGCGCCGACGGGTCAGCCGACCCCGCCGCGCGTGAAGGGCTACGTCGCGCCGGACTATCCACCGGAGGCGAAGGCCGAGGGGCTCGAGGCGAAGGTCGTGCTCGAGCTCGAGATCGACGCGACCGGCAAGGTCACGCGCGCGACGGTGGTCGACCCCGCGGGGCACGGGTTCGACGAGTCCGCGATCGCCGCCGCGAAGAAGCTCGAGTTCGATCCGGCGAAGCGCGCGAACGGCGCGCCCGCTCCTTCGCGCATCTTCTATCGCTTCAGCTTCACGCTCACCGAGGCACCGGCGAACGGAGGCGCGGGCGGCGCGGGCGCGAACGGATCGACGGCCCAGACCGCCGCGGAGCAGTCGCTCGGCGGCACGGTGCTGACGAGCGAGGGCGACGTCCCCCTCGCCGCGGCGCAGGTCACGCTCTCGCGCGCCGACGGCAAGGGCGCGCCGGTCGTGCTGACGACGAACGCGGAGGGAGGCTTCCTCTTCCGTGGCATCGACGCGGGCGCCTACACGCTGCGGATCGACGCGGCCGGGTTCGACCCGCTCACCGTGACCGAAGACATCGCGGGCGGCGAGGCACGCGAGGTGAAGTACCGCCTCGACGCGAAGGGCGAGGGCCTCGAGGTCACCGTGCGCGGCGAACGCCCGCCGCGCGAGGTCGTCAAGCGAACGCTCCAGCGACGCGAGATCGATCGCATCCCCGGCACGAACGGCGACGCGATCCGGTCGATCTTGAACCTGCCCGGCGTCGCTCGTCCGCCCGCGATCGCGGGTCTCCTGCTCGTGCGCGGCTCCGGGCCGCAGGACACGCAGACGTTCATCGACGGGACGAACGTCCCGCTCATCTACCACTTCGGCGGTCTCTCGAGCGTCGTGCCCACCGAGGTGCTGGAGAAGATCGACTTCTATCCCGGCAACTTCAGCACGCAGTACGGCCGGGTGCAGGGCGGCATCGTCGACGTCGGCTTGCGCACGCCCAAACAGGACGGCTACCACGGCCTCCTGCAGGCCGATCTCGTCGACGTGCGCGGTCTCTTCGACGGACCGCTGCCCGGCGCGAAGGGCTGGAGCTTCTTGCTCGCGGCGCGCCGCAGCTACATCGACGCGTGGCTCGGACCGACGCTCAAGGCGGCGGGCGCGGGCGTCACGCAGGCGCCCGTCTACTACGACTACCAAGCGCTCGTGGAGCACAACTCGAGCAAGCTCGGCCGCTTCCGCCTCGGCTTCTTCGGCTCCGACGATCGCCTCAAGCTGCTGGTCGATCAGGCGCCCGGCGATCCCGGCCTCTCGGGCAACATCGGGCTCGTGACGGCGTTCCAGCGCCTGCAGATGCTCTACGAGAACGAGCTCGGCGACACCGGCAAGTTCCGCGGCGTCGCCGCGATGGGGCAGGACGACATCGAGTTCGGCCTCGGGCCCTTCTTCTTCCTGCTCAACGTCCGCTCGATCACCGGTCGCCTCGAGCTGTCCGAGCGCCTGCTCAAGGGCGTGACGCTCAACGTCGGCACCGACATCCAAGGCGGCATCGGCGAGGTGAACCTCCGCCTCCCCGCGCCGAGCGTGCCGGGTCAGCCCGCGAACCAGCCCTTCTCGACGCGCAAGTACATCACGCTGCAGCAGGCCTCGAGCTTCCTCTTCCCGGCGCTCTACGTCGAAGCCGAGCTCGTGCCGACGGCGCGGCTCCGGATCGTGCCGGGCGTGCGCCTCGACTACTCGAGCTTCAATCAGCGGTTCGACATCAGCCCGCGCGTCAACGGTCGCTACGATCTGGTGCACGAGTTCCCGCGATCGACGGTGAAGGCCGGCGTGGGCCTGTTCCAGCAGCCGCCGCAGTTCCAAGAGGTGGTCGCGCCGCTCGGCACGCCGACGCTGTCGTCGAATCGTGCGATCCACTACGCGCTCGGTTACGAGCAGGAGATCACGCGGCACCTCGAGGGCAGCGCCGAGGCGTTCGTGAAGCAGCTCGACAACCTCGTCGTCGCGAAGGCCGACGCGTCGGGGCTCGGCACCGCGTACTCGAACAGCGGGCGCGGCTACGTGGTCGGCGGCGAGTTTCTCCTGAAGTACAAGCCGGACGATCGCTTCTTCGGGTGGGTCGCTTACACGCTCTCGCGCAGCGCGCGACAGGACGCGCCGGGTCAGCCGGAGCACCTCGTCTCGTTCGACCAGACGCACATCCTCACCATCCTCGGCAGCTACCGGCTCGGTCACGGGTGGGAGGTCGGCGCGCGCTTCCGCCTCGTGTCGGGCAACCTCATCACCCCGAGCGTGTGCAGCCCGACCTCCGCGAGCTGCGACGCGAACCGCACGAACGGGCTGTTCTTCGCGCCGAGCGGCACGTACACGCCGATCCCGCTGACGACGCAGAACACCGAGCGCCTGCCGCTCTTCCACCAGCTCGACCTGCGCGTCGACAAGCGCTGGACGTTCAAGACGTGGCAGCTCTCGAGCTACCTCGACGTGCAGAACGTCTACAACAATCAGAACGCCGAGGCCGTCGGCTACAACTTCAACTACACCGCGCGGCAGTACGTGAACGGCCTGCCCATCCTCCCGAGCATCGGCGTTCGCGCCGACTTCTGATCCCGACCCGCCATGCAGCGACACGACGCCCTCGAGACGAAGACGAGCCCTCCTCCGCGCGCGCGGCGTTGGTGGCTCGGCGCGCTCGCGGCCCTGACGCTGGCGGGCGCGGTCGCGCCGAGCTGCGCGGCGCCGTTCGACCCGCCGAGCCAGGTCGACACGCTGCGCATCTTCTCCGCCGACGCCGACAAGCCCTACGCGGCGCCAGGCGACACGGTCACGTTCAAGCTGAGCTACACCGACAGGCTCGATCGCGCGAACACGAGGCCGGTCCAGATCACGTGGCTCGGCGGCTGCTTCGATCCGGACGGGGACACCTACTACGGCTGCTACGCGCCGCTCGCGGACACGCTGCAGAAGATCCAAGCCGGGCAGGCACCGCCGGACGGCGTCATCGCCCAGGGCGTCGGCGTCGACACGTTCCAGATCCACCTGCCGAACGACATCATCACGCGCCGGCCGCGACCGAAGACCGGCCCCTACTCGGGCACCGCGTTCGTGTTCTTCGCCGCGTGCGCCGGCACGGTGAAGCCGATCCCCGAGGAGGGCACGTCGGCTGCGGGATCCTTCCCGCTCGGGTGCTTCGACGACCAAGGCAAGCGGCTCGGCTCGGACAGCTTCGTCGCCGGCTACACGCAGATCTACGCGTTCGAGGACGGGCGCACGAACGCGAACCCGACGGTGAACGAGCTCGACTTCGACGGCGCCGCGATGAGCGAGGACTTCGCGGCGATCCCGCACGTTCCGCCGTGCGACGTCGCCGAGGACAAGCGCAAGCAGACCGGCTGCGCCGCCTCCAAGGACTACAAGGCGTGCACGCGGCACAAGGTGAAGGTCATCGTGCCTCGGGACGTCGCCGAGGTGGATCCCGACGGGAAGGGCCAGAACGGCGAGACGCTGCACGAGGTCGTCTGGGCCAGCTACTTCGGCGACGGCGGCGATTTCGGATCGGACACGAAGCTCATCAGCGACGCCACGACGGGCTACACCGACACGCAGGAGGTCGAGTGGGTCGCGCCGGCCGATCCGGGGACGTACTCGATCTGGGTGGTCGTCCGCGACTCGCGCGGCGGCTCGACGACGCTCGAGCGCCTGGTGACGGTCGATCCTCCCTGAGCGGTCGCGCGCGCCCGCGCCTCAGGGCTTGGGGCCGAGGAGCACGCGGTGGATCTCCCAATAGCCCGAGCCTTGCGCCATGTGCAGGTGCAGCTTCGCGCTCGACGTGCCGGGGGGGATGGTGAGGTTCACGCTCGCCCCCGCGACCGATCCGGGGGTAGCGCCGAGGATCGCTTGCGAGGTCGGCCCGCCGCCGTTCGGCACGACGACGACGCTCGCGGTCGCGCCGGCAGAGAGGTTGTGCACGACGGCGACCTGCAGATCCGTCAGCCCGACGACGTCGATGTCCGAGGACACCAGATCCGCGTCGCTCGGCGGGTTGCTCATCGACACGTAGTGCGTGCTCGTGAGCCACGATCCGGTCGCGGTGAACTGCCCGAGTGAGCCCTCGAAGTCCTCGAAGAAGCGCGTGGGCGCGGCGATGAAATGGTAGGCGCCGGTCTGGTTGCCGCGATCGCCGACGGCGACGAAGAGGACCGATCCGGGCGCGGCGAGCGGGAGATTCAGGTAGGCGGTGTTGTTGGAGACGCCCAGCGGATCGGGATCGATGTCGTTGCACGAGAGCGGCGTCTTGGTGCAGCCGTCGAAGGCCCAGAGCACGGGGTCGAGGTTGGTGTCGCCCGTCGCGCTCACGAAGAGCCCCGACGGATACGGTCCGACGTCGAACCGATAGACCCGGACGGCTCGGGTCTGGCTGGCGAGCGCGCACGGCGTCGCCGCGTCGTCGAAGTCCCCCGGGAGAAGCGCCGTCGCGCTCTGCGTGGTGGCGGGCGTGGGGGTGAGCGTCATCGCGAGCGGATCGACCCCGAAGCACGCGCCGCCGGAGACTTGGCAGCTGTTGCAGTTCGCGGACGACTCGTCGCACGCCTCGCCGGGCTCGACCACGCCGTTGCCGCACGTGTGCACGATCATGCAGCTCACGCAGGAGGCGAAGGGCACGTCGCCGGTCTCGCAGGTCTCGGGCGTCTCGACGATCGCGTCGCCACAGAGCGCGAGCGCCCCGCCGGCGCCCGTGCCGGTGGCGACGCTCGAGGTCGCTCCTCCTGGTCCGACCGAGGCGGACGAGGTCGCGCCGCCTTGCCCCGTCGAGGTCGTGTCCTGACGCGATCCGTGCGGATCGAACACGCACGCGGACAGCGAGAGGACCGCGGCGAACGCCCCGAAGCGAGCCGAAGAAGCCATCGTCGTCGAGGGTATCGCGGCTCCGGAGCGCCCGCGAGTATTCGATGCGCGCGACGTCTTCAGGCGCTGGCGTAGCCGCGCAACGCGTCGATCGCGGCGACGGCGACGCGCCCGCGGGCGAGCAGATCGTCGGCGCCGGGCTCGATCGCCAGGCGCGCCTCGACCCGGAGCATCGCGGGGAGATACACGATCTCGCGCGCGAGCCCGCCCGAGCCGGCGTGCGCCCCGCGGTGCGCGCGGAGGGCGATGCGGACGCCGTCCGTGACGCCGGCGCCGAGCCCGCGCAAGAGGCGCACCGTCTCGACGAAATGGGAGCCGTCGAGGACCGCGCGCGCCGCGAGGTGCCTCCTGCCGAGCTCGTGCCGACGCCCGCCCACGAGGAACCCGCCGCGTCGCTCGAGCGAGAGCGCCCTGCCCTCCTGATCGTCGGAGCCGCGCCTCGTGCCGATCGCGAAGAGGCCGAGCTCCTCGCGCGCCGCGCGCGCTTGCGGCACCAAGTGTCCGTCGATCTCGTGCATCGCCGTCCGCTCCGCGTCGACGACCGAGATGCGTCGTCCCTCGGCGATCTGGATGACGCCGTCTCCCACGGCGGCGAGCGGCGCGAGGTTCTGGACGACGGCGACGCGGACGGCGAGCCTCCGCGCCCCGATCCCGGCGCGGACGAGCGAGAGGAGCGATCGCGGGTCGTCGGGATCGTCGGAGCGGACGAGCTCCGTCTCCTCGGCGTGGACGGCGTCGCGCGCGGTCGGCTCGGCCCAGCTTCGCGCGAGCGCGTCGGCCTCCTCCGTGGTGCGATCGCGTCCGCCGAACCGCGCCGCGATCGGCGCGACGCAAGCGGGCGTGCCGACCGTCGTGACGATCCGCGCCTCGAGCGCGAGCTCCGAGGCGCGCTCGGCGTAGAGCTCCCCGAGGTCCCCTTCGCGCGCGAGCGCGTCGGCCAGGCGCTCGAGCGACGCCTCGAGATCGCCGAGCGGCGGCGACCGCGCGTACTCGAGGCGAGGCGAGGCCTCGTGACCCCGATCCCAAGCCTCGATGAGGCGCGCCGCTTCGGCGCCGAGGTTCTGCGGCGTCGCGCTCGAGATCGTCGTCACCCGACGGCAAGCCGACGCGAGCATGCGATCGGCGTCGCGAGCCCAGGCGGGCGGCCTCCGGGCGCTCACCGCGGCGCGCGCCCCTCCGCCGGCGACTCCGCCGACGCCGGCGTGCCGAGCGGGTGGCCGAGCGCGCGCTCGGCGCCGATCACGATCTCGTCGATCGGCTCGCCCGCGTCGTCTCCCTCGACCGGCGGCAGCCCCGCGAGCGCGCGCGCGGTCGGCGCGATGTCGCGGAGATGGTGCACGCGCGTCGCGCCGAGCGCGCCGAGCGCGGGGATCGGTCCCCCCGCCGCGACCAGCCACGTCGCGTCGGAGCCGCGCGCCGTCTTGCCGTGATCTCGGAAGTTCGGACCGCGCCCGTGATCCGCCGTGACGAACCACAGGACGTTCGCGGCCTCGTCCGCCGGCCAGGTGCGGATGATCGCGCGGAGCTCGCCGAGGAGCCGATCTCCCTCGTGGATCGCGCCGAGGTAGTCGGCGTAGCGGCCTTGATGCGCGTACTCGTCCGTGTCGCCGAGCCCGAGGAACGCGAAGCGGACGTGCGGCACGCGCTCGAAGCGCGCGACGGCGAGCGCGTGCGTGTAGGCGTCGGGGCGGTAGTCGCCGTAGCCAGGATCGGGCGCGACGCTCCGACTGGCTTCGTAGAGCGGCCTCATGCCCGCGTCGTGACGGCCACAGAGAAGATCGGAGAAGCCGATCACGTGTCGCCCCGTCGACACGACGACCTTCTCGGGCTCCTTCGCGGCGACGCGACCGATCGCGTCCCACGACGCGAGCACCAGCACCTCGTCGGGCGCCGCGTCCGACGCACCGATGAACGCATCCGAGAGCGTCTCGGCGACGGGGAGACGGCAGTCGTTCGCCTGGCACGGGGAAGGACGCCCGGTGAGCATCTCGGTGTAGCCGGGCAGCGAGATGACGTTCGGCCCCGAGGCGAGGAAGCGCGAGTCGGCGGTGACGTCGCCGAGCGCCACCCCCT
>CAYYKK010000203.1:0-13095 GCA_964467935.1 uncultured Polyangiaceae bacterium
GTGCCGACCGATGCGGCGGTGAAGACGCCCGTCGCGACCCAAGCGGTCACGACGACGCCCGGCGGAAACCGAAACCTGTCATGCCCTGCCTTCGGCAGGATCGCCTTCGGCTGCGCGAAGTCCAGGACGACGAGCGTCGCCGCGCCCGCCTTCGCCGACAGATCCTTCGAGACGCTCGCGCCGGCCTTCTCCGCGCGGAAGGTCCGGGCCCCCGGGTTCAACGGGATCTTCTCGTCGATCGGCGCGACCCCGATCTCGTGGCCGTCGACGCTGATCCGAGCTCCGGCCTCCGCCTGGACCCGCACCCAAGACACGAGCGACGTGAGCGACGCGATCTCTTGCTCGACCTCGCTCCTCCGCGCCGCGTCGATGTCGATCCCGCCGTCGCGCAGATACCGCTGGAACGCCGTGAGGCTGCGCGCGAAGTCCTGCGTGAGGCGCGCCATCCGACCGATGTTGTAGAGGATGACGTAGCTCGGGCTGAGATCGTAGGCGCGCTGGAACTGCTCGAGCGCCTCGGCGTAGTGACCGTCGCGACTCAGGTCGAGCGCCTTCGCGTTCGCGGCGCGGGCCTCGGGGCTGGGGCCGGCGTCCTCCTTCGCGCTCGCCGAAGGCGCGGGCGCAGCACCCCTCCCGGGCCCGGCGATCGCCACCCCGCCCGACGCCGAGAGCGCGCTCATCAACGACAGCGCGATCGCGCCGCGAAACGCCGGCGAGCGTGCGGGAGATCGGGAGCGGAGCCGCGTCGGCTCTCCTCGCGCCGCAGCAGGGCTCGGTTGGTGCCGAGGCAAGCCCATCGGGAACGGCAGAGCCTACTTGAGACCGCCCTCGCCTTCCACTTTCCCCCTCGGGCGCGCGACGACTATCGGTGAGGCTTCTTCTTCGCCCACGGATCGCTCGGGTCCGCGGCCGCGCCCGTCGGCGTGCTGGTCGCGCCGGCGGGCGCCTGGGGGCGTTTCCCGACGCTCGCGAGCGCGTCGAGTGACGGGGCGACGTCGAGATCGTGATCGAAGACCAGCATCTGCGACTGAGAGCGGTATCCCGGCGCCTCGACCGTGAGTCGATGCGCCACGCCGTCCTTCTTGAACTTCGCGCTGAAGGGGTTGTCGGGAAGCAGCGTCCCGTCGAGCTTCACCTTCGCGTCGCTCGGCGTCACGGTGATCCGAACGTTGACGTAGTCGCCGCTCTCCGCGGCGGTCTCGGCTGCATCACCGCTGGGCGCGTCGGACGCGATCGCGCTCGCCGCAGCGGTCGCGGATGGAGCAGCCGAGGGCGCTTCGGCGCTCGTGACGGTCGGCGCGGCAGGCGGCTTCTGAGACGCCTTCATCGATTGAACGCCGACGACGGCCAACCCCAGCACCAGCGCGACGCCGAGCGCCGCCCACGGGAGCATCGAAGGCTTGCGCGCGGGGGCTTGCCAAAGGGGCGCCGGGAGACGCTCGTCGGCGCCTCGGGCGACGGCCTCCGAGCCGCTCCGAGAGACAGGATCGAGCGTCGACGCTTCGAACCCGAGCGCCCCCTCGCTCGCGGCGGAGCCTGAGCTCGGGAGCGACGACGGTTCGCGCGAGGAGACCGCCGCCTCCTCCGACCGGATCGACGAGGGCCCGCCCCCTCCGTTCCGGGCGCTGCTCGGCACCTCCACGCCGAGCGGAGTGTCGTCGCGTTGCACGAGCGATCGCCTCCCGAACTGCTGCTCGATCACGTGCCCGAGCGCGCGGCGCTGATCACCGGCGATGCGCGCGACCGCCCCGCCGAGCTCCTCGGGCGTCGTGCGCTCCCCGAGACGATCGATGAACCGCTCCACGTCCTGCCGGAACTCCGCCGCGCTCGCGTAGCGCTGGTCCGGCGTGATCGCGAGGGCCTTCTCGCACATCGAGACGAGCTCCGGAGACGGGTTCGGGAGGTGATCGGCGAGCGACGGCAGATCTCCGAAGGTCATCGTCTTCAGGATCTGCACGTCGGACAGGTCGCCCCAGAAGCGCTTGCCCGTGATGAGCTCCCACAGGATGACGCCCGCGGCGAACACGTCGGCCCGCTTGTCGACCGCGCTGCAGAGCGCCTGCTCGGGCGCCATGTACGCGATCTTTCCCTTCACGACGCCCGTCGACGTGTGCTGCGCCTTCTCACGGCTCTTCGCGATGCCGAAGTCGACGAGCTTCACCTGCCCCGAGTAGGTGATGAAGACGTTGTGAGGGCTCACGTCGCGATGGACGATGTCGAGCGGCGCACCGTTCTCGTCCTTGAGCTCGTGCGCGTGGTTCATCCCCGCGAGCAGCTCGCTCATCACGAGGAGGATCTCGCCGCGCGTCAGTCGCTCCTTGTCCGACGCCTCGAGGATCTTGTCGAGCGGCTGCCCATCCAAGAACTCCATCGCGAGGTAGGGCTGCCCGTCGATCTCGCCCATCTCGCGGGCGGCGACGATGTTGGGGTGGTCGAGGCGCAGAGCGAGCTTCGCCTCGTCCTTGAACATCCCTCGGTACTCGCTGTCGAAGACGAGATCCGGTTTCAGTCGCTTGACGACGAACGCGTCCTCCCAGCTCGGCTCACGCCCCTGCGGGACCGCCAGGTACACGTCCGCCATCCCGCCCCAGCCGAGCTTCACGACCAGGGCGAACTTGCCGAATTGCCGCTCGGGCCCTTGCGGGAGCCGAACCAAAGCAGGCACAGCGGACACGCTAGAGAACCTCTCCGAGACCGCGCCGATGCGCGGAGCAAGACCCTCAGAGGGTAGCGCAACTCCGCCACAAAGGGGGCCACTTCGGGCACGAATTTCCCGATGGAAACGCCGAAGGCCGAGCGACGCACCCGCGTCCGCTCGGCCCTCGACGAGGCTCACCTCGCGTCAGCCGCGAGGCTCAACCGCGCCGTCAGCCCTCGACACCGATGGCGATCCCGAGCTGCTGGCGCAGCTTGAAATACGGCTCGGACACCGAGAACACGAGGAGCTCCTTCAGCTTCTCCTGCGGGGTGAGGTCACCGGGGAGCTGCTGCTCCGCGGCGATGATCTTCTTCGCGATCTCGAGGTCGCCGCAGAGCAAGAGCCCCGCGCGCGCACACGAGACCTCGGCGGTCTGCGCCCAGCGCTTGATGTTCGCGCGCGCTCCATCCGCGACGAACTTCTTCACCGCGAGCTTCAGCCCTTCGACCTGCATCGGCTGCAGGAAGCGGCTGAGCGACTGCGCGGTCGCCATGACCTGCTTCTCCAGCTCGGGCGGCGAGGGCTGCTCGGGCGCCACGAGCTTGATGCCGGCGAAGAAGAGCACCGTGAGCTCGGTGACGGTCGGGAAGATCGCCTTGATGAAGTGCTCACCGCGGTAGTACGCGAGGTGCTTGCCGACGATGAACGTGAGCTCCTGCGCCGTGAAGCCGGTGAGCACGGTCTGACCCGCGAGGCTCGACGGCGGATCGGCCGGCACGTGAGAGAGCGCGCCCGGCACGTCGCTGCGGACGTAGAGCGGAGGCGTCGGGAGCCCGAGCACGTTCGCCGCCCACCCGAAGGTCCGCGCGAACGTCACGGTCGACGTCGCGGGATCCTGACGGAAGCGTGCGTCGAGCACGGGTTGCTCGCCCTTCGCCTTCATGCCCTCGATCTTCCCCTTCAGCGCCGCGTAGGCGACGAACTCGAAGATCTTGCCGACGTAGAGGTTCTCGTCCTCGTGGAAGAGGCTCCGGATCCAGCCCTCGTTGTCGAGGCGGCTCTTCACCTGGATCATGCCCTGCGGGCGATAGTCCTCGAAGAACTGCTTCTCCTCGTCGCCAGCCTGTCGGAGGAAGGCGAGCGCCGCGGCGAGACACCACGCCTCGTCGTACGCCTTCTTCGTCAGGTAGAGACCGTAGAGCTTCTTGTACGGATCGACGCGCATCGCGTCGAGCTTGAGCATCGCTTGGTACTCGCCGATCGCGAGGTCGACCTGGTCGGTCGTCTCGTAGAGCTCGGAGAGGATCATGTGCTCCGTCATGTCCTCGGGCTTGAGCCGTGAGGACATGCGGAACGCCTCGGTCGCCGTGGTCGGCTCCGCGAGCCTGTCGCGGTAGATGAGGCCGAGCGCGTGCCAGAGATTGAACTCGAGATCGTTGTTCCCCTTGCCGGCCACGCGATGGAGCATCTTGCGGTAGGCCCGCTCGAGCTGCTTCCACTCCTTCTGCGCGGTCAGGATCTTGTTGATGCGCTCGAACGCCTCGAGGTAGCCGGGGTTCAGATCCAGCGCGTCGTTGAAGAGATCGACCGCGCGGTTCTGATCCTCGAGCTTGTCGCGGTAGAGCTGCGCCATCGTGAAGATGTACTTGCTCTTGCGCTCCGGGTTCGTCTCGAGCGCGGCGATGCGCTCGAGCGCGTCGACCATGCGCTCCCACTGGTGGGCCTGCTGGTAGAGCGCGAGCAGCTTGTGGAGCAGCACGTGGCTCTGCGGCTCGAGGTCGAGCGCCTCTTCGAGCGCCTCGATCGCCTTGACCGCGTTCTTGGCCTTGTCCGCCCAGATGTCGCCGATGTCGACGAGCATCTTGTAGCGCTCCTGCCCGTCGATGACGTTGTCGAGGATGATGCGCTTGTAGTGGCAGACCTGCGGCCAGTCCTTCGCCTGGTCGTAGATCTGCACCATGGCCTGCAGCGTCTCTTGATGCGCGGGCTCGACGCCGAGGGCCTTCTCGAAGTTGTTGATCGCCTGCTTGCCCTGGCCCTGCGCCTGCTTCACGCAGCCGAGCTTGTAGTAGACGTACGCGCGCTGCTCGGTGTCCGCCTCCTCGAGGGCCGTGAGGACCTTCTGGAAGTTCGTGAGCGCGCCCGGCCAATCCTGCATCTGGAAGGACGTCTCCGCGAGGCCGCGGATGGTCTCCTGATCGGTCAGATCGAGCTGGTTCGCCGCCTGGTACGCCTTGAGGGCGCCCTGGTAGTTCTCCCGCGCGTAGAGGACCTTGCCGAGCATGTTCTGCAGCTTGTGCTGCTCGTGCCGCTCGCGCTTGGCCGACTTCTTCACGAGCATCTCGGCGAGAGGCTCGGCGCGTCCCCAGTCCCCCTTCGAGATGTACTCCTCGACCAAGGGCAGGGCGGCTTCCTCGTTGTCGGGATCGCTCTGCTGCGCGAGCTCGTACGCTTGCACCGCGAGCTCGTGCTCGCCGAGCATCTCGTCGCGCATCTTGCCGAGCTCGACGAGCAGTCGCGCCCGCAGCCGCGGCGAGTCGGTGACGAGCTGCTCCTGATCGAGGTAGCGCGCGGCGCGGTCCCAGTCGGCCGCGTCCGCCGCGATCGCGCGCAGAGCAGCGAGCGTCGGCTGGTGGTTCGGATCGAGATCGAGGGCGCGCTCGAAGTTGTCCTGCGCCATCATCCGATCGCCGAGCTTCTCGTCGAGCTGCTTACCGATCCGGTAATACATCTCGACCTTCTGCCGCCCGTCGGCCGTGAGCTCGGCGACGCGCGTCATGAAGTCGATCGATCGGCTCGCCTCGCCCTGCTTCTCGTAGAGCTTGGAGAGCGCGTCGAGCGCCGCGATGTTCGTGGGGTCGACGTCGACGATGTTCTGGTGCGCGTCGATCGCGCGATCGACGTCCTGCACCTCGTCGGCGTAGACGTGCGCCTGCAGCGCCCACAGCTCGGTCTTCTTCGCTCGATCGAGCGTCGCGCCGATGTGTCGGTCGTAGGTGCTGATGAGGTCGAGCCACTGACGGCGCTGGCGGTAGCAGCGCTCGAGGCCCTCGTACGCGGGCTCGTGGTTCGGATCGATCTCGACCACCTGCTCGAGGCGAACGGCGGCGAGGTCCGGCTTGACGAAGAGCTCCTCTTGGATGTGAGCGATCTTCATCAGGACGTCGATGCGCTCGCGCTCGGTCGTGACGACGTCGAGCTGCATCTCGAGCACGGCGACGAGGTCGGGCCACTGCTGCGTCGTGTTGTAGACGCGCTCGAGGCCGCGCATCGCGAGGAGGTTCGACGCGTCGAGCTCGAGCACCTCACGGTACACCTGCCCGGCGCGCTCGGTCTGGCTGAGCGTCGTCTCGTAGAGGCCCGCGGCACGGATCTTCGTCGCCGCGATCTGCTCGGGATCGGTGAGCCCCTTCGCCTTCGCGTTGAGGACCTCGACGAGCTCGTTCGGTTGATTCCGATCGGTGTGGATCTTCTCGAGCAGCTCGAGCGCGGGCAGGTGATACGGATCGACCTGCAGCGCTCGCTGGTAGAAGACGAGCCCTTGATCGACCTCGTTCATCCGGCGATCGAGGACCTCGCCGATCTCGGTGAGGATCTCCTTCCGGTCGACGTCGGTCACCGCGTGGCTCAAGGCGGTCTGCAGGCTCTGCCCCTGCTCCTGGTAGCGCCCCGACTTCTTGAAGAAGTTCGCCATCTGCCGAAGCACGGCGACGTTGTTCGGATCGAGCGCGAGGATCTGCTGGTAGTACGGCTGCGCGTACTCCGGGTGACCGAGGTCCTCCGCGTACCACTTGGCGAGGCGCAGGCAGAGCGTGATCTTGCGCGACGAGCTCTTCTCCGCCTGGAGCCAGCCGTTGACCGTCTGCACGAGCTCGGGCCAGCGGTTGGTGGCTTGCGCCATCCGCTCGAGGTAGCGCACGGTGTCCATGTTCGAGACGTCGAGCTCGAACCCGGTGAGGAGCGCGTCGAAGGCCTGGGGCTTGTCGTCGAGGTCCTCGTCGAAGACCTTCGCCACCTTGCGGAGGATCTCGGTCTTCTCGTCGGTCTCCTCCCGCGTGTCGAGGCGCGCGAGGTAGAGCTCGATGAGCGGCTCCGATCGCTTCGCCTCCCCGTGGAGCTTCTCGAGCGCGAAGAACGCCTGGTCGTGTGTCGGCTCGATCTCGAGGATCGCCTCGTAGGCGGGCGTCCCCTTGTCCTTCTGGCCGACCTGGTGCTCCCAGATGCTCGCGACCTCGAGGTACTCGCGGATCTTCTCCGCGGGCTCCTCGAAGGCCTTCGCGCGCCCCATCTTGACGTCGATGACCTCTTCCCAGCGGTCCTCGGCGCGCAAGAGCTTCTCGAGCGCCGCCATCGCGTCGAAGTCGTTCGGGTCGACCGCGAGGAGCTTTCGCCACGCCTCGATCGCCTCGTACGGCTGAGCGAGGACGTCCTGGTAGGTCGTCCCGAGCTCGCGATAGATGGCGACGAGGTGCTCCGGCTGAAGCAGCGACTCGGCGCGATCGGCCGTCTGGTGCAGCGCCTCGACGAGGTGCTGCGCGTCCTGGCGACGACGCCAAATGTCGGCGATGGCGTAGAGCGCGTCGACGTTGTTGTACTCGATGTCGAGGATGCGCTCGTAGTCCTCGAGCGCCTGATCGTCCTCCTTGAGCTGCCCCTCGAAGAGGCGCGCCCGACGGAGCAGGACCGCGACGCGATCGGCGTCCTCCTGCGCGATGTCGTAGTGACGACCGAGCACGTCGGTGAGCTCGGCCCACTGCGACTCTCGCTCGTGGAGGTTCGCGAGGCCGTGCAGCGCCTCGGGATCGTCGCCGCGCAGCTCGAGCACGCGCTGCCACGTCTCGATCGCCTTCGGGACGTCGCTCAGGCGATCGGCGAGGAGGTGCGCCATCTTGGCGCGGATGTCGGCCTCTTGGCTGTCGCCGGTGGCGTTCTCGAGCTGCCGCTCGAGGACGACCTTGAGGTCGGTCCACGCGCCCTTCTGGTTGTAGATGCGCTCCAGCGCGTCGATGGCGACGTCGTTCGCCGGATCGAGCTCGTCGAACACGCGGCGGAACACCCGGACGGCGTCGTCGAGCTGCCCCACCCCGTTCTCGTCGATGAGGCGCTCCTCGTAGACCTGCCCGAGTCGGAGGTGCAGGTCGACGAGCTCGAACTTCTCCTGCGTCGCCCGGACACGCTGCTCGAGGATCTGCGCGAGCTCGGCGTATTGCTCGACGGAGGTGTAGATGCGATCGAGTTGCGCGAGCGCGTCGGCGTCGAGCTCGTCGACGCCGAGCACGTAGCGGTAGGTCTCCTCGGCCTTGGTGATGTCGCCGAGCTCCTCCTCGAACACGCGCGCGAGGCGCCGCCCGATCGAGGTCTGGACGGCCTTCACCTCGTGCGCGCCGAGAACGTCGGCGTAGGCGTTCGCGAGCTGCTCCCAGCCCCCGTCCACCGTGCCGCCGAGTCGCTCGACCTCGTCGAGGGTCTTGTCGTCGGCCGGGTACTCCTTGAGCGCCCGGACGTAGACCATCAGGGCGCCCTCGCTCGCGAGGAGCTTCTCCTCGTGGAGCTCCGCGATGCGGTAGTACATCGCGAGGCGATCTTCCTGCTCCGTCTTCTGCGCGAGCTCGGCCTCGAGGACGGCGATGAGCTTCTCCCACTCTCCCGCGGATTGGTAGAGCGGCTCGAGGATCTCGCCGATCTCGATCTGATGGACGCCCTGCGCGAAGAGCCCCTCGAGGGCCTCGAGCGTGTCGGTGTGCTCCGGCGCCGCCGCGAGCACCTCGCGGTAGCTGTTGATCGCGCTCGGGAGATCCTTCAGGTGGAGCTGGTAGACCTGACCGAGGCGATACTTGAAGGTGAGGATGTCCTCGGGCGTCTCGCCGATCTCCGCCTCGCGCGCGAGCACGGGGACGAGATCGCTCCATCGCTCGGTCATCACGAAGAGCCGGTCGAGGGCCTTGATCGCCTCTTGGTTCTCGGCGTCGACCTCGAGCACGAGCCGGTAGCGCGCGACCGCGTTGTCGACGTCCTCGAGCTGGGTCTCGAAGATCTGCGCGAGCCGCAGCCCGAGATCGACGAAGCGCGGCGGGTCCTCGCGGAGCTTGCCGAGCTCCGCGTCGTAGAGCGCCGCGACCTCGGTCCAGCGTCCCACGGCCATCGCGAGCCGCTCGAAGCTAGCGAGGGACTCCTCGTTGCTGACGTCGATCGGCACCGCCCGCGCGTAGACCGCGAACGCCGCGTGGTGATCGTTCAGCATCTCCTCTTCGAGGCGCGCGATGCGGTGGAGCAGATCGACCTTCGCGAAGGCGTCCTCGGCCGCACGCACCTGGACCTCGAGCACGCTGACGAGCCGTTTCCACTCGCCCGTCGCGTCGTAGACGGGCTCGAGGACGAGCGAGGCGCCGAGCGCCGACTCGAGCGACTCGCCGTTCTTGATGCCCTCCAGGGCGTCGAGCGTCGGCTGGTGGTCCGACATCTGCTGGAGCAGATCGCGGTAGAGCTCGAGCGCGCGCGGGACGTCGTCGAGCTTCTTCTCGTAGAGCTCGGCGATCCGATACTGGTAGCTGATCCCTTCGGCGGGATCGGCCGCGAGCTCGGACTCGTGCTGCAGCACGGTGAGCAGCTCGGGCCAGTTCTGCGCGGTCTGATAGAGCACGTCGAGGCGAGAGAGGGCCTGCGCGTCGTCGGGATCGATCTCGAGGATGCGCTGGTACGTCTCGATCGACGCGGGGACGTCGCTCAGCTCGCGCTCGTAGACGGCGCCGACCTGGTAGTAGATGCCCTTCTTCTCGTCCGCGTCGGTGACCAGATCCGCCTTGTGCGTGTACACGCCCAAGAGCTCGGTCCACTTCGATTGCGAGAGGTAGAGCTTGATGAGGGAGTCGATCGCCCGGAGGTCCTCCGAGTCGAGATCGAGCACCTTGCGATAGACGCCGACCGCGGCTTCCGGTCGCTCGAGGACGTCCTCCTCGATGCTCGCGGCTTGGAAGAGCGCGTTCTTCTTGTCGGCCAGGTTGTCGAAGATCTCCGCCTTCTGCTCGAGGATGCGCGCGAGCTCCTCGTAGCGCTCCGCGGTGCGGAAGATGCGCTCGAGCGAGTCGGCGGCCTCGAGGTTGTGCGGATCGATCTCGAGGACCTTGCGGTAGTGCGCGACCGCGTGATCGAGCGCGCCGAGATCGCTCTCGTAGACGCGCGCGGCCATCGTGTAGAGGTCGACCGCGACCGCCGGCTCGGCCTGCTCCCCCTCGAGCGACTTCGCGGCCTGCGTCTCGTAGACGCGCGCGAGCTCGGCGAAGTTGCCGGTGGCGCGGGCCAACCGGTCGAGGCCACCCTTCGTGTCCTCGGACGTCGGATCTTCGGCGAGCGCACGCGCGTGCGTCGCGAAGGCGGACTCGAGGTCGCCACCTGCATCTTCGTAGAGGGAGCTGATCTGATGCAGGAGCTCCACGCGCCGCGATGGGTCGTCGCTCTTGCGGACTTGCACCTCGTACACGCCGATGAGCTTCTGGAAGTCACCCGACTGACGGTAGAGCGGCTCCAGGATCTCCGAGATGGCGAGCTCGTGCTCGGGCAGCTGGCCGAGGCGCTCGAGGGCGCCGAGCGCCTCGACGTTCTCCGGCTCCCGATCGAGCACCTGGCGATAGGTGTCGATGGCGCTCTCGACCTGGTTCATCCGCGACTCGCGGAGAGATCCGAGCCGCAGCATGAGCCGCGTCTGCTCCTCCTCGGTCTGAGCGAGCGCGAGCTGCGACTCGAGGTTCTCCGCGAGCTCGTCCCACTTGCCCTGTCGCGAGAAGAGGCCGTCGAGCGCGGTCAGCGCGAGGATGCTGTTCGGCTCGAAACCGAGCACCTCGCGGTAGGCCGCGATCGCGTCGTCGGGTCGCTCGAGACGCTCCTCGTACACGCCAGCCATCTGGCCGAAGAGGGCCTCGCGCTCGCCCACGTCGTCCGTGAGATCGATGCGTCGTCGGAAGACGCGGACGAGATCCTCCCAGCGCTCGGTGCGGCGGTAGAGGGCGTCCATCGCCGCGAGCGCTTCCACGTCCGCGGGGTCGATGCCGAGGACACGCTCGTAACCGGCGGCGGCCTCGTCCACCTTGCCGAGGCGCTCGTGAATGGCGCCGAGGCGCATCCAGTAGTCGCGCGCGAGCTGAGCGTCGCTCAGCGAGCCGGCGATCTCACTGAAGATCTGATCGAGCTTGTCCCACGCCTCCGCCTGCGCGGCGAGCTGCTCCAGCTCCGCGCGCGTGTCGACGTTGGACGGGTCCTCTTTGAGCGCGCGCGCCTGTGCATCGATCGCGCGCGGGAGGTCCTGCAGACTGTCGGAGGCCACGCGAGCGACCTTGCGGAGCAGGCCGACGCGGCGCGCGGTCTCGGACTCGCTCTCGGCGAGGATCTCGAGCACCCCGATGAGCTTGGTGAAGTCGCCGCGGCTCTCGTAGATCTCCTGGAGGATCCCGGCGGTCTCCGCGCGGAGCGAGGGGTTCTCCAGCAGGCTCTCGAGCGCGAGGCGCGCCGGATCGTTCGCCGGATCGAGGAAGAGGATCTCGCGGTAGCTCTCCAGCGCGCCGGCGGGGTCGCCGAGGTGCTTCTCGAGCGTCGAGCCCAGCCGGTACTTCAAGTCGATGAGCTGCTCTTCGGAGTTGTCGAGCTCGATGCGGCTCCGGAGGATCTCGACGTACGGCTCCCAGTCCTCGAGCTCCAGGTAGAGCTTGTCGAGCGCCACGAGCGCGCCCGGCTCCATCGCCGACTCGTCCAGGACTTGCCGGTACGTGTCGATGGCGGCGCGCGGGTTCTTGAGCTCCCTCTCGTAGAGGCCGGCGATCGCGAACAGGATCGCCTTGCGATCGTCGGGGCTCGAGGTGAGGTCGCGCTTCTTCTCGTAGATGCCGAGGAGGTCTTCGAACTTCGACGTGTCGCGGTAGAGGCGCTCGAGCGCGCCGATCGCGGCGTCGTTCTCCGGATCGGTGTCGTAGACGGCGCGGAACTGCTCCAGCGCCTCGTCCACCTTCTGCATCTCGTCGAGCAGCACGCTGCCGAGACGCAGACGGAGCGCGACGCCGAGGTCGCGATCCGCGTTCTCCTCCGCCTTCGTGATGCTGCGGCGGTAGGCCGCCGTGAGCGCGTCCCAGGAGGAGGTCGCCCGCGCGGCGCGCTCGACGTCGTCGACGCACTGCGGGTCCTCGGGGCCGAGCTCGAACGCCGCGAGATATCGCTCGAACGCTTGCTGCGGCTCTCGGAGCTTCGTTTCGTAGAGCCCTGCCACCTCTCGCAAGAGCGCGAGGCGCTCCTCGCCCTCGAAGTCGTGACCGAGCTTGACCTCGATCGCGGTCGCGAGCCCCTTCGCGTTGTTCGCTTGGGTGTAGATCGGGATGAGGGCCTCGGCCGCACCGAGGTGCGTCGGGTCGAGCGAGAGCACCTTCTCGTAGGCGCGAGCCGCGCGGTCGAGCTTGCCCTTCTGCGTGACCCAGAGCTCGGCGGTCTTGACCAGGAGCTTGATCTTCGCCTGGTCGTCGGTCTCCTTCGCCTCTTGCGCCTCGAGCAAGCGGATGAACTCGTCCCACTTGCCGCTCTCCGCGTAGAAGACCTCGAGATCGTCCCACAGGCCGAGCGCGAGATACTTCTTCTTCAGCGCTTCTTGCGCCTTGCGATCGTTCGGGTTCAGGGCGAGGAGCTTGCGCCACGCCTCGACCGCCGCGTTGTCGTCGTTGAGCCGCTCGCCATAGAGCTGGCCGAGCTTGCCGTAGATCTGCTCCTGCGCCGCCACGTCGCCCGTGACGTCCGCCTGCTTCTCGAGCACGCCGACGAGCTCGCTCCACTCTTTCGAGCGCTCGTAGAGACCAGCGAGCGCGCCGAGCGCCTCGACGTTCTCCGCGTCGTTCTCGAGCACCTCGCGCCACAGCTCGATGCACACCTCGGGCTTCTTGACGCGCTCGTTCGCGAGCTTCGCGATCTCGAGGAACTTCGCGCTGCGGTCGCCGCCGTAGGGGAGCGCGCTCGCCTCGCGCTTCATGAGCCCGATGAGCTTCTCCCAATCACGGCGCTTCTCGTACGTCTGACGGAGGTGCTCGATGGCGAGCTCGTTCGCCTCGTCAATCGCGAGGACCGCCTCGAAGCACTTGACCGCCTCGGCCGCGTTCGGAAACTTCGTCGTGTAGAGGTCGGCCGCTTCGAGATAGAGGGCGACCTTCTCGTCGGGATCGACCACCGTGTCCGCGAGCTCGACGAGCGTCTTGACGTACTCGGTCATCCGCTTCGCGGCCTGGAGCTTCTCGAGCTTGCTTCGGAGCTCCGCGAGCTTGCCTTCGTCGGCGACGGCCGGAGCCGCCGCGACAGGCCCAGGCGCGGGAACGGCCGCGGGGGGAGGAGCAGGCGGCGCCTCGGGTGCCGGCTCCGCGGCCGCTTCCGGCTCCGCGTGGGCCGCTTCCGGCTCCGCGTGGGCCGCTTCCGGCTCCGCGTGGGCCGCTTCCGGC
>CAYYKK010000204.1:0-5103 GCA_964467935.1 uncultured Polyangiaceae bacterium
AGAGCGGAGACTTCAGGGCGTGCGCCTACGCGTGGATGGCCCTCGCCGACGCGAGCCGCAGCGGCTCGGTCGAAGGGCGTGACGCCGCCGAAGCGGCCGCCGCGTCGCTCGCCGATCGGCCCGCGACGAGCGAGGACGTCCTGCGCGCGGCAGCGCGGATGCTCGAGCAGGGGCTCTCGACGGCGCGCTCGGTGGACGAGCTCGACGCGCTCGCGGAGAAGGCCCTCGTCACGGCGAGCGCGAGGCTCGATTGGTGGGGGGCGCGCGCGAGCGCGCTTTTCCGCGAGGGCTCGGCCGGTGGGGCGAGGGTCGGTGAGGGCGCGGTGCTGGCGGCGCTCGTGGGGCTCGCGACGGCGCCCGCGCCGATGTCTTCTCGCGGACCCGCGCTGGACGCGGGGCTACGCCTCGCGATCGATCGAGGTCGCTCGGACGTCGCCGAGCGCCTACGGGGTCCGCTCCGCGACGCCGCGCGGACCCTGATGGCGCGGGTCGGTCCCGATCTCGCGGCCAAGGCAGCCCACGTCGGCTGGGTGGTCGCGAACCTCGCGAGCGACGGCGCGTCGATGGACGCCGAGCAGGTGCGCGAGCTCGAGCACCTGGTGCGGTCACTCGGGACGGGCGAGCGCCTCGGCTCGTTGCTCCGCCGCGTGCTCGACGCGCTCGTGCTGTGGACCGGCGTCGAGCGCGGCCTGCTGCTCCTCCGCGCGCCGGACGGGAGGCTCGTCCCGCGCGCCGCGAGGAACTTCGCGCGGGACGATCTCCGCGGTGAGCAAGCGACCCTCTCGCAGTCGTTGGCGCGGCGGGCGATCGAGGCGCTCGAGCCCGTGGTGGCCGTGGACGCAGCGGGCGAGCTCCCGCATTTTCACGACAGCGTCCACGCCTTGCGACTGAGGAGCGTGCTCGCCGTCCCGCTCGTGGCGCGCGGCGAAGCGCTCGGGGTGGCCTACCTCGACGACCGCATTCGGCGCGGTGCCTTCGGTCCGCGCGAGCTGGCGTGGACGCGCACGATCGCGGCGCTCGCGTCCTCGATGATCGCGGACGCGCGCGATCAAGTGCTTCTGCGCCGCGCGGTGCGGGCCGCGCGCCGCTCGAACGAGCGGTTGGCAGAGAGCCTCGCGGATCGTGAGGCCAAGCTCGAGGCCGCCGAGCGCACGCTCGAGATGCACGGGAGCCCCACGGCGAGGAGACACCCCGAGATCGTCGGCGAGAGCGAGGCGATGCAGCGCCTCTTGCGCACGGTCGACCGCGTCGCCGCCTCGGACGTCCCCGTCCTCGTCGTCGGCGAGTCGGGGAGCGGCAAGGAGCTCGTCGCGCGCGCGATCCACGCGACGGGGGCGCGCGCGACGCGGGCATTCGTGAGCGAGAACTGCGGCGCGATCCCCGAAGGGCTGCTCGAGAGCGCGCTCTTCGGTCACGTGCGAGGGGCGTTCACCGGCGCGGATCGAACGCGCTCGGGCCTCTTCGAAGCGGCGGACGGGGGGACGCTCTTCCTCGACGAGGTCGGAGAGATGAGCCTAGGCATGCAGGCGAAGCTGCTCCGCGTGCTCGAGGACGGCCTGGTTCGGCCGCTCGGCACGGAGCGCTCACGCAAGGTCGACGTTCGCGTGATCACGGCGACCCATCGTGATCTGGAGGCGATGGTGAGAGCGCGTCGCTTCCGAGAGGATCTCTATTATCGCCTCAACATCATCACGCTGCGCGTGCCGCCCCTGCGCGACCGGGCGGCGGACATCCCCCTGCTCGTGAGGAGGTTCGTCGAGAAGCACGCGGGCGGACGGCGCGTGTCGGTCTCGCGCGCCGCCATGCAGAGGCTCTCCGCGTTCTCGTGGCCGGGCAACGTGCGACAGCTCGAGAACGAGGTACGACGCGCGCTGGTGCTCGCCGACGACGTCATCGATCGCGACCACCTCACGCCCGACATCGACGGCGGCGCCAACGGCGCGCTCGCAGAGGCCGGCCTCAACGTGCGCATGCGCGTCGATCTGCTCGAGACGGCGCTGGTCAAGGACGCGCTCGAGCGCACCAAGGGCAACCAGACCCAGGCCGCGAAGCTGCTCGGCTTGAGCCGCTTCGGCTTGCAGAAGATGATGAAGCGACTCGCGATCGCCCTGCCCGGCTAGCGCGCGAGCTCACGCGCGCGGCGCAAGAGTCCGGGCCCATCGCTCGCGGGGAAGAACCCGCGCACCCTGCCCTCCTTGTCGACGACGACGAAATGCTCGCCGTGGAACAAGTTGCCCGCGGCGTCCTTGCCGGCCGCGATCTTGAAGCCGTGGAGCACGGTCTCGGAGATCACCTTCGGATCGCCCGTCACGAGCGACCAGCGCGGCGACGGGACGCCGTTCTTTTCGACGAACGAGGCGAGCTTCGGCGGCGTGTCGTTCTCCGGATCGACCGAGATCGAGAGGAAACGCACGTCCGCGTCGCCCTCGGTGGCGGCGACCAGATCGCTCATCCGCTTCGTGAGCTCGGGGCAGATCGTCGGGCAGGTCGTGAAGATGAAGTCGACGATCCAGACCTTGCCCCGCATCGCCGCGGAGTCGAAGCGGTCGCCGTGTTGGTCGACGAGAACGAACGACGGGAGCGGGAGCTTCACGTCCAGCGCCTCCGCGGAGGCGGACAGCGCGACGCTGCTGCTGCTGCTCGGAGCGCCCCCCGAGGGCGCGCGGCACGCGCAGAGCAGGAGCGAGATCGAGAGCCAGGCACGCGGGAGAGCGCGACGCACGTCAGCGCTCCCCGCAAGAGCGCGCGATGGCCGCGAGCGGAACGCCGAGCGCGACGAACGCGAAGAGGAGCCACAGCCAACGCGGTCGCAGCGCGACGGGACCGACCTCGTGGGGCCTGCTCACGCCTCGACCCGCCGAGGTGGGGGTCGGTGACACGTCGGGCGGGCCAGACGCGCCCACGTCGATCAGCCTACGGTGAGCGCGCCGAAGATCCCGACGATGTAGATCATCGACGTGAAGAAGAGGCTCTTCGCCCAGCGAACGCCGGCGTCGCGGCGAAGCCCCCAGAGCCCGACCCCGAAGAACGCACCACCGAGCACCATGGCGGTGGCGAGGTAGGCGTTTCCGCCGACCTTGAACGGGACGAGGAGGAAGCTCATGAGCAGCAGCGCGGCGAGGTAGCGGACGGCGTGGTGGCGCGCGACGCGATCGCCGTGCACGACCGTGAGCACCTTGAGCCCGGCGCGCCGGTAGTCCTCCTTGCGGAAGGTCGCGATCGCCAGGAAGTGCGGTACCTGCCAGAGGAAGAGGATGCCGAAGAGGACGACGCCGGGGCCGTCGAGGGTGCCTCGCGCCGCGGACCAACCGAGCAGCGGCGGAATGGCGCCGGGCACCGCGCCGACGATGAGCGACGAGGGGGAGCGCCGCTTCATCGGCGTGTAGAGCAGGACGTAGCTCACCAACGCGATCGCGGCGAGGAGCCCCGTGACCGGCGCCACCGCGAACGTGAGCAGCGGAATCGAGAGCGCGGAGAGGAGGAGCCCGAGGCCGAGCGCGATCTCCTTCGAGAGGCGACGGGTCGGCAGCGGGCGCGTGGCGGTGCGAGCCATCAAGGCGTCGGTGTCGCGCTCGAGGTACATGTTGAGGGCGTTGGCCCCCGAGACCACGAGCACCGTACCGAGCAGCATCAAGAGGAGCTTGCTCGCCGCGAACGGCAGGACGCCCGGCGCGAGAGGGTCGATTGAGAGGCGACGGCAGGCGAGCCAGTAGCCTCCGAACGACGTGAACACGACCGTGGTCGTGATGCGCGGCTTCGTGAGGGCGATGAGATCGCGCACGAGGCCCGGGCGCGTCGCGGGCGGCGGGTCGCTGATGGGAGACTCCTCGAGAGGCGCCGTGATGCTGGGGTGTTGCATTGGGTGGAGGATCTTCCTGCTCGCGGTCTCTTAGGGTGCCGCGCGCCCGCTTGGAAGAGCCGACGCGCGCCTCGCTGCGACGATGCGGAGGTAGTCGAGTCGGCGCGCGGCCACAAGGCATCCGCGCGTGCGGCAAAGTGCCGCACCGCTCCGGGCCCGCGCGAGGTCGAGCTCAGCCTTTGCGGGCGCGCTCGGCCGACGCGATCGCGGCCCACACGCCACGCGCGTCGCGCGAGGCCAGCGTCATCGCGAGCGACGCGACCACGAGCGCCGCGGCGTGCACGGGGATCTCGGCGGTGGCGCCCGCGAGGAGCAGGAGGGCGAGCGTGGCGAGCAGCGCCGGGACCTGTCTCCGCTGGAGCAGGACGGCGGTCGCGAGGAGCGGCGCGAACAGGGCGACGAACACCTCGACGCCGAGCGGCGCGAAGGGGACGGGCCGCGAGAGGAGCCGAGCGGCGCCGTGCTTCACGAGGAAGAACAGCGGGCTCGGGTTGGCCGTGTCGAGCAAGGCCTCGCGCGTGCCCAGCGCGGCGAGGAGCAACGCGACCACCACCGCCGGGCTCGTGAGCTTCTTGCTGCGCGTCGTGACCCAGCCGGTCGCGACCACGATCAGCATGATCTCCGCGGCGAACGAGGCGGTGGCGAAGACGCGCGCCCAGTCGATCCCCTCGGTGCGCGGCAAGAGCGCCGCGCGGTTCGCGAGCAGCACGGCGAAGGTGCGCAAGGAGCTCGACACGCCGGCGAGTATCGCGACCGCGCCGAGCGCTCCGGCGGCGGGCTGCCTCAGGCCATCCACGCCCGCCGCGATGACGATCGTGCTCGCGGACAGCGAGAGCACGACCAACACGGGCGTGAACGATCTCTCCCCTTGGATCGACGCGAAGACCAGCATCGACACGGCCCCAGTCAGCACGATCGACAGCGCGCGCAGGTAAATCGGAGCCCGTGAGCGGGCGACCTCGACCGCGAGCGCGATCGAGACGCCGAGGAGCACGACCGCGACGAGCTGCGTCGTGACCTCCGCGGCGGTCTGCGAGCGGTTGGTGAAGCGATCGTAGCCCACCGCGATCCCGTGCAGCGCGGGGACGATCGCTCGCGCGAAGAGCGCGCCGAGCACCGTCAAGAGCGCCACCCATCGCATCGACCCGAGGACGACCGTCGCGAGGGAGACCGCCGCCGCGCTCGAAGGCGCACCAGCGGTCCCGCTCCGCTTCTCGTTCACGACCTCGGACGCTGGGACGGCG
>CAYYKK010000204.1:5113-13059 GCA_964467935.1 uncultured Polyangiaceae bacterium
TGGCCCTCCGATCGACGCTCTCCTGGATCTCGGCGATCTTCGCGAGGACGTCGGGCTCGGCGTCGGTCGTCACGCGGTCATTTCTTTCGGAGCGGGAGCAGCGGCCCGTCGGAGCGATCGTCGCGACCGGCTCCTTCCTGGCCCTTCGTCGAGGGGCGCTTCGGGCGGATGGGCATGTTCGGCTTCAGCTTCGGTGGGTGCTTCATCAAGATCGGGTGCGCGTTGCGCGTCGAGCACGCGTCGAAGGGATCGCGATGGAACTCCCAGTGGAGATAGACGTTCCCGTCGGGGCTGACGATCTCGGGCGGCGCCTTGCCGAACGGGCTCGCGCGATCGAGCGACTCGAGCGCGACGGCGTCGAAGATGGTGCTCCCGCTCCGCTTGGTCACGCCCATGCGGACGATCTTCCCCTCGGACTTGTCGAGGACCAGCTCCACGTGCGTGATGAGGCTCATGTCCGACATGCCTTCGCTGTCGGCCGCGCCCGAGCCGAGGAACTCGTCGCCGAAGATCGGGTGCAGTCGGTTGTGGATGCCGACCAAGTACTCCGCGAACGGAACCGCCGCCGCGTTCAGCGCGTTCTCGTCGCCGAGCTTCACGCTCGGGTCGTAGTTCTCGATGGCGGGGCGCCAGCGCTCGAACTTGTTCGTGTCGTAGCGACCAGCGTGCTCGGCCCGGATCGCCGCGCCGACGGCCTCGCGCTCTTTCGCGAGCTTCTCCGGGCCGACCGCGGCCTCGAACCCCTGCCAGCCGAGGTTGACGGGCCCGCCCGGATCGCCTGACGCGAAGAGCCCCACCTTGCCGACGACACCGGGCACGAAATCGCGGTGCTTGCTCTTCTTGCCGGCCTTCGAGGTCGTCCCGTTCCCGCCGGGGTTCGCGGGGTCGAGGCTCCAGCCGCCGTTGTTGATCGCGACGCTCTCGGGCGTGGCCGGTCCGGCGCCGCCGTCCGATCCCTTCGACGCCGGCGTCGGAGCGAGGGGCTTCACGCCAGGCCCGCCCATCGCGCTCGAGCGCGCGACCGTCGCGGGCACGGGCGGCTTCGGCGCTTCGTGCTGCGCCTCTTCGCTGTGCGAGGCCGACTCGCCGGGCGCCCGCTTCGCGTCGCCGGCGTGCGCCTCCGACTGGCCCGACTTGTCGTTCTCGCTGTCGCCGATCTTGTCGTTCGGGCCGGCGTTGTTCGTCCCGGGCGTCGGCTTGCTCTCGTTGCGATCGAGCGCGCGCAGCCGGGCCTGGCGCTCTTCGTCGACGCTGTTCGCCTTGTTGGCGATGCGCTGCGCATCCGGCCTCGCCTTGTTGTTCGGATCGCTGTTCATGACGGCGATCGCCTTCAGCGGCTCGGCGGGGAGCGGAGCGGCCTCGACCTTCGCCTCTTCTTTCTTCGGCTCCTCCTTCGGCTCTTCCTTCTTCGCTTCGGGAGGGGGCGGCGGCGGCGCCTCGGGCGGCTTGATCTCCGGCGGCTTGATCTCGGGAGGCTTCTCGGGGGTCTTCTTCTCGAGCTTGGCTGGATCGGGCTTCTTCGCCGCCTCGTCCTCGTGCTTCGCGTCGTCGTCGGTCGCGTCCGCCGCCGACTTGTCCTCCGCGGGATCGATCTTCTGCTCGGCCGGCTTGGAGTCGTCGATGAGATCGACCTCGGTCACGTCGCTGCCGATGCCTTCTCGCACGCCGTGAACGAGCTCGCGGATGGACGCGCGGTCCTGAGCGAGGTGCTCCTGCACCTCCTTGACGCCCTCGGCGCCCCCGCCCGCCACGGCGTGCAGCACGAGCGCCGTCGACACCCAGAGCAGGATCGGAATGTGGGCTTCGCGCTGCATCGGACGGCTTTCCGAAGCTATCACCCGAACCCCTGAGCAGCAATGCGACCGGCCGCTCTAGGAGGATGACCGGCGCTTCATCCGCCCTTCACGATCGCGTCCCAGTGCTCCGCGATTTCCTCGGCCGTCCAGGGCTTTCCCTCGTCCTTGAACCGTCCCGAGGTTTGAACGACTTTGAAGGCGTACATCTGCGAGCCGGCCACCGCGAGGACGTGCCCGGTCTTCTCGCCCGAGAGCGACGATCCCAAGAACAGCGCCGCGGGCGCGACGTGCTCGGGCGTCATCGAGTCGACCCCTTGGAACATCGGGAGGTCCTCGGTCATGCGGGTCTTGGCGATCGGGGCGAGCGCGTTGACGAAGATTCGATGCTTTTGCAACTCGATCGCGCACGTGCGCGTCAGCCCGTAGATCCCGGCCTTCGCGGCGGCGTAGTTCGCCTGCCCGAAATTGCCGAGCATCCCGGAGATGCTGGTCGTGTTCACGATCTTCCCGCCCTCGCCTTGCTTCAAGAGCTGGCGAACCGCCGCCTGCGTGACGAGGAACGTGCCCGTCAGGTGGACGTCGAGCACGCGGCTCCACATGTCGAGGTCCATCTTGAGGAGCGACTTGTCGCGCAGGATGCCGGCGTTGTTCACGACGACGTCGACGCGGCCGAAACGTTCGACGGCCGTCGCGACGATGGACTCGGCGCCCTCGGCGGTGTGAACGGGAGCGAAGCTCGCCGCGGCCACGCCGCCCCGCGCCTCGATCTCGCGCACGACGCCGGTCGCGAGCGCCTCGCCGGCTCCTTCGCCGTCGCGCGCGCCGCCGAGGTCGTTCACCACGACCGACGCGCCCTCGGCCGCGAAGAGGAGCGCCTCGGCCCTGCCGATGCCGCCACCGGCGCCCGTGATGATCGCGACCTTGCCCGACAAGAGTCCCATGGCTTCTCCTCCGCGCCTCGACGAACGGGCCGCGCTCAGTGGATGCGCATCCCCGCCTTGGCGCCCGAGTCGGGCGAGAGGACGAAGACGGCATCTCCGCCCCCGGCGGCGAGGACCATGCCCTCGCTGGTCCCGAGCTTCATCTTGCGCGGCGCCAGGTTCGCGCAGATGACCACGAGCCGCCCGACGAGATCCTCGGGCTTGTAGTAGGCCTTGATGCCGGCGAAGACGGTGCGGCGATCGTCGCCGCCGAGCGAGACCGTGAGCTTCAGGAGCTTCTTCGCCTCGGCGATCCCCTCGGCGGCGACCACGCGCGCGACGCGGAGATCGACCTTGCCGAAGTCGTCGATGGTGCACTCGGCCGCGAGCGGCTCCGCGGAGAGCGCGGCGCCGTCGTCGACCGCGGCCTCTTCGGCGGGGGCGGCAGGCGCGGGCTCCGCCTCCTTGCTCTCTTCGATGACCTTCTGGATGGCGGCTTCGTCGACTCGTTTCATGAGGTGCTCATAGACGCCCACGGGCGTTCCGAGGAGGGGGCTCTTCGAGAGCTCCCATCGATCCATGCTGCAGCCGAGGAGCTTCGCCGTGTCGGCGGCGAGCTTCGGCAAGACGGGCGCGAGGTAGAGGGCGATCTGGCGGAAGAGGTTCAAGGTGACGGTCACGACCGCCTGCACCTCGCCCTCTTTGCCGGGCTGCTTCGCGAGGGCCCACGGCGCGGCGCGATCCACGAACTCGTTCGCCCTGTCGGCGAGGGCGATCGTGAGGCGCATCGCCTTGGCGAAGTCGAACTCGGCGTACGCGCGTCCGATCTCGTCGCCCTCCTTCGCGGCGGCGGCGAAGAGGCCGCCGTCGTCGGGGTAGGCGGCGGCGAGGCCCGTCTTCGCGGCGAACTTCGCCGAGCGGCTGGCGAGGTTCACGACCTTGTTCACGAGGTCGGAGTTCACCTTCTGCACCATCTCCTCGAAATGGAGATCGATGTCGTCGACGCGCGAGGAGAACTTGCTCGCGTAGAAATACCGCAGGTACGCCGGATCGAGGTGACGCAGGTACGTGCTCGCGAGGATGAACGTGCCGCGGCGCTTCGACATCTTCTCGCCGTTCACGGTGAGGAAGCCGTGCACTTGCACGCGCGTCGGCAAGCTGAAGCCGGCGCTGTGCAGGATCGCGGGCCAGAAGAGCGTGTGGAAGCGGACGATGTCCTTGCCGATGACGTGGACGATCTCGGTGCCCTCGGAGCGCCAGTAGTCGTCGAAGCGCTTGCCGTTCGCCTCGCACCACTCCCGCGTGGCCGCCATGTAGCCGACCGGGGCGTCGAACCAGACGTACCAGTAGTGTCCGGGCGCGTCGGGGATCTCGAAGCCGAAGTACGGCGCGGGGCGCGACACGTCCCAGTCGCGCAGCGGCTCGCCGAGGAACTGCCCCATGAGGAAGTTCGCGATCTCCGGCTGGAGGTGCCCCTCGGTCTGCGTCCACTCGGTGAGGAACGGGCGCGCGGGCTCGATGGTGACGAAGATGTGCGGGGCGGAGCGGACCTCGGGCGTCGCGCCGGAGAGGGTGCTCTTCGGATCCTTGAGATCGATCGCCTCGTAGGTCGCGCCGCACTTCTCGCAGCTGTCGCCGAACTGCTCGGGCGTGTCGCAGTTGGGACAGCGACCGCGGACGAACCTGTCGGCGAGGAAGACGCCCTCCTTCGGATCGAAGAGCTGCGTCACCTCGCGCGTCGCGACGAGGTTCTTGTCGCGGAGCGCCTTCCAGATCTCGTCGCAGAAGTCGCGATTGGCCTGCGAGTGCGTGCTGCCGTAGTGGTCGAAATGGATCTGGAAGCCGGCGAAGTCGCGCTGGTGCGCGACGTTCATGTCGCGAATGACGTCCTCCTCGGTGCGCTGCTCGTGCCGAGCGCGCATCATGATCGAGGTGCCGTGCGTGTCGTCGCCGCAGAAGTAGAGCGCGTCGCGGCCGCTCATGCGGTGGTAGCGCACGAAGATGTCGGTCTGCGTGTACTCGACGAGGTGGCCGAGGTGAATGTGGCCGTTCGCGTAGGGCAGGCCGCTGGTGACGACGAGGCGCTTTTCGGTCATCGGACGCCGGACTCTGCACCAAGCGGCCCCGCGAGACCACCGGCTTGGACGCTGCTGCAATCAGGATGCATGAAGAGACGAGGACGATCGACGGCGCCCGAGGCTGACGCGGCGAGGACGGACCCGCCCCAGCGCGCCCGAGCCCACGAGGGCCCGGACGCGTTCCGCCGCGGTGACGCCGCGCGAGCGAGGCTCGCTCACTTCTTCGGCGCGGGCGCCTTCGGAGCCGCCTTCGGGCTCTTGGCTGCGGGCTTCTCCGGCTCGGCGGGCGCAGGCGCCGGGTGGGTGTGATCGGGCTCCGCCTTCGAGTCGACCGTGAACTCGCGCGTCACGTCGTTCATCGCGCCGGGGACGGGCTTGCCGTCCTTGTCGAGGAGCACCATGTGGAGCTTGTAGGCGCCGTCGCGCGGGTTCTGGATGCGCCAAGGCTTCCACTCCTTGATGGTGACCTTCTTGCCGGACTCGAGGCCCGGTCCCGTGAGCGTCGCCTCGATCGAGAACTTGCCGTCGCCGAGCTCGGCGTTCGCGAGGTAGAAGTCGACGAGGATGCCCTCGGCCGGCGGCGGGCCGTTGTTCGCGCCCTTCGGACGGCTGTAGACGAGCGTGGGATCGGTCGGCTTCCACGTCGCCTCGCCCTTCTTCTTGCCCACGAAGAACGTGACGACGGCGAGCGGCGACGCCTTGCCGATCGGCTTGACCGACTCGTGCGTCGAGCGGCTCGGGAACGCGGCGAGCACGTGCTGTCCCTCGCCGAGCGTGTAGCTGGGATCGATGTCCTTGATCTTGATCGGCGCCTTGGTGTCGTCGAGGCGCTTGTAGGGGTGCCCGTCGAGGAAGAGGTGCACGTGGTTGCCGCCAGCGGGCACGTCCCACCCCTTCACGTCGAGCTTCACCTCGAAGTCGGCGACCTTGTCGGCGGCGATGAGCTGATCCTTCGCGGGCGCCCTGAAGGCCACGGTCGGCGCCTTCTCCGGCGCCGCGGCGGGCGCGCCCTCGACGAGCTCGACGGGGGGGAGCTGCGGCGCGGGCTCTGCGGTCGCGGTCATCGTCGGCAACGGCTCGGCCGTCGCGACGGGCGCGCTCATGCTCGGCGTCGGCTCCGGGTTCTGCACCGCGGGCGGCTCCGAGCCGCACGCGCCGACGAACAGGCTCGCGAAGGAGACGACTGCAGCGGACAACCACTCGGATGACGAACGGGGCATGGTGTAGCTCCTCTCGGGGCCCTAGGTGCTTTACTCCTCGGCCGAGCGCAAGCCCCATCGCACCCGACGCGCCCTGCCCTCGCGGCGATTGCGGCCACCGTGGCCCTCTGCGATGAACGCGGCATGCTCGTGGACGGCACGCATCGAAGGACGATTTGGCCCGACGAGCGCGGTCGCGCGGTCCACGTCATCGACCAAACACGGCTCCCAGCGTCGTTCGAGACCGTTCGCCTCGACGACCTCGACGGCGTCGCGCACGCGATCCGGCGGATGGTCGTGCGGGGCGCGCCGCTCATCGGCGTCACCGCGGCGTACGGCCTCGCGCTCGCGCTCGATCGCGACCCGAGCGACGCGGGGCTCGCGCGCGCCGGAGAGGTGCTCTCGGGCACGCGCCCGACGGCGGTGAACCTCCGATGGGCCGTGCGCCGCGTCGAGCGCGAGGTCCGAGGACTCGCAGCGAGCGCCCGCGCCGACGCGGCGTGGGGCCTCGCCGCGCGCATGGCCGAGGAGGACGTCGAGACGTGCCGCCGCATCGGAGAGCACGGCGCGGTGCTCCTCTCGCGCCTCGCGGAGGAGCGACGGGGTCGACCGCTTTCGATCCTCACTCACTGCAACGCCGGCTGGCTCGCGACGGTCGACTGGGGCACGGCGCTCGCGCCCGTCTACCGGCTCTTCGACGCGCACGTCCCGGTGCACGTCTGGGTCGACGAGACCCGACCTCGCAACCAGGGCCTCCTCACCATGTGGGAGCTCGGCAAGCACGGCGTGCCTTGCACGCTCCTCGCCGACAACGCGGGCGGACACTTCATGCAGCGGGGCGAGGTCGACGTCTGCATCGTCGGCTCCGACCGCACCACCGCGAACGGCGATGTCTGCAACAAGATCGGGACGTACCTCAAGGCCCTCGCCGCGAAGGACTGCGGGGTGCCTTTCTACGCGGCCGTTCCGTCGTCGACGATCGACTTCTCGCTCGCGAGCGGCGCCGCCGTACCGATCGAGGAGCGCGACGCGCGCGAGGTCACCGAGGCGCCGGGGCTCGTCGCGCGCAACCCGGCGTTCGACGTCACGCCGGCGCGGCTCGTGACGGGGATCGTCACCGAGCGGGGCGTCGCGCAGCCGAGCGCCGCTGGGCTGCGCGCCCTCTTTCCGAGCGACGACGCGCCGAGCGGGGTGGCCTCCCCGTGAGCCTCGCGTTCGAGACCGAGCGCGCCCGCGTCCTCGCCGTCGCGCGCGATTTGGCGCCCACGGGACTCTCGAAGGGCACGAGTGGCAACGTGAGCGAGCGGGTCGACGGAGGCTTCGTCATCACGCCGAGCGGCCTCGCCTACGACGCGCTCGAGCCCGCCGACCTCGTGCTGGTCGGGCTGGACGGCGCCGTCGCCGACGGAGAGAACGAGCCCTCGAGCGAGTGGCGAATCCACCGAGACGTCTATCTCGCGCGCCCCGAGGCCGGCGGCGTCGTCCACGCGCACCCGCCGTTCTCGACCACGCTCGCGTGCCTCGGTCGCGATCTGCCTGCCGTGCACTACATGATCGCCGTCGCCGGCGGCGATTCGGTGCGCTGCGCCGACTACGCCACGTTCGGCACCCCGCGGCTCTCGGAGCTCACGATCGCGGCGCTCGCTGGGCGATCGGCGTGCCTCATGAAAAACCACGGGATGATCGCCTTCGGCCAAGACGCGCGCCACGCGCTCTCGGTGGCGCGGGAGATCGAGGGCGTCGCCGAGATCTACGTCCGCGGGCTGCCGCTCGGCGCGCCCGTCGTGCTCGACGCGGAGGAGATGGCCCGCGTCGTCGCGAAGTTCGAGACCTACGGCAAGGGAGCCCGGCGGCGCCGCCACTGAGCGAGGGCGAAGGGATCGGCCGGGAGTCGCTCGGAGGTCAGTGCCCTTCGAACGGCAAGAGCGCGAAGACCTGGTGGCCCTGCGCCTC
>CAYYKK010000205.1:0-13002 GCA_964467935.1 uncultured Polyangiaceae bacterium
CGCGACCACCTTGAGATCCTCCTCGTCCGTCGGCTCGCCGCCCGCGACCGCCACCACCGCGGGCGCGCCTTCGCGCACCGCGTCCGTCGCGGCGAGCGCGGCGCGCACGGCGCGAGCGCGCGCGTGGAGCTCGTCGGTCCATTTCGCGCCGCCGGCCTTCGCGGCCTTGCGCGCGGTGTCGTCGACCTCGAGGATGCGGAGCGTGGCGTCCGCGACCGCGCTCTCCTCTTCTTCGGTGCCGCTTCCTAGCACCGCCTTGGGCGCGCCGACGGCGCCGAGCGCGGCGGCGGCGCACTGAGTCGCGGCGAGCGCGTGCGCGGCAGGCAACGCCGTCGCGAACGCCTGCCCCGCCCCCGCCTTGAAGAGGCGCTTCTTGGCGAAGTCCTTCTTGAACGCCCAGAGCGGCTTGCGCCCCTCCGTCTCCTCACGCTTGTGCCCCGCTTCGGCCTCGACCGAGAAGAGGCGCGCGACGAAGCGCGACAAGTGCGGAGCCTTGCCGAGCAGCGCCTCGCTGATCGCCTCCGCGGTCATGCCCTCGCCCTTCGACGTTCGGTACGCCTCGAACCGCGCGTGCGCGTCGGGATCGGCCGCCGCGAACTCGGCCTCGAACATCGCGTAGAGCGCCGCGAGCTTCTCGGGACGGAACAGATCGGCGTAGCCGAATCCGGGGACGCCCAGCCGGAGCTCGTCCGGGCTCGAGGTCGCCTCCACCCAGCCGCGGAAGTCGCGCTGCATGCGGGGACCGTCGGCGCCGTTCGCGCCATGTTGATCGTGGGCTTGACCGACCTGAATCGACGAGAGTGCCATGCGACTTCCTCGAGAGAGTGCCGCCGCTTCGAGGCGGCTTTCCGGTCTGGAGGGCACGAAACACAGGCTTTTCGTGGCCCCCTCGCGGGCGGCGCAAGATACCAGAGAACGCCTCGACGCGCCTCCGAGAAGCGCCCCCGAAGCGACGCGAGATGCGCTCAGAACCCGCGCGAGACGACGCGCTCGATCGTGCGGGTCGACATGCGGCCCTCGAGCACCTCGGGCTCGCGGAGGAGCGCCTGGTGCAGCGGGATATTTGTGCGGATCCCTTCGATGATGAACTCGTCGAGCGCGCACTGCATCTTCGCGATCGCCTCGGCGCGCGTCGGCGCGTGCACGATGACCTTCGCCATGAGCGCGTCGTAGTGGCTCGGGACGCGGAAGCCGCCGTACACGCCCGAGTCGACCCGGACGCCGCCGCCGCCGGGCGGGTGATAGCTCGTGATGAGCCCGGGCCACGGCGCGAACGACTTGGGATCCTCGGCGTTGATGCGGCACTCGATCGCGTGCCCGCGGAAGCTCCACGGGCGCGTGTCGGGCAGCGAGAGCTTCTCGCCGGCGGCCGCGCGGATCTGCTGCTCCACCAGATCGACGCCCGTCGTCATCTCGGTGACGGGATGCTCGACCTGGACGCGGGTGTTCATCTCCATGAAATAGAGCTGACCCTTCTCGTCCATCAGAAACTCGAGCGTGCCCAGCGAGGTGTAGCCCGTCTCCGCGATGGCGGTGCGGATGCGCGTGCCGATGTCGCTGCGCTGCTCGTTCGTCATCGCGGGGCTCGGCGCCTCCTCGATCACCTTCTGGTGACGCCGTTGCAGCGAGCACTCGCGCTCGCCGAGCGTCCAGATGCCGCCGTGGTGGTCGGCCAGGATCTGGAACTCGATGTGGCGCGGCTCCTCGACGAATCGCTCGAGGTAGACGTCGGGGTTCTTGAAGCCGACCATCGCCTCGTGGCGCGCGGTCTCGAAGGCGCGTCGGATCTCTTCGTTGTTGCGGACGATGCGCATGCCTCGTCCGCCGCCGCCGCCGGACGCCTTGAGGATGACCGGGTAGCCGATCTCGTTCGCCTTCGCCTCGGCGTCCTCGGCGTCCTTCAGGACCCCGCTGCCCGGCAACAGCGGCAAGCCGAAGCGCTTCGCGTTCTCGCGCGAGGTGACCTTGTCGCCCCACTGCCGCATCGACTCGGGGCTCGGGCCGATGAAGGTGAGCCGGCACTTCTTGCAGAGCTCCGCGAAGCTCGCGTTCTCGGAGAGGAAGCCGTAGCCGGGGTGGATCGCCTCGACGTTGGTGACCTCGGCGGCGGCGATGATCGCCGGCACGTTGAGGTAGCTCTTCGCCGCCTCGGCGGGCCCTACGCACACGGCTTCGTCGGCGAAGCGGACGTGCAGCGCGTTGTCGTCGGCCTCGGAGTGGATGGCGACGGTGCGGATCCCGAGCGCGCGGCAGGCGCGCAGGACACGCATCGCGATCTCGCCGCGGTTGGCGATGAGGACCTTCTTGAACACGGTGCTCAGGCCTTTTGGACTTTGAAGAGCTTCTGGCCGTACTCGACCGGCTTGCCGTTCTCGACGAGGATGTCGACGATCGTGCCCGTGCAGTCGGCCTCGATCTCGTTCATCAGCTTCATCGCCTCGACGATGCAGAGCGTCTGCCCCTCGCGGATCGACGAGCCGGGGTTCACGAAGGGCGGCGCATCGGGCGACGGCGAGCGGTAGAACGTGCCGACGAACGGCGACGTGACGTAGGCGATCGAGGCCTCGTCGATCGCCGCCGCCGCGATCGCGGGCGCGGCGCCGCCGCTCGCGCCTTGAGGCGCGTGCGCGGCGTAGACGGGCGCCGCCGCCGTGATCACCGGACCTCCGCGTCCGATGCGGAGGCGGACCTTCTCGTCCTCGTACTCGAACTCCGAGATCTCGCTCTCCTTGAGCGTCTCGAACAGCGCCTTCAGCTGGTTCAGATCGATATCGACCACGTGCTCTCCGTTCGCGCGTGCGCGCCACTCCTCGGTACCAAATGCGTCGATGCGCCTCAATGCGTACCGCTTTGCGCACCTCTCGCGCGACGTTGCCGTCGCGCGTCAACCGCGCTCGCGGACGAGGCCGACGAGCGCATCGAGGCCGAGCACGTACGAGCGCGCGCCGAACCCCGAGATCTTCCCGACGCACGCGCGAGCGATGATCGAGCGACGTCGAAACGGCTCTCGCGCCTCGGGGTGGGACAGGTGCACCTCCACGCACGGCACCCCCGACGCTTCGATGGCGTCGTGGATCGCGACCGACGTGTGCGTGTAGCCACCCGCGTTCAGCACGACACCGAGGAACCCGTCGTCGCCCGCGCGCCCCACCCGCTCGACGATCTCGCCCTCGTGGCTCGTCTGCACGCAGACGATCTCGGCGCCGAGCTCCGCGGCGCGAGCCGCGAGCATCTGGTGGATCTCGGGCAACGTCGTCGTGCCGTAGACATCCGGTCGCCGCTGGCCGAGCCGATCGAGGTTCGGTCCCGACACGCAGAGGACGCGCAGCGCGGTCGACATGCGGCCTCGTCCGGCCCGCTTCGTCTCCCGCCCCCCGACGCGCGCTTCGGCGCCGGCGGGCGGAGGGCGCTTCAGGCGAGCTCCTTCGCCAGCGTCGGAGCCTTCGTGCGCAACACGTAGCGTGCCTTGCCGATGTTCGCCTCGGGCGCGAGCGCGAAGGCCACGAAGTAGGTGTTCGACACGACGCGGATGAGCGTCATCATCTTCGCGGCCTGGATGGTGACCTCGGCGGCCTCCCCCGCTTCGAGCATCTCGCTCGCGCGCTGACTCGACTCGATGACGACGCTGAACTCCGCGCCGATCGTGTTGATGTCGAACTCGCCGGAGGTCGAAGCGCTCGGCTTCGTGTAGCTGTCGACCGCGATCCCCTCGAAGTCCATCACGAGCGTAGCGATGCCGCCGTCCACGCTGTCGACCACTTCCTTCAGCAGAGTTTGGAACATAGAGCGACCACTCTAGCGACGTGGCCCCGATCCCGACAAGATCTTCGACGCTCTTCCTCGCCGCTTCTGACTTGCTTCCCGGGAGCATCTGGGACAAGCCGCCTGAGCGGGGGCCGCTTTTCTAGCGCCTTGACCCATCGTCCGCCGAGCGGCTACCTTCCTGCACGCTCATCGCGATGAGCCGACGGCTGGGCATGATGCCCGAGACCGGGGCTGCGGAACGAGTCGTTCCGGCGGTACAGAAGGGTCGAAGAAAATGCGCGCACGAGCTGGGGACCCGCCCCGCACGATGCCTCAAAAGATTCTCGCTGGCAGGGCCACCGACCCCCAGCTCCGCGGCGACCTGGTCCAGGTCAAGGTCGATCAAGTCATCCTCTCGAGGGCCCCCTCGCGGGCGCTGGCCGAGGCGCTCGCGTTCGGCTTGAAGAAGACGACCGTCGAGGTCGCGGTCGCCTACGACGGCACCTGCGTCACCGATGCAGCTTCGTTGCGAGACGTCGACGAGCGCGCGGCCGGCAGCGTCGCGCCCGAGCTGCCTGGCTTCAGCGTCCCCATCGCGCGCGCCGGCATCGGCTTCCCCGGGCCGGTCCACCTCGAGCGGTTCGCGGCGCCCGCGCGCCTCGCCCTGACCGACGATCCTCGCCTCGCGTCGGTCGGCGGCGTGGGCATGCTCTGTCTCCTCGTCTCGCCCGCGCTGCTCGGGCAGGCGCTGGCGACCGGATCGGTGTGGCTCCGGCCGCCGCGCAGCGTGCAGATCCACCTCTCGGGTCGCGTGCGACCGTTCGTGTGTGCCCGCGACGTCGCGCTCGAGCTGATGCGCAGGGGCATCGACGAGGTCGTGCAGCGCATCGAGAACGAGCACAAGGCCCCGGTGGTGCTCGAGTTCGCGGGGCCGAGCGCGCGCCTGCTCTCGGTGCCCGAGCGGGCCGTTCTCGCCGGGATCGCGCCGCAGCTCGGCGCCGCCGCGGCGCTCTTCGTCAGCGACGAGAAAACCGAGGTCTTCCTGCGCGATCAACGGCGCTCGAAGGCCCATCGCGCGATCGTCCCCGACCCCGGCGCTCCCTGCGAAGAGGTGATGTCGATCGATCTGGCGACCGTCGATCCCCTCATCCTGGACGAGGACGGCGTCGTTCGTCCCGTGCGCGACCTCGCGGGCAAGCCCGTCTCGCAGGTCGTCCTCGGCGGCGACTCGGGCACCACGCTGCGTGACATGCTCGCGGCGGCGATGCTCCTCAAGTCGAAGCGCGTCCCCTCGCGCCTCGACCTGCTCGTCTCGCCGCCGTCGCGTCAGGTCCTCGAGGTGCTCGCGCAGTCGGGCGCGCTCGTGGATCTGGTCGCGACGGGCGCGCGCGTGATCGAGCCGGATCACCGCGTGGTGACGAGCGAGATCTATCCCCCTTACAAGGGTTCGATCTCGCTGCGGACGTCCGATCCCGAGCCGCGGGTCGACGGAACGCCGCGCTTCGTCGTGGCCTCCGCCGAGACGGTCGCTTACGCCGTCGCGACGGGGACGGTGGGCGATCCTCGCAGCTTCAAGCGACCCGTCCGCGTGACGGTCCCGCGCGCCTTGCCGACCGACGACGTGCTCGTCCTTCGCGACAAGAAGGGTGAGGCGCAGAGCGGCAAGAAGGCGCCCGCGCTGCTGCCGCTCGCCCCGATCAAGGACGCGATGACGCTCGAAATCCACGAGAGCGCGACGGTCCCCGATTCGAAGAAGGGCGTCGGCGACGGCGTCGCGCTGGTGCTCTTCACCCTCGACGATGTGCGGTCGGTGGCCGAGCGGCCGCTCCATCGCAGCGGCGTTCGCGCGGTCGTCGCCTCGTTCGTCCCGAGCTACGTCGTCTCGACGCTCGCCGCGGAGGGGATCGCCTGCTTCTCGACCGACGCGGCCACGCTCAAGTCGATGAAGGGGCAGAAGTCGCTGTCGCTGCCCGGACCGGCGAAATGGAGCGAGGGCGTGTCGGCCACGGTCGGAAAGGCGAAGGCGCAGCTCTCGTGGCTCGCGCGCGGCGCCGAGCAGGCCTGGACGACCGCTGGAGGCCTGCGCGCAGCGACGCCCGCGCCGAAGGCCAAGTAGGCGAGCGAGCGCTCCGAGGGGCGCGCGCTAGTCGAGCGCGCGCCAGCGCACGATGCGTCGCGGAGGCAGCCGCCCCTCCGCGAGCGGCGCGCGCGTCGCCGCTCGAACGAGCGCGGCGAGCGCCTTCTCGAGCGACGCGATGCGCTCGCCCGCGAGCCCACCGCCGGTGATGCGGGCGGACGCGGCATCGCGCGTGACGCGCACCTCCGCGTCGAACGTGGCCCCCTCGAGCCGCGCCACACCGCGGTAGACGATCTCGGCCGGCGCGACCCCGGCTTCGCCGCGCGTGATCTCGAAGCGGACGCCGTGCGCCGGGCCGCCTCGGTCTTCCCCGTCTCGGTGCGCCGACATCACATCGGCTTTTCGAGATCGATCATCGGCTTGTGCTTCTTCGAGTCGTCGGGCTTGCTCGAAGGCTGCTCGCCGGCACCTGGGGTCGGCGCCGTCGGCACCCCCGGGTCCGGGGGCCGAGAGATCGTGGGCGGAGGTTGGGTGGGCGCACCAAGCTCGGCCAAATAGGCCTTGGCGCGCGGCACGAAGGGGCCGCCCCAGTCGTTGACGACCGACTCGAAGGCGAGGCGCGCCTCCTTGCGGCGATTCATCATCATGAGCGTCTCGCCCTTGAGGATCAGGCCCTCCGGATCCAGCCCGGAGCGCGGGTACGTCTTCAGCGCGTAGTCGATGCGCGAGAGCGCGGCGTCGTAGTTGTCCCGGCGACGGTAGTAGCGCGCGACGTAGAGCTCGTGCCGGACGAGGCGCCCCGTGACGACCTCCAGCATGAACTCGATGTCCTTCCGATAGCGGCTGCGCGGGAACGTCTTCAGGAAGGCCTTGAGCTCGCGCTGCGCGTCGGCGGTGGTCCCCTGATCGCGCTCCTCGGCCGGCGGCAGGAGGATCGTGTCGTCGATGTCGAAGTAGAGCGCCTTGGCGAGTCGGTAGCGCGCGTACTCGACCTCGCGATCCGACCGGAACGTCGTCACGAAGCCGCGGTAGGCGCTGATGGCGTCCGAGTACTTCTCTTGAGCGAAGTCGATGTCGGCGAGCCGCAGCTCCGCGAGGCGCGCCTCCCGCGCCTGCGGGAAGCGCTTCTTGACCTCCTGGAAGAGCGACTTCGCGCCCTCCCAGTCCTTGTCGCGGAACGCGGTGAGCGCCTCGCGGTAGGCCTTCTGCGCGTCCTCGGTGTAGGTCAGCGATCGCGGCCCCGCGCTCGAGAGCTGCGCGTCGCACCCGGTGAGCGTCGACGCCGCCGCGACGACGCTTCCCAAGAGGACGGAGCTCCAGAGGAGACGACCGAACAGCGTCTTGGAAGTGGCTGAGCGCGCGCGGGCCATGGGAGCGGTCGGTCTACCCGAGAAGCCGAGGAGACTGAAGCCGATTCGGCGACCCCTCCCCGCGAGCGCACGGGTCGGACGCGTCACTTGGGCGCGAGCGGGCCGATGAGCTCCGCGACCTTCTTCGTGATGGTCTGCTGAGCGTCGGCGATGCGCAGCACCGGCTCGGCGACGAAGAGGCCGAACGACGAGTACTCGTAGAGCCACTGCGAGAGCATGGCCTCGCTCTCGGCCGGCCCGACGAGCATCGCGACGTTCTCCGTGATGCGATCCGGGTTCACCGTGCCGTCCTCCGCGGGACCGGCGCCTTGGAAGAGCACGTCGTAGACGCCCGCGCCCGTCGCGAAGCTCGAGAGCTGCTCGCGGATCTCGTGGCCGCGGCCGGCCTGATCGACCTGGGCGAGGAGGAGGCTCATCGCCTGGTTGAAGCGCGCGACGACGGCGACCTTCCCCGTCGGCCGCGGAGCGTTGACCGAGATGCTGCCCGCTTGGAGCATCTGGAAGAGCGCCTGGGTCACCTCGAACTCGCCCTGGCCGACGGCACGACAGATCTCCGCGATGCTCCGATTGCCGTCGATCGCGTCGTAGACGACCTTGAGCGCGTCCTCGGCAGGTCCGGGGCGCGTGGGGACGCGCGCCGGCACGTGTTGGTCGCTCGGGATGCGCTCGCGGAAATAGCGCGTCTCGTCCATGCGCCGCACGCCCTCCATCAGGAGCGAGCTGACGGACAAGTTGAGGCGCGAAGCGAGCTTCGACTCGTCGTAGTTGTCGAGCACGTAGAACATCCCGTCGCTCACGAGGAGCACGGCGTAGACGACCTCCTCGGTCTGCCTCGCCATCAGCTGAAAGAGCTTCTCGCGCGTGAGGAAGCCGAGCTTGACGGCCGTTTCGCCGAACCGCAGCTCGGTGGTCACCGCCTTCGCCGTCTGCTCGACCTGCTCCTGGGTGAGCACGCCGTAGCGGTAGAGCACCTCGCCGAGGCGCTCGCCGTCGGCGGTGGAGTGGGCGTTCACCACCTGGCCTCCATCGAAATACACGTTGCGCGTGGTCGCGCCGCTCATGACGATGAGCTCTCCGCGCCACGACGCTTGGGCCACGAGAGAGACCACGTCGCAGAGCGTCCCGGGCGCCGTGATCTCGCCCGCGAGCCGGCAAATGGCGCCGTCGTTGTCGTCGCGACGACCGTCCTCGCCCACGTACCGCATGAAGACGAGGTGCGGAGGGCCCGGCATGAGCCGGAAGGTCCCCTGGCGTCCCCGCATCCACTGACTCGCGAGCCGTCCCACCGGATGGGCGGCGCCGGTCGGGTCGATGCGCACGAGATCGCCGCGCTCTTCTGACATCGTCCCCTATTCTTATTACGAGCAGCCGAAAAACCAAAAGTCCTTCGTGATATCGTAGAAGCGCGTTTGCGCGAGGAGCTCCGGCCGAGCGCCCGTCCAGGCGGGCGTCGACCGCGTGCTCCCGCCAGCGAGGCCCGATTCGTATGATCACCCCTCCCGACCCGCGAGATCCGCCGTCCTCGTCTGCCGAAGCGCTGGGCCGAGCTCTCGCGAGCACGGGCTATCTCCCCGACGAGCCCACCGTCCTCACGCTCTGGCTCGCGCTGTCGCTCGGCCGACCGCTCCTCTGCGAAGGCCCGGCGGGCGTCGGCAAGACCGAGCTCGCGAGGGCCGCGGCGACCGCACTCGCTCGGCCGCTGATCCGGCTGCAGTGCTACGAGGGCCTCGACGAGTCGAAGGCGCTCTACGAGTGGGACTACGCGAAGCAGATGCTCTACACGCAGCTGCTCCGCGACGCGCTCGCGAAGGAGACCGCCGGGGCAGGATCGATCCGCGAAGCGGTCGATCTCGTCGCCAAGAGCGAGGCGACGTTCTTCGACCGGCGTTTCCTTCTCGCGCGCCCGCTCTTGGCGGCGCTCGAGAGCGAGACGCCCGCCGTGCTCCTCATCGACGAGGTCGATCGCGCCGACCCCGAGTTCGAGGCGTTCCTCCTCGAGATCCTCGCCGACTTCTCCGTGACGATCCCGGAGATCGGGACCGTCCGCGCCGCGCACGCGCCGCTCGTGGTGCTCACCACGAACGGGACGCGAGACATGACCGAAGCGCTCCGCAGGCGCTGCCTCTCGAGCTTCCTCGACTATCCGTCTCCGACGCGCGAGCTGTCGATCCTCTCGGCCCGCGTTCCCGGCGTCGAGGCAGCGCTCGCGGAGAAGCTCGTCTCGTTCGTGGCGAAGGTGCGGGATCTCGATCTCCGCAAGGCCCCCAGCATCAGCGAGACCCTCGACTGGGCGCGATCGCTCCTCGTGCTCGGGGCGCACCTGCTCGACAAGGAGCTCGTGCGCGAGACCCTCGGCGTCATCTTGAAGCACGAGGAGGATCGCTCGGTCGTCGAGTCGAAGCTCGACGCCCTGCTCTCGGGCTGAGGGCGCTCAGCGCAGCTCGACGACCTTGCCGCCGAAGAGCTTCTCGAGGCGCGCCAACATCGCGTCGTTCGGCTCGACCTTGTACCCGGGCAGGCGCATCACGGCCTCCGCGCCGCCCTCGAGCTCGATCGTGAGCTCCACGGGGCAGCTGCCTGGGCTCTCGCGGAGCGCGGCGCCGAGCCGCTCGACCTGCTCGCGCCCGTGCTTCGCCGCGTTGAGCCGCACGAGCACGCCGCGCGTCTCGGCGCGGATCGCGTCCGAGAGCGGCACGACCTCGTCGAGCAGCAGCGTCGGCTCGCGCGGCCCCGCGCTCTCCTCTTCTTCTTCGACCATCGGGAAGCTGAGCTTGCCCGAGACGAGGACCGGCTCGCCGCTCGTGAGCACCGCCTCGTAGAGATCGATCTGCCGCTCGCGGACCTTCACCTCGATGCGACCGACGGTGTCCTCGAGCGCGAAGAACGCGATCTTCCCACCGCCGCCCTTGAAGATGCGCGCGCGATATCCCTCGACCATGCCTGCGACGCGCACCTTGCTCCACGCGTCCATCGACGGCAGCTGCGACGTGGGGACGACCTCGAATCGACCGAGCTCGACGCCGTACCGGTCGAGCGGATGACCCGAGACGTAGAAGCCGAGCGCCTCCTTCTCTCGCGTGAGCGTCTCACGCAGATCCCATGGCTCCGCCGCCGGGTACTCGTCGCGCCCGCCCGCGCCCCCCGCCTCCGGCGCGGCTTGGCTGAAGAGCCCGAAGAGGCTGGTCTGACCGCGCTCGCGGTCCTTGCTCGCCGTGCGCGACCGCTCGAGGGCCCGATCGATCGCGAGGAACGCATCGGGGCGCGCGACGCCGAGCTCCGAGAGCTCCGCGTCGAACGCGCCACACGCGACCAGCGACTCGAGGACGCCCTTGTTCATGCGACGCGAGTCGACGCGCTGGGCGAAGTCGAACAAATCCTTGAACGGCCCGCCCTCGTTCCTCGCCTCGAGCACCGCCTCGAGCGCCGACTCGCCGACGCCGCGGATCGCGCCGAGGCCGAAGCGGATCTTCGGATCGAAGGGGTCGGCGATCTTGCTGCCCTTGCGGCGGCCCGTGCGCTTGCGACCGTCCGCGCCCTTCTTGGGCTCGGCGTAGACCACGGTGAAGTCCGTCTTCGACTCGTTGATCGCCGGCGGGAGGATCTCCACGCCCCACGCGCGCCCCTCGGCGATGATCCGCACGACCTTCTCGATCTTGTCGCGATCCGCCGTCATCAGCGCGCACAGGAACTCGACCGGGTAGTGCGCCTTCAAATACGCCGTGTGATACGTGAGCAGCGCGTACGCCGCCGAGTGGCTCTTGTTGAAGCCATACCCCGCGAAGTACTCGAGCAAGCCGAAGATCCGATCCGCGTCCTCTTCGCTCACGCCGTTCCGAAGCGATCCTTCGACGAACGTCGCCTTCTGCTTCGCCATCTCCTCGGGCTTCTTCTTGCCCATCGCGCGTCGAAGCAGGTCGGCGCCTCCGAGGCTGTAGCCCGCGAGCCGCTGCGCGACCTGCATGACCTGCTCTTGGTAGACGATGACGCCGTAGGTCGGCTTCAAGAGCTCGTCGACGAGGGCGTGCATCTTCGCGATCGGCTTCCGGCCGTGCTTGCAGTCGACGAAGTCCTTCACCATGCCCGTGCCGAGGGGGCCGGGTCGATAAAGCGCGACGGCGGCGACGATGTCCTCGAAGGCGTCGGGCCGGAGGTCCTTGAAGAGCTGCTGCATGCCGCTCGACTCGAGCTGGAACACGCCCGTCGTCTCGCCCGACTGCAAGAGCGCGTACGTCTCCTTGTCGTCGAGGCGCAGCGCGCCCATGTCGAGCTTCTCGGCGCCGGGCGCCGCGCGATCGGGGCGCGCGTTCACGAGGCGAACGGCGATGTCGATCACCGTGAGCGTCTTCAGGCCGAGGAAGTCGAACTTGACGAGCCCCGCCTTCTCGACGTCGTCCTTGTGGTACTGCGTGACGATCTGCTCGCCGTTCTTGAAGCACGGCACGTGATCGTCGAGCGGGCCTTCGCTGATGACGACACCCGCCGCGTGCATGCCCGCGTGCCTCGTCAGCCCCTCGAGCTTCTGCGCCTGGTTGATGAGCTCGGCGATCGTCGGGTCGCTCTGCGTGCGCGCCTTGAGCTTCGGCTCGATCTCGAGCGCCTCCGGGATCGTGTACATCACCCCCGGGCTCTTCTGCGGAACGAGGCTCGCGATCCGCTGGGCTTCGTTCGCCGGGAGCCCCATCGTCCGCGCGACGTCCTTGATCACGCTCCTCGACTTGAGCTCGTGGAACGTCGCGATCTGACCGACGCTCCGCTTGCCGTACCTGTCGGCCACGTACTGGATCACCTCGTCGCGCCGGTCCATGCAGAAGTCGACGTCGAAGTCGGGCATCGACACGCGCTCGGGGTTCAAGAAGCGCTCGAAGAGCAGGTTGTACGGGAGCGGATCGAGGTCGGTGATCCTCATCGCGTAGGCGACGAGCGATCCGGCACCCGAGCCGCGCCCCGGCCCGACCGGGATCCCCTTGTCCTTCGCGTGCCTGATGAAGTCCCACACGATGAGGAAGTACCCCGGAAACTTCATCTTGCAGATGACATCGAGCTCCACCTGCAGTCGAGCTCTGTATACCTCCGGGTCCACGTCGGTCCGCCCTGCGCGCGCGAGCTCGACGAAGCGCTCCTCCAGCCCCTTCGCCGCGACGTGCCGAAAGTACGCGTCGGTGTCGTAGCCGTCGGGCACCTGGAACGTCGGGAGCATGGGCTCGCCGAGCTTCAGCTTGTACGACGTGCAGCGCTCGGCGATCGCGCGCGTGTTCTTGACGGCGTCGCGCCTGTCGCGGAAGAGATGCTCCATCTCCTCCGGCGACTTGAGGAACATCTCGTAGCTGCCGTGGTGCGCGGCGTTCGCGTCGGAGAACGCCCGGTTCGCGGCGATGCACGAGAGATAGAGCTGACTCTCGCCGTCTTCGCGCTTGATGAAGTGCGCGTCGTTCGACGCCACCACGCCGAGGCCGAGATCCGCGCCCGCCCGCGCGAGGATGTCGTTCACGACCGCCTGCTCGGGGAAGCCATGGTCCTGGAGCTCGACGAAGAGGCTCCCCGGCTCGAAGGTCGAGCGAAGGCGATCGAGCGCGGCCTTGCCGGCGGCCTCACCTTGCTCGAGCACCTGCTGCGCGATCACGCCGCCGAGGCACCCGGTGAGGCCGATCACGCCGCCGCGGTTGCGAGCGATCACCTCTTCGCGCACGCTGGGCGCGCGGCTCGAGACGGGCTCGAGGTGGCCGGCCGACACGATGCGGACGAGGTTCTTGTAGCCATGCGCACGGCATGCCTCCGCGCCTTCGAGGAGAGCGATGCGCTCTTCCAGCATCT
>CAYYKK010000206.1:0-12988 GCA_964467935.1 uncultured Polyangiaceae bacterium
CAGGACCTCGGCGTCCCGCCCAAGCCGAGCCAACCGTTCACCGGTGGTCGCGGCTTCGTCGTGTTCCCGGAGGACGGGTCGAGGCCGATCGTGCTCCCGTACAAGGCGGGCACGTTCGCGCTCAGCTTCGAGCACGCCAACTTCGTCGGGACGCTGCGCGCTCACTGTGAGGACAGCGCGCTCGTCGACTACCTGCCGTACGCGCGAGCCACCGAGCTCGGCGATCACCGGCTGAGCTACCAGGTCGAGTCGGGCGGGACGCACTCGGTCGAGGCCGATCTCATCGTCGGCGCCTGCGGCCGCATGTCGGTCGCGCACACGGCGCTCGGCATCCAACGAGGGGCGGGGACGTACTCGCGCATGGCGGGGCTCCTGCTCAAGAACGTCGAGATGCCGTTCGAAGGCTACGGACACGTGTGCCTCGGCGGCCTCGGACCGATCCTGATGTACCGCATCGACGCGGAGAACGTGCGGCTGCAGATCGACGTGCCGCTCTCGCTCCGCCTGCGCCGCGATCGCCAGGCCGTGCTCTACGAAGCCTACGTGGCGGCGATCCCGGAGCAGCTCCGCCCCGCGTTCCGCGACGCGCTCCGCTCGGGACAGATGACGTGGGCGACGAACCAGACGCGACCACGGCTCGAGTTCGGGCGCGAGGGGCTCGCGCTCGTGGGCGACGCCGTCGGCTATCACCACCCGCTCACGGCCCTCGGCATGACGCTCGGCTTCCAGGACGCCACCACCTTGGTGAGCGCCAAGAGCTTCGACAACTATCGTCGCACGCGCATCCTGAAGAGCCGCGTCCCGGAGATGCTGGCGGTGGCGCTCTACGAGATCTTCGCCGACACGAGCGACGAGGTCGTGGAGATCCGGCGCGCGATCTACGACCTCTGGCGAGAGGACTCGGTCGAGCGCTTCCGCACGATGCGCTTCCTCGGCTGCCAGGACACGAACCCGATCGCGTTCGGCTCGTCGTTCTACAAAGCGGTCCTGCTCGCGGGCAAGAGCCTCGTGCGTCGCGGCATGGAGACGGGTCGCTGGGACCACGTGCGCGACGTCACCGCCGACCTCGCCGAGCGCAGCCGTTGGCTCCTCGCGGGCGCGCTTCACCTCCGACCCCCGAGCCCGCCGGAGCCGCTCGCCGAGCGCGCGCAGCAAGGCGACGAGACGATGGGCCTCGCGGAGGAGCGCTACGGCGCGGCGCTCAAGGCGTCGAGCTCGAAGGCCGACGTGGTCGAGCTGCCGTTCGATCCGGAGCGCGCCGGTCTGTCGCGTCCCTCCCCGGCCCTCGCCCTCGAGCGGGCCGCGCGGGCGCTCATCGCGATCCAGGCCGAAGATGGATCGTGGGAGGGCGAGGTCGTGTGGAGCCCGATGCTCGCGGCCCAGTACGTCCTGTCGTGTCACCTCCTCGAGAGGCCCATCGATCCGGCGCGCAAGCGTCGCTTCCTCCTGCACTTCGAGAGGACGCGCACGCACACGGCGACGAACCGGGTGTGGGGTCTCTCGGAGTGGAGTGAGCCGAGCCTGTTCGTCACGACGCTCGTCTACGTGGCGGCGCGCCTGCTCGGCGCGGAGCCGACCGGCGCGCTGCTCGGCGACGCGCACCGCTTCCTCCGCGCCGAGGGCGGGGTCGCCGCGATCCCGAGCTGGGGCAAGTTCTGGCTCGCGATGATGAACCTCTACGGCTGGGAGGGCGTGAACCCGGTGATGCCGGAGATCTGGGGCCTGCCGAAGTGGTTCCCGGTGCACCCGTCGCGGTTCTATTGCCACACGCGCGCGATCTACCTCGGGATGGCGACGCTCTACGGCGCCCGCTTCACCGCGAAGCGCACGGAGATCATCGACGCGCTCCGCGCCGAGCTCTATCCGAGCGGCTACGAGAGCGTCGACTTCGAGCGGGCGCGCACCGAGCTGCGCGAGGCAGATCTCTACGCACCACCGAGCGCGCCGCTGCGGGCCTCGTACAAGGCGTTCACGCTCATCGAGCGCCTCTTCACCAACGGACCGGGGCTCGGGACGCAGCTCGGGACGCAGAAGCGCGCCGAATCGCTCGAGACGCTCCGCGAGCGCATCCGCTACGAGCTGCGCACGACGAGCCACACCAGCATCTCGCCCGTGAGCGGGCTCTTGAACGTGCTCGCGCTCAAGGCCGGCGGGCTCGACGAGCCCGACGCCGACAAGGCCTTCGCGCGGCTCGAGGGTTGGATCTGGGAGGACGACGTCGACGGTGCCCGCGTGAGCGGAGCGCGCTCGATAACGTGGGACACGGCGTTCGCGGCCCAGGCGCTCGCCGAGGCGACGCCCCACCTCGTGGGACCGACCGTGAAGGCGGTCGACGCGCGGCGCTCGCTCGCTCGCGCCGACCATTTCCTCGAGACGCAGCAGATCCGCTCGACCTTCCCGAACGCCGCGAGCTTCGATCGGGTCGACCCCGTCGGCGGCTTCTGCTTCGCCGGCGCGTGGCACGGATGGCCGGTGAGCGACTGCACGGCGGAGGCGCTCACGGCGCGGATCGCGTGGCTTCGGATCGCGACGCAGGGCGCCTCCGGGAGCGCGGGCGCCGAGGTCGTGGTCTCGAAGGAAGACATCGCCGCCGCGGTGCGCTTCATCCTGCAAGAGCAGAACGACGACGGCGGCTTCGGGAGCTACGAGCCTCGCCGCACGCCCTTCTCGATCGAGTGGCTCAACCCCGCCGAGATGTTCGGCGACTCGATGACGGAGGGCTCCTACGTCGAGTGCACCGCCTCGTGCCTCGCCGCGCTCGTCGACGCGCGCCCCTTGCTCGACGATGCATCGGGCGTCGATCGCGCGATCGAGCGCGCGACGAGGCGGCTGCGAAACGCGCAATACCCGAACGGCGCGTGGCCGGGCGTCTGGGGCGTCCGCCTCATCTACGGGACGCTCTTCGGCATCCGAGGTCTCATGGCGGCCGGCGCGCGCGCGACCGATCCGCAGATCCGGAAGGCGTGCGCGTGGCTGAAGTCGCACCAGCGCCCCGACGGGAGCTGGGGCGAGGCCCACGTGGCGGAGCCGAGCGACGTCTACCACGAGGACGCCGAGGGTCAGGTCACACAGACCGCGTGGGCGCTCTCGGCGCTCATCGAGGCCCGCGATCCCGACTGGGACGCGATCGAGCGCGCGGCGCGCTTCCTCGCCTCCGCGCAGCTCGGCAGCGGCGAGTGGCCTCGCCAGGAGCCGATGGGCGTGTTCTTCCACACGGCGCTCCTCGACTACACGCTCTACAAGAGCTACTTCCCGCTGCTCGCGCTCTCGCAGTACGAGACGCGGCGTCGCCGGCGCATCGGCCTCTACGACGACGACGCAGCGGAGCCCACGGCCGCGGAGTGACGCGCCACGCGGAGCCGTGCCACGCGGAGCAGGGCGCGACGCGCTCGGCTCAGAGACCGCAGCGACCCTGGTCGACGGCCGTGAAGCCGGCGCCGTCGGTCGCGCTCGCCGTGAACTCGAAGCAGTGGCCTTCGGCGTCGACCGCGTACCAGTAGCTCTTGTCACCGACGGTCTTGTCCGGCGGTCCGAGCTTGGAGCGCATCGCCTCGAGCTTCGCCGTGAGCGACGCCGTGCTCTTGAGGTCGAACGTCTCCTTGTAGATGGCGTTCGCGCGCTCGAACGACTGCTTCGCCGTGCCCATCTTGCGTCCGTCGCTCGCCAGAGGGGCGGGCGCGCTCGCGTACACCGACGCGCTCGGCGCCGAGGAGGCGAGGGTCGTCGATCGGTCGCCGCAGCCGCACGTGGTAGCGAGGCCGACGAGCGCCATCGCGGCGGAGATCGTCTTCATGATCGCTCGGAGACGAGCAGAATTCGGTGGGCGGGGCAACCACGGCGGAGCCTCGGCGGGGCTGGTTGTCGCGCCGAAGCGGCCGTAGAGTGCCGTCATGATCGATATCGACGCGGCCAAGGATCGCCTCGCCCTCTGGGTCTCCGCTCACCCGGGGCTCGTGCTCGACGAAGACGACGAGGGGCGGCACGAGCTGGCGGACATCGACGCGATCGCGTCCGCGTGCACCGACGATCCGGAGGGCCTCGTCTACGTCGTGTACGCGCTGCGGAAGCTCGGTCGCTTCGACGACGCGCTCCGCGCCGCGGCGCGCGCGCTGACGCTCGAGCGATCCTTCGCCACGCTGACGTCGAAGGCCACGGTGCATCGCGCGATGGGAGACGTCGACGGCGCCCTCGCCCTCTTCGACGAGGCGTCGCGTGTGGATCCGGAGGACACCGCGGCGCTGATGGAGGGGGGCCGCGAGCTCGGCAAGGCCGGGCGCTTCGCGGAGGCCGCGACGTGGTTCGCGCGGGCGCTCGAGCGGGACGCGAGCGACTCCGAGGCCTATCTCTGGGAGCAGTACTCGCTCCACTGCGCGACGCCGTCGCCCGACTACGTCGCGAACGTGCGCGCCGTCCTCGCGGCGGATCCCGACGACTCGCTCGCGGAGGAGCTGCTCGAGCTCATGCTCACCGAGGAGCGACCAGCGCGTCGGAGCCCGGCGAAGAAGGCTGCCACCAAGAAACCAGCGACCAAGAAGGCGGCGGCGAAGAAGGTGCCGGCCACCAAGAAGGCGCCGGCCGCCAAGAAGAAGGCCGCGACCACGAAGGCGCCGGCCGCCAAGAAGAAGGCCGCGACCAAGAACAAGGCCGCGACCACGAAGGCGCCGGCCGCCAAGAAGAAGGCCGCGACCAAGAAGGCGCCGGCCACCAAGAAGAAGGCCGCGACCAAGAAGAAGGCGCCGGCCACCAAGAAGAAGACAGCGCGGCGCGTCCGCTAGCCGGATAGCCTCGTTTCCATGCATCACGGCGTCGCCCTGCTCGCCCTGCCGCTCCTCGTCGGGTGCGGCGGTCAGGTCATCATCGACGGATCGGGCGGCGCCACGAGCGCGTCGTCGCCGGCGTCGTCCTCGTCCTCCTCGAAGGCGGCCACCTCCTCGACGGGCTCGGGCTTCACGACCGGCGCCTCGAGCAGCACCGGAGGAACGAGCCCCGCATGCGCCGACGCGTACGTCGACGTCGACACGGGCAGCGGCCCCGTGCACCTCGTCGGCTCTTGCCCGAACGCGTGGGGCTCGAACGAATCGTCGCGCCCCGTCGCGTTCTTCACGGCGGGCGGCGCGCTCGCAGGGCAGCTGACGATCCTCGCCTGCCTCGGTCCGACGTCGACCGCGCCCCGCGTCCAGGCGGTCGGCTTCGGCATCGACACCGAGGTCCCGAGCGCGTCCACCGGGACGGTGACGCAATATATCGACGACAGCAACACGATGTGGTTTCCGACGGCGAAGAGCGGCGCGGTCACGGTCACGCACATGGGCAAGCTCGGCGAGCTCGTCGAGGGCTCGTTCTCGGGGGACGTGACGAGCGGGGGGAAGGTGCTCAGCGTGACCGGCACGTTCCGCGCGTGCCGCGTCGACGATCTCGCGTTGCCCTGAGCATCGCGCGCTTTCTCGCGTAGCATGCGTCGACCCATGCTCTTCGGCTCGCCACCCCCACCGCGACCCGTCGCGCGCGCAAGAGCGCGGCGCGCGCGTCTCTCTCCCTGGCTCTCGCTCCTCGGCGTCGCGGCGCTCGCCGGCGCTTGCGGCGACAAGGGCGCTTCGTCCGGGAGCACCGGATCGGCGGGCTCCGCGACGGTCGTCGCGAGCGCGTCGGCGCCCGGTCCGCACGAGCCCCTCAAGGCGCCGGAGCGGACGGGCGGCCCGCTCCGCCGCTCGGCCGACGGCGCGCGCCTCTACCTCGCCGACGAGGACCACAAATCGCTGCGCACGCTCGCGCTGTCGTTCTCCGAGGGCGCGGGTGAGGCGACGACCGCGCCGAGCGCAGCGCCCGCTTCGCCCGACGCCTCCGCTTACCCGAAGGCGGGCGCGTCCGCGCACCCGAGCGCGAGCGCGCCGGCGAAGCCGAAGCCGCCGCCGGTGCAGCCCGGGCCCGGCGTCGTTCCGCCGGTCGAGCCCCCTCCGATGGCGAAGAGCGAAGAGACGCCGATGCCGGGTGCGCCCGCGGCGGTGCTCCCGGTCGACGGCTACGTGCTCGTCACGATCCGTGATCCGGGCCTGCTCCTCGTGATGAAGGAGCAGCCGGGCAACAAGCTCACCGAGGAGCGCCGCATCCAGCTCGCGCCCGACGCGTGGGGTATCGCGCTGAGCCCCGACGAGAAGACCGCGATCGTCACGTCCGCGTGGACGCACACCGTGAGCGGCGTCGACTGGCAGAAGGGCACCGTGCTCTACACGTTGAACGTCGCACGCGAGCCACGCGGCGTCGTGATCCACCCGGACGGCAAGACCGCGTACGTGAGCCACCTCACGTCGGCGAACCTGACACGCATCGACGACCTCGCGTCGGCCTCCGCGAAGACCTCGGTCGTCGCGTTCCCCGCCGCGCCGAGCCACGCGCCACAAGGGATCACGCTCGAGGGCTCGCTCGGCTACGCGCTCGCGATGGACGAAGACGGCCACCGCCTCCTCGCCGCGCGGCACGCGCTCGGAGCGCTCGGGACGAACGCCTGGTACGGCACGCCGACCGTCGACGTGCTCCAGACCCAGAACGACAAGCCTCTGCTCGGACCGCGCGTCCCGGACAAGCGGATCAAGGGCTCCCCCGCGTTCGAGCAAGCACGCGAGGGCGTGCTCTCCCTGCCGGACGACGACTGGCGAAAGCGGCCGTTCGTGTCGACCGATCTGCGCGTCGGCGATATCGTTCAGCCGCGCGATCTGGTCGTGGCGAAGAAGACGCGCTCGATCTGGGTCGCGTCCGAGGGGGGCGACCTCGTGCAAGAGCTCCCGCTCTTCGCCGCGGCGCCGGCGGAGAAGCCGCTGCGCACGGTCTACGTGGGCAGCCACTACAAGGATCCGAAGATCATCGGCAACGGCTACGCGGACGCCGACGGCATCGCGGGTCACTGCGGCGCGCCGAGCGGGCTCGCGCTGAGCGCCGACGAGACCGAGCTGTTCGTGTTCTGCCGATCGACCTACGACATCGCCGTCGCGCACCTCGACGATCCGAAGAGCCTGAAGCTCTCGGTCCTGCGCGTCGCGACCGATCCGCTCGACGAGGACGGCTCGCGCGGACGTCGCCTGTTCTACGGCGGTCGTGACGACTATTCGAGCGGCGGCATGGGCTGCGCCGGCTGTCACCCCGAGGGCCGCGACGACGGTCACGTCTGGCACGAGGTGGTCGAGGACGACGCGCAGCGCAACCGGCATCACTTCCTCGCGCACCAGAACCAGGCCGACAAGACGAAGAACGGTCGGCTCGGCTACGCCAGACAAACGCCGATGCTCGCGGGGCGGGTGAACGCCAGCGGGCCCTACGGCTGGCACGGCCAAGACGCCGATCTCACCGAGCGGCTCGCCGACGGCTTCAACCTCCACCGCTGGGGCGGCGGCAACGCGGACGCGAAGGCGTGGATGACGGGCGTGCGCGCCAACGCGCTCGCGGTCTTCCTGCGCAAGGGGCTCGTCACGCCGCCTCCTCTCGGCCGCGAGCTCACCGACGTCGAGAAGCGCGGCAAGACCGTCTTCGAGAGTGACGCGACCCAGTGCACGCAGTGCCACGTCGCCGCGACGGAGCTCACGAACCGCACCGCCTATTCGCTGAAAGCGCTGCCGACGCTGCCTGGCTTCGAGGAGGAGGAGGACGGGAAGCTCAAGACCCCGTCGCTCCTCTTCATTCGCGGGACCGCGCCGTACTTCCACGACGGCTCGGCGCCGACGCTCGCCGATCTGATCGCGAAGAACGGGGACCGCATGGGCAAGACGAGCCAGCTCACCGACGCCGAGCGAGACGCGCTCGTCGCCTACCTGGAGACGCTATGAAGTCCCTTCGCACGTCGATCGTCTCGGCTCGATTCGCGTTGCCCGCGCTCGTCGCGCTCGCCGTGAGCCCCGTCGCGGAGGCGACGCCGATCCCGCCGTCGAGCGTCACGCTCGGCGCCTCGCCGCCCGCCAGCGCGACGCCCTCCGCGAGCGCCTCGAGCGCGCCTGCTGGGCCGACGGTCGCCTCGTACGCGTGGCCGACGACCTCGTCCCCCGAGCCCAAGGCCGAGGAGTGGACGAGCGCCACCGTGCTCGAGTCGGTCACCGCTTCGATCGGCTCGGGCGACGCCGTCTGCACCCAACGCGTCGTGCGCGAGTGGATGCGCATCAGCTGCACGCCTTCGCTCCCCGACACCTTCTTCGGTGTGCTGTGGGGATGGGCGGGCGATCTCGATCTGGTCAAGGGCACGTTCGGCCTCGCGGCCGACGTGATCAAGAAGCCCCCTACGAACGAGATGGAGCAGCTGACGATGAAGATGGGGGCGCGCGCCGACGTGACCTTCCAAGCGCGTCCCGGGACGGCGTTCCTCGTGACCCTCGAGCGCATGGGCTGGGACGACAGCGGTTGGGACGGGCCGAGCCTGTTCGTGAGCTCGGGCGCCGTGATCGACGTCTCGTGGGCGCTCGGGGAGAAGGGGCCCACGGTCCTCTACCGTTGAGCCACGCCAAGGTGTGCCACGTGGCACCCATCGCGCCATCCAGATCCGGTCATGCGCTCGGGATCGGAGGCCGAGGCGCCGCCTTGCGCTTGTTTGGCCCATTCTTCGACCGAAAGGAATGGCACGCCTTCTGCCATAGACCGCAGCGGAGGCTTGCACATGAAGGCAACGATGGCTTGGGTCGCGCTGGTCGGTTCGGTGGTCACGTCGGTCGCTTGCGGCAACACGGTCGAGGACGCCTCGGGGCAGAACCAAGCCGCGATCGCGGGCGCCGGGTGCGCGGAAGAAGGCGCGGTCGCGTCGTGCAGCGGCGGTGACGGCGAGCTCACGTGCGAGAAGCAGAGCGACGGCAAGCTCGCCTGGTCGAGCTGCGTGCTCGCCAGCGAGACCCCGACGCCGTGCGTGGTCGGACAGACCCAGTCGTGCACCAAGAAGGTCCCGGACGGACCGAACGGCGCCACCGTGGACGTGCCTGGCACGCAGCTCTGCGAGGCGGACGCGAATGGTCAGCCCGCGTGGAGCGACTGCACCGAGACGAGCGGCTCGACGCCCCTCGTGCTCGAGCTCGACGGGGTGCACGCGACCTTCTCGAACGCGCCCGGCGTCTTCGATCTTCACCCCTCGATGAGCGTCGCCACCGATTGGCCGAGCGCGGCGACGCCGTGGCTCGCGCTCGATCGCGATCACGACGGCGCGATCGGCAGCGGCGGCGAGCTCTTCGGCTCCGCGACGGCGCTGTCCTCGGGAGGCTTCGCGACGAACGGCTTCGAGGCGCTCTCCGAGCTCGACTCGAACCACGACGGCCGCATCGATCGACAGGACGCGATGTTCTCGTCGCTCGTCGTGTGGACGGACGCGAACCAGAACCGCGTGAGCGAGCCGAGCGAGCTCGTGTCGCTCGCGAGCCTCGGCGTCGAGTCGATCACGCTGTCCTTCGAGAACGCCCGCCGCTGCGACGCGCGCGGCAACTGCGAGGTCGAGACCTCGACCTTCACGTACCGCGGGGCGAACGGCGCGCTCCGCGAAGGTCGCGTCGTCGACCTTCACCTGCAGCACCACTGACGCGTGACACCTCCGGATCGGCGCGTCCTCAGCCGATCCGGAAGGCGGACGGCGGACCCCGGTACGGGCCGCCATCCGCTGCGACGCGGTTCTCCTCGAAGAGAGCGTTCGTCACGACGACGAAGAAGGCGCCCGCCGCCGCGATTCGGCCCCACACGTTCTCGCTCGGCGTGTGCTCGAGCGACGTCGTGAAGACGCGGGCCAGGCGCTCGCCACGCAGCGACGTGAAGACGACGAAGTAGGCGCGACCGCTGATGGGCGTGCCGTGCGCGAGCGCCGCGCGGGGTCCGAGCCGGAGCGCGATCCCTCGTCGCTGCGGAGCTCGCCTCGCGGGATCGACCGCGCGCGGAGCTTCACCGGCCGCGGTCTTCGCCCCCACCGCCCACACGAAGGTGGGCGCGCTCGCGGAGGTCAACGAGGAGGAAGGCGGTGGCGTGAGCATGCTCGCTCCCTCCGAGCTCGACGTGACCAGCGACTCCGCGAGCATCGCGCGGAGCGCCTCGTCGGTCGCGCCGCCCTCGTAGACGACGTCGAGCAAGTCGTCGATCGGAGGCGCCCCTCCCCCCGTGCTCGTCGGCACCTCCCCGCAGCCGAGGCCCCATTCGATCGACGACGCCGCGACGGAGGCGACGGCGAGGCGCAGCCAGCCGCGTCGCCTCACGGGCTCCCCCACGGATCGGCGAGCGCGGGATCCTCGCGCAGCGCGTCGTCCGTCAGGCTCGCGAGGAACGCCTTCACGTCGCCGCGCTCCTCGGGGGTCAGCGCGAAGCCTCGAATGAGCTCGCTCTTGTAGGGATTGGCGCTCCCCACGCCTGCGTAGGGTCCGGTGGTGATGGTTCGGCCACCCGCCGCGTAATGGTCGAGCACGCCGTCGAGGTCCGCGATGCTGCCGTCGTGCATGTAGGGCGCGGTCACGGCGATGTTGCGGAGCGTGGGCGCGCGGAAGCGACCCATGTCCGAGTCGACGTGCGAAAAGGCGTAGATCCCCTGGTTGTCGGGCGGATACGCGCCCGTCCCGCCGAGGTTGTAGAGCCCCGTGTTGTGGAACATCACCTCCTTGATCGCGCTGCCGTCGTGTGTGACCGAATCGGAGAAGTTGAAGCCACCGTGGCAATGGAAGCACTCGAGCTTCTCCCCGAAGAAGAGGTCGCGCCCGCGCTTGGCCGCGTCCGACAGCGCCGTGGGATCTCCTCCATAGGCATAGCGATCGTAAGGGCTCCGATAAGAGAGAATCGCGCGCTCGAAGCTCGCGATCGCCATGGTGACGTGCTCCAGTGAGATGACGCCGCCCTCCGGGAAAGCGTCGTCGAACAAACCGACATAGGTGGGGTCCGAGGACAGCCGGTCGAGGAGCTCCTTTTCTTTGCCGGCCAGACCGAGCTCGACCGGCGTCTCGCCGAAGAGCGGGACGAGCGCTTGCTCCTCCAAGGAGGGGATCACCGGGTTCGCCCACGTGAGCGCCGTCAGGTAGCCGACGTTGACCGTGCTCTGCGCGCCGCGAGGATGAAGTTGTCCGGTCGAGCCGATCGCCTGCGCCCGGCCGTCGGTGAACGCTTTGCTCTGCTGGTGGCACGTCGCGCATGCGTAGGATTGATTGTCGGAGAGCCTCTTGTCGTAGAAGAGGTGCCGACCGAGCTCGACCTTCTCCTTCGACATCGGGTTCGAGGCGGGCACGCTCGGCTTGGGATATCCAGGGGGCAGGCCCCAATCGTACGAGGGCGCGCCCCCCTGCCCTCCAGCGCCCGACGAGGAGGAGGACGAGGACGAGCTCGACGAGGTCGTTCCCGTCGACTCCGGATCACCGCAACCCGCGATCGCCATGGCGACGAGGGAGCAGGCGGAGGCGAGGATCTCACTCCGCATGAACGAAGACCTGCGACCCGCTGGGCATGCCCGTCGACAGGTCGAGGCCGAGCTGGGTGAAGATCGGGGTGCAATCGAGATCGGTCGCCTCCGACATGCACCCGGGGGCGCCGCCCTGATCGACGGCGAGGTTCGACGAGGCCGTGAGCGCGGCGAGATCGAAGACACCGACCATGCCCTGGGTGAAGTGGAAATGGTCGAGGGCGACGTCGGGGACGTTCGGGTTCGTGCATGTCACGGCCTGCCCGAGGGACGGATCGCCTGCACATCCGCCGGCGCCGAGGTGAACGAAGAAGGGGTTGTTCGGCGCCGAAGTCCCCTTGAGATCGATCCGCATGAACTTGTACCCGGCGGTCCAGACCCAGAAGAGCCCGGTGAGATTCAATGGAGAGGGGGCCGTCGCGGAGTCGAGGTGATTGAGCGATTCGGGGACACCGATCTTGAACGCGACACCCATGTAGTCGCCCGCAGGCGCCTTGCCGCTGACGACCTCGTGGGTCTCGGCGGTGCCATTGGCGCACGCGCCGGTCTTGTCCTCGAAATCGAGGAGCGCCACGTCCTGGTATTGCCAAATGCCGTCTTGATCGAGCTGGAGCGGCGTCTGATTGCCCTGCGCGTCGAGGAGACGGACGTCGTGGACGTAGAGCCGGAAGTCGCTGACGGCCACGCTCGTCGCAGGGGTACCGAGCATGTAATCGGTCTTGCAGTCGAACTTCGCGCCGCCGACGCGCGCCTCGAACGGGATGGCGTAGCTCTGGAGCGCGGCACCGCCGGTGCCGCCCCCGCCCCCGGCGCCCGAGGAAGACGAGGACGACGCGGAGGACGATCCGGTGACGCTGCTCGACGTGGAGGTCGCGCCGGTGGTCGGGGTGGCGTCGTCGCCGCACGCGACGAGCGCCAGCGGGAGGAGCGTACCGAGCGCGAAGAGGGCCTGGGGCATCGAGCGAGAGAGCTTCGTCATCGTGTCTCCGGTGCGATCGTGGAAAGGGCGCGACGAGCCGCGCCGCGGTCGCATCGACTATCGGGAAGCACCGCGTGATGACAATGCGACACGGTGTCGCACGGCGCGATGACGCGGCGTCCGGCCTGCGACGAGGTGTCGCAGTGCACGCCCCGGCGCGCGCGCTAGGGTGATCGGCATGGCACGCGATCGGACGACGGAGCGCGCTGCGCGGATCGGGGCTCGGGCCGCGTGCGGAGCCTTCCTGCTCGCGGCGACCGTCGCGGCTGGCGCGGCCTCGGCGGACACCGGCGCACGTCCCGTCGAGGGTGAGATCGCGCTCGAGAGCCGACTCATCGCGCCTTGTTGCTGGACGCAGACGCTCGACGTGCACGAGTCTCCGCTCGCGTCGTCGCTCCGGAGCGAGATCCACGCGCGACTCGGCCGCGGCGAGTCGACCGACGTCGTCGAGGCCGATCTCGTGGAGCGATACGGCGAGCGGTTGAGGGCGGTGCCGCGCGGGAGCGACTCGCGACGGGCCGTGCCGGTGATCGTGGCGGCGAGCATGCTCGTGTCGGCCCTCCGGCGCGCGTGGATCGTGCGCCGGTGGCGGGGCCGCGCGCCCGCGGCGAGCGAGCCCCCAGCCGTGC
>CAYYKK010000207.1:0-12934 GCA_964467935.1 uncultured Polyangiaceae bacterium
CGCGCCGATCCAGCTGCCGGCGATGCGCGGGATCTTGTACCCCGTGCCGAACGTGTAGGTCGCCGGATCGAGCGAGAAGAGCAGGCTCGCCGAGTGGTGCAGGCCCGCCAGGTTCTCCTCGCTCGGCTCGAGCAGGAGGTGCTCGAGCCCGGCGCTTGTGACCCGCAGGTCGGAGTTGAGCCGCAGGCTCCAGATGTCCTTCGTGATGACGAGAAGCCTCACGTGCCCCGGCACCTTGCTCTTCACCGGCACGCAGAGCACGAGCGAGAGCTGACGCAGCCCGCGGAGGTTCCGCGCGCTCTCGTCGACGAGCTCTTGGCTGTAGCGCTCGCCGCGGGCGAGCAAGATCTCGCGCTCGATCGTGAACGGGCGACTCGTCGCGTGGAACCAGTCGAGGAACGTGACGAGGAAGTTCGGGATCGGATCGCGCTTCTCGAACACGTCGAGCCGGCGGAGGACGATGTCGTCGACGATCTTGCCTTCGGGCGACGGCTCGACCTCCGTCTTCGTCGCGGACAGCGCGGAGCGGATCGTGTCCTTCTCGTAGCGCGAGTACGACCGCGGGTTCGTGTACTCCGCGGCGTCGTCGGCGCAGGCGACGCGTGCGGCGAGCAGCACCGCGGCGGCCGCCGAGAGACCGAGGGAGCGCGCGCGCAGCCGCCCGGTGGAGCGCTCAGCTCGCACGGATCTCGAGGGCCCCACGCGCGGCCGCGGACGCGTCGTCGCGCACGGGCGTCACTTGCCCTTGGCGGCGTGGCCGGCCTTCGGCGCAGGCTTCGGCGCGGCGCGGTGCGGCTTCGCCGTCGTCTTCTTCGGGTGGGACGGAGCGCTCCGCGGCTCGTCGTGCGCGCCGCCGCCCATCGACGCGCCGCCGATCGAGGGAGCACCGATCGAGGGAGCGCCCCCGCGCGGAGCCCCTGCGTCCGGCGAGCCCGCCTCGGGCGCCGGCGCTGCCGGCGGGTAGGTCACCACCGCGTTGATCGTGTACTTCGAGTGCTGGTGCGGGACGCGATCCCAGTCCGGCGCAGGCATCGCGCGCTCGACGCACTTGAGCAGATCCTTGCGGCGCGAGCGCGTCAGCGTGGTCGACTTGCCGAGGAAGAGCGATTGGTGCTTCTTCGCGAAGTTCATCTCGAGCACGTAGCTCATGACGAAGCTCGACCGCGTCGCGGGCGCGCACGACTGGCTGTCGCGGATCGCACGCGTGAGCGAGTCCTCGAACGCGCGAAGGCCGTCACACCGCTCGGGAGGCGTTCGACCGGGCCCCGGATCCTGACACTTGAGCGTCTTGATCGGCGCGATCTCGAGCCGCGGGGACGCGGCGGCGATCGGCGTGCCGGGCGGAACGAGCGCGTCGGGGCCGGCTTGCCCGACCGACGCGACCCCGCCGTCGAGGAGGAACGGCAACGCGGCGGGAGCGCGGGGCGCGCCGGCGTCGGCGACCGCGGCGTCCGCGGACGGGATCGACTCGGGCTGTGGGCGGCGCCAGAGGTAGAGCGGCACCGCGACGAGCACGAGGGTCGCGACGAGCGCCATGATGATCTGGATGCGGACCGGCCGCTCGCCGCCGCCGCGACCGAGATACCGGTAGGGCGATGGTTGCGACGGCGGGGTCGAGCGGAGCGGAGATCGGTTCATGGTCCGGGCGCGGGGCGATCGCTTAGCCGGGAATCCGGGCCAATGGAAGCGCCTCCCGTTCAGCACTGGTCGAAAGAGTCGCGCGCGGTGCTCCGAGATGGAGCGCCCGAGGCGCCGATCTGCTCCGACGCGGAGCCACGACGGAGCATCGGATCGCGCGATCGCGCGGTTTGTGGCCCTCGGGGGCGGTGGCACGCCGCGCGCAAAGGAGCGCGGTCAGGAGGTCACATGGAGATTCGATTCTGGGGTGTGCGAGGGAGCATCGCCTCGCCCGGTCCCGACACGGCGACCGTGGGCGGCAACACGAGCTCGGTCGAGGTGCGATGCGGCGAGACACGGATCGTGCTCGACGCGGGGACGGGCCTGCGCATGCTCGGCAACGCGATCCTCGCGGAGAAGGAGCCGGCGCGACTGTCGCTCCTCCTGTCCCACTTTCACTGGGATCACATCCAAGGGCTGCCCTTCTTCGTCCCGGCGTACCTGCCGAGCACGCGGCTCGGAGTCTTCGGCGCCGTCCAGGGGCACATGCCGGTGCGGGAGGCGCTGAAGCGACAGATGTCGGCGCCGCACTTCCCCGTGGAGCTCGACGATCTCGGCGCGGAGACGGCGTGGAACGAGGTGCGCCCGGGGCAGCGCTTCGACCTCGGTGAGGCGCACGTGCGCGTGGCGAAGCTGAACCACCCGGGCGGCGTCCTCGCCTACCGGATCGAGCACGAGGGCAAGAGCCTCGTCTACGCGACCGACACGGAGCACTACGCGTGCGTCGATCCGGCGCTGGTCGCCCTCGCCGAGGGCGCCGACGTCCTCATCTACGACGCCCAGTACACGCCCGAGGAGTACGCGGGCGAGACGGGCCGCTCCAAGGTCGGCTGGGGGCACTCGACGTTCGCCGCCGGTTGCGAGGTCGCGCGCTCGGCGGGCGTCTCGGACCTCGTGCTGTTCCACCACGACCCCCAGCGCACCGACGAGCAGGTCGCGGCCATCGAGGCGCGCGCGCGGGCGATCTTCCCGCGCTCGGTCGCGGCCCGGGAGGGCGCCGTCCTCTCGTTGGGGCGAGGGGCCCGCCGCGCGGCGTGACGCACTCCGCGCGACAGGAAGGTCGGCCGGACATTAGGATGGTCGCCCAGCGCGCCATGAGCTCCCGCCTCTCCTTGCTCGTCGATCTCGCCTCGATGCTCACGCGCGAGGTGGACTTCGACGCGCTCCTCGAGGCGGCGTGCGAGCGCGTCGCGGCGGCGCTCCACGCCGAGCGCGCGACGGTGTGGCTCGTCGACGCGGACGCGGGCGATCTCGTCGCGAAGGTCGCGCTCCTCCCGGAGCTGGCGGAGCTGCGCCAGCCGATGGGCAAGGGCATCGCGGGGGTCGTCGCGCAGTCGGGCGAGGTCGTGCGCACCGCGCGCGCGACGACCGATCCGCGCTTCGATCCGAGCGTCGACAAAGCGACGGGGTTCGTGACCCGCTCGATGCTCGCGGCGCCCATCCGGGAGCACGCGCGCGCGCCGGTGCGCGGCGTGCTGCAGGTGCTGAACCGCGACGAAGGCGCGTTCGATCTGGACGACGAGCGCTACCTCGTCGCGCTCTCGACGCAGCTCGCGCGGGCCATCGCCCTGACCACCCTGCGCGCGGCCGACGCGAAGAGCCCCGGCGTGACGCTGCGAGGGCCGTTCAACCGCATCGTCGGGACGAGCTCGCTCCTCGCCGACGTGTACGAGCGCTCGAGGCGCGCCGCCGAGACGGACGCGACGGTGCTCTTCCGCGGCGAGACCGGCACCGGCAAGGGGCTCTTCGCGCGCGCCATCCACGTCAACTCGAAGCGGCAAGCCGGTCCCTTCGTGACGGTCGACTGCACGACCCTCCCCGCTCAGCTGGTCGAGAGCGAGCTCTTCGGTCACGAGCGCGGCGCGTTCACCGGCGCCGAGCGACGCGTGCAGGGAAAGGTCGCGCAGGCCGGCGCGGGCACGATCTTCCTCGACGAGATCGGCGACCTCCCGCTCGAGATGCAGGGCAAGCTGCTGCGACTCCTCCAGGAGCGCGCGTACGAGAGGGTCGGCGGCCGCAACACGCTGCACGCCGACGTGCGCATCGTCGCGGCGACGCACCGCGACCTGAGGAAGCTCGCGCGCGAAGGGCGCTTCCGAGAGGATCTCTACTATCGCGTGAAGGTCGTGGAGATCGAGCTCCCCCCTCTGCGCGCGCGCGGCGGCGACGAGATCGAGCAGCTCGCGCGCCACTTCGCGGAGGTGTTCGCGGCGCGCTACGAGCGCCCCGAGCCGGTCTTCTCGGAGGAGGCCATCGCGCGCCTCCGCGCTCACGCGTTCCCCGGCAACGTGCGCGAGCTCGAGCACTGGGTCGAGAGCGCCGTCGTCCTCGCCCCCGACGTGCGGATCGACGCCTCGCACCTGCCGGCGATCGACGGCGCGGAGCCGAGCTCGCGCGGCGGCGTCGTGCCGATCGGCCTCACCCTCGCGGAGGCCGATCGGCACGACGCGCGCGCGACGCTCGCTCACGCGGACGGCAACAAGGCGGAGGCCGCGCGACGGCTCGGCATCGGGCGCAACACGCTCGCGAGGTTGCTCGCCGAGCCGCCGCGACCCTCGCGACCTCCGCGCAAGGCCCCGCGCTAGCGCGCGCGAGCGGTTTGGGGGGAGCCTCCGCGTGGCACCGACCGTCGCTCGACACCGCGTGTCGCTTTCGATGCGCGACGCGGGCGAGTAGCATCGTCGTCGCGGATGAGCCTCGAGCCCTCGGCCCACGTCACCGACAACATCCGCCTCGTCCGGCAGCTCGGCAGAGGCGGGATGGGCAGCGTCTGGGTCGCCCAGCACCTGACGCTGGATCTCGAGGTCGCGGTGAAGTTCATCGCCACCGAGCTCCTCGCGAAGTCGGACCCGCTCGTCCTGACGCGCTTCCGTCGCGAGGCGCAGCTCGCGGCGAAGCTCGACAGCCCCCACGTCGTGCGGACGCTCGATCACGGCGTCACCGAGGACGGCACGCCGTACATCGTGATGGAGCTGCTGCGCGGTGAGTGCCTCGCGGATCGCCTCGCGCGGATGCGGCGCATCCCGGCGCGAGACACCGCGCGCATCCTGCGAGAGGTGGCGGCTGGGCTGACGGTCGCGCACGCGGCCGGCGTCGTCCACCGCGACATCAAGCCGCACAACATCTTCCTGGCGACCACGGCGGCGAAGACCGAGATCGCGAAGGTGCTCGACTTCGGCGTCGCGAAGACGACGAACACCGAAGCCCAGCCGCTCGCGACCTCGAGCGGCGTGCTCATCGGGACGCCGCAGTACATGAGCCCCGAGCAGCTCATGCGCGCGGGCCCCGTCGACGCGAGCGCCGACCTCTGGGCGCTGTCGGTCACGGCCTACGAGATGATGCTCGGCAAGCTCCCTTTCAGGGGCGAGACGCTCGCGGCCACGCTCGTCGCGATCACGCGCGCCGACGTCGAGCCGCCTTCGAGCGTCGACACGTCCCTCCCGGAGGCGCTCGATCAGTGGTTCAAGCGCGCGCTCGCCATCGATCCGATGAAGCGCTTCGCCACGGCGATGGAGCTCGCGGAGGCGCTCGATGCCGCGGTGGAGGGGATCGTCTCAGGCGAGCTGCCGCGGCCCGTGCTCGCGCTCGCGACGGACGCCACGACGGACGCGACCGCGGCGACCGCCGAGTTCGTGGCGGAGCGCGAGCTCGCGGTGCCGCTCAGCCGGCGCGAGCCGGCCCTCGCGCCGACCGAGGAGGCGACGCGCCCTGCCGGAGAGGCCCCGTCCGCGCCGACGCCGCCTGCCGACGCGACCGACTCGGCGCCCGTGACGAAGCCGTCGAAGAGCGACGCGCCACCCGCGGGATCCGCGCCCGCACGCTCGAGCCCCGAGGACTCCGCGCAGGCGAGCACGCAGACGGCACTCGCGACCACCGACGGAGACGCGGCGCCCGAGGCGGCGTCGCCGAAGACCTCGGGCGGCCTGCCGCGCTGGGCGCTCGGGCTCGCAGGCATCGGCGCCGTCGTCGTGGCGTATTTCGCGCTCCGCACGCCCCCCGCGCCGCCGCGCCTCCCCTCGACCGAGCCGGCCGGAGCGAGCGCGTCGCCGACGCCCCTCCCCGCGAGCGCCCCTCCCGCGAGCGCCCCACCGGCGAGCGCCGCGCCCGTGCCGACGGCCTCCGCGACGGCGCCTCCGCTCGGGACGATCCCGAAGACGACGATCGCGTCGGGTACGGCGCCCGAGTCGAGGGTCTGGCTGCCGGACTTCGCGATCGCGCGCGAGGAGGGCGACGAGAACGCCACGTTCCTCGAGGCCCAAGGCGCCTGCGAGCGACGGGCGATGTCGCTCTGCAGCGACGCCCAGTGGGCCCTCGCGTGCGTGACCCACCCCGAGATCGCGTCGCGCGCGTCGTGGACGGCGACCGCCGCCGAGCGCGGCGTCGTCGTTCGCGGAGGAGCGAGCGACGACGCGAGCAGCGGCGCCACGGGCTGCTCGGTCCGATCCGTCGTCGATCCGACGAAGGCCTCCCCGTCGCGCATGGGTCTCTGCTGCACGCGCGCGGTCGGCGTCGCCAGCACCGTCGAGAGCCCGGCGTTCCTGAAGGTCACCTCGCAGAAGCTCGCCGAGTACGAGAAGGCTTACGACTCGGGCAACGGCGATCGGCTGGTGAACCTGATGGACGATCCCGTCGAGTTCCACGGCAAGACGCTGAGCCACGACGAGCTCCCGGCGGTCGTCACGTGGATGGCGAAGCAAGGCAAGCTCCTGCACGACGTCTGCGACGTCTCCATCGAGAAGGTCGACGGTCAGAGCACCTGGACCGCCGACTGCGACGTGCTCGTCGAGAGCCCCTCCGGCCTCTTCCGTGGCGTGCGCCGCTACGTGCGAGGCGGAGAGAACGGCCTCGTCACCGCGGTGCGTGAGCCGAAGCCGCCGGTGCGGCTCGGTCCCGACGACGCCGCCGCGAAACGCGCGCCCAAGTAGCGCGAGCGGCGCTCGACCGAGAGCGTTTTGCGCGGGAGGGCCAGTCGTCGTATGAGCGAGCCGATGGACCTCGCCCTCGATCTCACGCGGCGCATCGCCGACGCGCTCGCCGCAGCGTTCCCCGACACGCCCAGCGATCCGGCTCTGCGCCGGAGCGATCGCGCCGACTTCCAGGTCAACGCGGCGATGGCCCTCGCGAAGCGCCTCGGCAAGCCCCCGCGCGACGTCGCCGCGGCGCTCGTCGCTCGCGTCGATCCGGGTGACGTGGTCGAGAAGCTCGAGATCGCCGGCCCCGGTTTCATCAACGTGACCGTCAAGGCGAGCGCGATGGAGCGGGCGCTCGGCGAGCTCGCGGCCGATCCGCGTCGGGGCGTCGGCGCCGCGGGCGCGCTGGAGACCGTCGTCATCGACTACTCGGCGCCGAACGTCGCGAAGGAGCTCCACGTCGGGCACCTGAGGAGCACGATCATCGGCGACTCGCTCGCGCGCGTCCTCGAGGCGCGCGGCCACCGCGTGATCCGCCAGAACCACCTCGGCGACTGGGGCACGCCCTTCGGCATGCTCATCGAGCACCTCGTCGACCTCGGCCTCGGCGCGCCCGAGGCGACGCTGCGCATCGAGGATCTGAACGCCTTTTACCGCGCGGCCCGCGCGAAGTTCGACGGGGACGCCGCGTTCGCCGACCGCGCGCGGAGCCGGGTCGTCGCGCTGCAGGGAGGCGACGCGCTCTCGCTCGCGCTCTGGAAGAAGCTCTGCGACGAGTCGCGGCGGTACTTCGGGGCGGTCTACGCGCGGCTGGGCGTCACGTTGCAGGACGCGGACGTCGCGGGCGAGAGCCTCTACAACCCCGTGCTCGCGGAGGTCGTTCGCGAGCTCGAGGACAAGGGCCTCGCGAAGGCGAGCGACGGCGCGCTGTGCGTCTTCCCTCCGGGCTTCACCACCCGCGAGGGCGATCCTCTGCCGCTCATCGTGCGCAAGCAGGACGGCGGCTACGGCTACGGCACGACCGACCTCGCCGCGATCCGCCACCGCCTCGGCGTGCTGCACGGCACGCGCCTCGTCTACGTCGTCGGCTCGCCCCAGGCGCAGCACCTCGCGATGGTGTTCGCGATCGCGAAGCTCGCCGGCTGGCTCGCGCCGCCGGCGCGCGCAGAGCACGTCGCGTTCGGATCGGTCCTCGGCCCCGATCGCAAGATGTTCAAGACACGCGACGGTGAGACGGTCAGGCTCGCGGCGCTGCTCGACGAGGCGTGCGAGCGCGCGAGCCGCGCGGTCGCGGAGAAGAGCCCCGACGTCGCGCAGGACGAGCGCGACGCGATCGCGCGCGCGGTCGGCATCGGCGCGATCAAGTACGCCGACCTCTCGAGCGATCGCATCAAGGACTACGTGTTCGATTGGGATCGCATGCTCGCCTTCGAGGGCAACACGGCGCCCTACCTCATGTACGCCCACGCGCGGGCGCGCTCGATCCTGCGCAAAGCGGAGACGAGCGGCGAGGCGGCGCTCGAAGGCGGCTTCCGCGTCGTCGCTCCGCAAGAGCGCGCGCTCGCCCTCGAGCTGCTCGGCTTCGGCGCGGCCGTGAGCGACGTCGAGGGCACGCTCGAGCCGCACCGGCTCTGCACCTACCTCTATGGGCTCGCGACCGCGTACAGCTCCTTCTTCGAGACCTGCCCGGTCCTCAAGGCGGCGACGGAAGAAGAGCGACGCGCGCGTCTCGCTCTCTGCGAGCTCACCGCGCGCACCGTCGCGCGAGGGCTCGACTTGCTCGGCATCGCCGCGCCGGATCGCATGTGAGGTTCAGGTGAGCGTGTGTAGGTTTTGGTAGACGGCGCCCGTCTCCGACGATAAGGGCGGGGCATGACCCGCTCGACCCTGGTTCCCGTCCTCGCCCTCCCTTCGTTCGTTGGCCTTCTCCTCGCCCTCGCGGGGACAGGCTGCAGCGTCGAGTCGAACAGCGAGAGCGACGCCCTCTCGGCCAGCTCGCGATCGTTCGTCACCGTGCGGCCCGACGCGCGCAAGTGCGCCGCGCCGAAGTGCGGAGGGTACTTCGTCAAGGACGTGAACCGCGCGAGCGCGGAGCGCTACGTGTCGCGGCTCGACTTCGCCCACGCGCCGGACCTCGACGCGGACGCCCTCGCGGCCATCGCCGGCGCCGCCGACGGCGAGCTCGTCCTGCGCGGCAAGCTCGGGCCCCTCGATGCAAAGAGCAACACACGCTCCTTCCTCGTTTACGAGGCGTACCGCGGGATGCCGGGCCATGCGCCGGCCACCGGCGATCTGTTCTTCGACGTGACCGAGAACGATCCTCCCCACCAGTGCTTCACCGCGCCGTGCGACAACCTGGTCGCGAAGAAGCTGAACGCGACGAAGACGACGAGCTACACCCGCACCGACGGTGACCTCGGCGGGTTCATCGACGCGGCGTGGCTCGAGCATCGAGTCGAGAGCGGCGGCGCGATCGTCGCCGGCTCGTTCCACGACGGCGACCTGTTCCCGGGGGGGCCCGAGTCGGTGCTCGAGGCGAGCCAGGTGTTCCTCCGACTCCCCGAGCGGGTGGGGCCGTGTCCTGCGCTCGCCATCCCGAACTGCGCCGCGACCGGCCAGGTGCCCTCGTTCACGCACACGCCCGACCGCTGCATCACGTTCGACGCGTGCGTGACCCCAGGCGTGTGTCCGCAGTTCCTGCCGAGCTGCGGCGCGGACTACACCCTCGTGTCGTGGGCGGGCGGAGCGCACGGCTGCCAACAGCACGCGTGCGAGCCGTCGTTCCTCGCCCCCGCCGACTGATCGAGCGACGGCGCGCGTCTCCACGCGCCCCCAATCGATGGAGCCAGGGCGACCCCGGCGTCACTCGAGGTTCGACTGCTTCGTCACCCAACGCGCCATGCTCATCGCGCGCAGCGGGCTCGTGAGCGGGAAGACCACCGTGACCCCCTTGCCCGCCTCTTCGTCGGTGCTCCCGCCGAGCAGGTGGACCTCGTCGGTGAACTGCGCGGCGTCCAGACCGATGCGGCTGCGCCGGTACGACGCGAGGCTGCTTCCGTCCTTCCCCACGGCGCCGAAGACGCTGCGCTGGACCCAAGGCGCCTCGGCGTAGCCGCCCATCTCGAAGCCGATCGCGTCTGCCGTCGCTTGCGCGTCCTTGCCACGAAACCAAGCGCCGATGTCGTGGAAGGGCAGATGCCCGCAGCGCGCGTACATGGCCCCGATGGTCGCCTTCGACGCGTCGAACGCGCCGTCGGCGAGCTTCAAGAACGCCGGCCTCGTCTGACTCGAGAAGAACGCCGACGCGTAGCCCGACGCGAGCCGCACGACGACGCCGGGCTCCTTCCCCGCGTTCGGCGGCGGGCTCGGCTGCGTGTCGATGACGACCTCGCCGTGGTTGCCCTCACCGAGCCTGATCCCATACGCCGGATCGAGCGCCCCGTCCGCGCCGCGCAGCTTGACCAGCGCAGGCTCGGTCTCCGTGAGCGGCTCGCCGTCCTCGCGTGCGAGCCAGATCTCGACGACCCAGCCGTACGTGTCGAGCGGACCGAGCTCGCCGCCGTTTTGGATCGATTTCCGTGCGGCCTCACACGAGCGCTCGACGCCGCCGGGCGGAGGCATGTTGCGCTGGCTCGCGTCCGACGACTTCGCTTTGTTGCGACCGAAGAAGGCGTACGCGCCGCCCGCGGCGAGCGCGATGCCGAGCACCGCGACGAGGACGGGCGGAATGCCCGCCGTCGCGGAGGGGCGCGCAGGCTTCGCGGCGGCGAACCGCTGCGCCGCCAGCGGATACGGGTTGGGGCGGCCTCCCGTCGTCGTCCTCGGGGCGACCGCGAGCTCCATGGCGATGGGCTCGTGGCTCGACCGCGGCTGCGACGGGCGCGCCGCGGGCGCGGGTCCGAACGCGGAGCTCGGTGAGGACGTCGACGCCGCGCGCGGCTCCGATGAAATCGGCGCGCCCGACGAGGCTTGGGGCCTCGACGGCGGCGGCGACGGCGGCAGGGCAGCGGGGCCCGAGGCAGGCTGAAACGGCGCGACCGGCGAGCCCGGGCCCTTCGCCTCGGGGACCACGAGATCGGCGAAGCCGCCGAGCAAGGTCTGAGGCTGCGCGCGAGACGGCGCCGCCGGCGCCCCCTCGGGCCCGAAGGGATACGCCTGGGTGCGGCGCAGCGGATCGACGCCGCTCGATCCGACGACGACGGGGATCGGCGCGACCGGCGCGGCGGAGCTCGCGGGCGCACGCAGCGGGATGTCGGGCACCTCGAGCGCGGGCAGCTCGGGCAGCGGAGCGACCGACGGGCTCCCGCCGTCGCGGAGGATCGTCGCCGCCTCGCTCGGATCGGACGCGGCCTGCCGCGGTCGCGTGTGCTCCTCCGGCAGGATGTCCGACGTGTGGAGCTCCTCGGAGATGCTCTCGATCTGGCGCACCTTCGACGCCATCTTCTCGAGCGTGTCCTTGTTGCACGACGTGACGAAGTCGCTCACGTGGAGCATCGACTCGACTCCGAGCGTTCGCTCGACGGCCATCGCCATCTCGCGCGCCGTCGCGTATCGCACGGTGGGATCCTTCGCGAGGCCGCGCATCACGAGCTCGTCGGTCCCCTCCGGCAGATCGCTCATGAACGACGAGGGCTTCGGCGGATCCTCGTGGACGGCCCGCCAGATGGTCGTGGCGTCGTCGTCCTCGTCGAAGAGCCGGCGCATCGTGAGCAGCTCCCACAGGACGACGGACGCGGCGTAGATGTCGACGCGCCGATCGAGCGGCTGCGCCTTGATCTGCTCGGGCGGCATGTAGGCGAGCTTGCCCTTGATGCGCCCTTCACGCGTCGTGTGGCTGCGACCGACGGCCTTGGCGATCCCGAAGTCGAGCACGCGCGCGACGCCGTCGCGACCGACGAGCACGTTCTGGGGAGACACGTCGCGGTGGATGAGCGCGAGGGGGTGGCCTTGCTCGTTCGTCGCCTCGTGCGCCGCGTGCAGACCGGAGAGCACGTTCACCATGATCGCGCCGACGACGCGCACCGGGATGCGCCGCTGCGAGCGGACGGCCTCCCAGAAGATCCCGGCGAGGCTCAGGCCCTCGACGAACTCCATGACGAGGAACAGCTCACCGTCGCGCGCCACGACGTCGAGCGTGGCGACCACGTTCGGGTGTTGCACGCGAGCGGCGAGGCGCGCCTCGTCGAGGAACATGGCGGAGAACTCGGGGTCACGCGCGAAGTGCGGGTGCAGGCGCTTGATCGCGACCGTCTTCGAGAAGCCGGCGGGGCCGAGGAGTCGCCCGAAGTGGACGGTGGCCATGCCGCCGGCGCCGATCTGATCGAAGAGCGCGTAGCGTCCGATGATCCGCTCGGGCTCGCGCGAAGGAGTCCCCGCCATCCCCGTCACGGTACCAGAGAATCGAGGCGCTTCGCACCGTGCGCGCGAGCGCTCACGGGGAGCGCTCGATGCGAACGATCGCGTGATCCATGCACGTGATCTGGACGGCCAAGCCGTCGCTCACCCAGGCGCCGCCCTCCCCTCGCAACCGTACGTTCTTCGGGCCGCAGCGCACGACGAGCCGCTGGTTCGTCCGCCCGACCTCCTGCCCCTGGACGACGACGGCGGCGTCGGTCGAGGACGAGACGGTGAGGAACGCCTGAAACGAGAGCAGTGTCTTCAGATCGTCGGCGCTCGCGCGCGGGGCATCGGGCGGCGGCTTCTCGGAGGCGGCCGGCGCGGCAGAGGCGGAGGACGACGGGGCCGCGCTCGCCGCGCTCGCCGAGGGCTCGGGCCGCGCCGGAGAGGTGTCGACGGACGCCGATCGCGCGGGCGACGCGACGTCGCGCGGCGGGGGCGCGTCCTTCGTCGCGGCGACGTGGCCCGTCGGTTCCGCCGAGACCGAGCGCGCGGAGCCGACCGTCCCCGCCGCGCGGGCGCGAGCGAACGGCCCGAGCCCGCGGAGATACGAGAACGCGCCGACCGCGCCGAGGCCGAGCAACGCGACGAACGACAGGGCCAAGGCCGTGCGACCTCTCGGGCGCGACGCGACGGGCGCCTCGAGCGCAGGCGGCGGCGCGGGCGGCGATGCGCCCTCGTCGGGCGCCGGCGCGACGAACGGCGCGGGCGTCAGCCCCGACGATCCCGGCGCCGGTGGGCTCGACGGCGCGGCGTGGAAGTCGAGCCCCGCGGGCGGCGCCGCGACGCTCGGCGCGTCGGGGACGCGATCGAGCACCATCGTCGGGGCGCCCGGGTCAGGGCTCGCCGGCGAGGCGCTGGAGGACGAGGGGACGAACGCGCTCGGCGGCGGAGCGACGACCGGCGCTGCGGCGAGCGACACCGCGACCGGCGACACCGCGACCGGCGAC
>CAYYKK010000208.1:0-12905 GCA_964467935.1 uncultured Polyangiaceae bacterium
GGACAAGAACCGTGAAGCCTTGCGGCAGCAGCTCGAAGGCCTCGCCGCGCATTTCGCGGCGCGCGCGCGCGCGCTCGTCGGTCGGGCGCCCGAGGGCGCGGCGCGCGAGGCGCGCGCCGACGAGCTCGTGGCGAGCGCGGCGACGTTCCTCGAGGCGAACGCGTCGACGAACCTGACCCTCAGCGAGCTCATCGACGGCCTACGCGCGCTGCGGCTCACCCGCTGATCGTCGCCGTCACTTGCCCGCGCAGTAGTCGTTCAGCTTCTTGTCGACGGCGGTCGCGGCCTGCCAATGCGCGTCGAACTGATTCGAGATCGTCTGGAACTTCTTGTCGTCGGAGCCCTTGGCGGCGGTGGCGAGGGCCGTGAGGTCGCTCGCCGCGAGCGAGAGCGCTGCTTGGTAGTCGGAGGCGATCTTCTTCAAGCCTTCGTCCTGCGTGCCCGAGCGGCCGATGTCGTCGCGCAGCTCCTGCAACAGGAGCGCGCTTCGCCGCGTGTCCTTCTCGAAGTCGGCCGAGTCTTGCGTCGCGTCGAACTTGGCGCGGCCTTGCTGAACGGTCTGGACGAGCTTGTCGCACTGCACCTTGACGGGCGCGGCGGGGCCCGCCGGCGAGGCGGACGGGCTGCCCTTCGCGCCGGGCTTGCAACCGACGGCGCTAGCGAGGAGCGCCAACGCGAGCGCCACAGCGAGCGGGCGGCGAGGCGCGCTCGGGACGGACACGCTGGTGCGGAGGGCTCCGCGTTGCGACGAGATGCGCTGGCTCATTCCGGTCTCTCCCCGAGGCGTTCGCCAGACGGCGCCGCTCGGGCCACTCTATGCGAGGGATGCCCGGCGACCGCCAGTTTTCTGCGAGCCCGATCGGTTCGCCTTCAGGGGACCGATGCGGCCTCGACCCCTCGGAGCCCCAAGAGGACGAACCCTTCCTTCGTGTCGACGCGCGCGATCCCGTCGAGGCCGCGCTCGTCCGCGAGGAGCGCCGCGAGCGCCCACGCGGTCGGCTCGTCGGTGACGAACCCCTGCGTCGAGACCTCCCACATCGACCGATCGCGCAGGGCATCGAGCTCGACGGCCGCACGACGTCGGGCCTCGTCGACGAGCGTCGGGTTGTGGGCGCCCCACACCCACGAGCGTCGCCGACGTGAGAACGAGCCGATCACGAGCTGGGCGGCCGACGCGCGCGGCACGCCGCCCACGAGCGCGCGCGCCGTGCCGGCGAGCATGTCCGCGTCGATGAGCGCCGCGCCACCGATCTCGAACCGCTCGAGCAGCGAAGCGTTCTTCTCGCGCACGCGGGCGAGGGCGCCGTCGCGACGGTCGTCGAAGGCCTTGCTCGGCGTCCGCACGCAGCCCGCGATCCAGAACGCCGCGTCGTCGCCGCGAACGAAGGTGCCGCCGCCGAGCTCGTCGACGTCGAGCTCGTCGAGCAACGTCAGCGCCTCGACCGCGCTCGCGAGGGCGGGGAGCGAGGCGCGCGCTCCTTCGCCGTCGAACGCGCGCTCGACCGCCGCGTCGTCGAGGATCTCCTCCACCTGCAGATCACTCACGCGGAGCGAGCCGTCGGGTCGCCGCTCCACGAAGACCAGGAGACGCCCCCACGCCGCGAGCGCGAGGTGCTCACGGAGCAGCAGCGTCAGCTCGCCGAGGATCTCCTGACGCTGTCGATCGCGCTCTCGTGCGTCCATCACGGCCCCTCGCCTCGGCCCATGCGATCCCACTCTCCCTCGTCGCAGTGGGCGCCGCTCCACGCGAACACCCCCGCGGCGCTGCGCAGCAGGAGGGCGCGCGCACCGGCGGCGGCCTCGTACTCGGCCCAAATCCCCGTCTCGCCGATGTGCGGTGCCCCCTGCCCCATCCGCGTCAACGTCACCGGGATCCGAGAGCGGCGCTGCATCACCACGCCGCCGAAGTCGGCGGAGGTCGGCGGCTCGATGCCCGAGTCGACCTCGATCGGCGAGAGCCAGAAGATTTCGCGACGCGGGGCCGGGAAGGCGGCGACGGCCTCGAGCCGAACGCCCTCGGGCGCGAGGAAGACGGCGCCGACGACCTCGTTGCCGTCGCGAGCGACGATCGCCCCCGCGAGCCATCGCTCCTCGCGATCGAACGACACCACGTCGCCGAGCGAGACGGGGAGCCGCGCGAAGACGGCGCGCTCGTCCAACTTCGGCGGCGCAGCGTAGGGCGGCTTCGGCGCGGCGACCTTCGCCGCGGCAGGATCGGGCGAGCCTTCCTTTCGGTCGGCCGCGCGCGGGCCCCGGCGGGCGAAGGCGGCGCCGGCGGCGCTCGCGGCGGCGATCATCGCGGCGACGAGGAGGAAGCTCACGACCCCTCGCCCCTCTCGAGCGCTCGGGTCAGCTCGCGAGCCTGCGAGCGCACGGACGCGATCCCGTCGGCGCGGTCGAACGGCTCGGACGGCAGCAGCGCCGCGATGACGGCGACCATGTCCACGAGCGGCGCGACGTCGGCGAGACGCGCCCGATCGATCCCGCCGATCGCGACGATCGGGAGGGTCGGGCGCCGCGACCTGACGAGGGCGACGAGCTCACGCAACCCCTCGACGCCGAGCGTCGGGTCGGGTCGCTCCTTGCTCGACGTGCCGAAGACAGGACCGATCGCGAGGTAGTCGATCGGCGCCTCGAGCGCCTCACGCACTTGCGCGCGATCGTGCGTCGACAGCCCGAGGAGCAGGCGGCGCGGACCGACGAGCGCGCGCACGTCGTCGGGAGCGAGATCGTCTTGGCCGACGTGGACCCCGTCGACCTCGCCGAGCAAGGCGAGGTCAGGGCGATCGTTGGCGAAGAGCGGGACCCCCGCGGCCTGCGCGAGCGGCCGAAGGGCGCGGAGCAGCTCGAGCGTCCGTCGCGCGCCGACGCCCTTCGCGCGGAGCTGCAGGCAGGCAGGCCGGCCGTCCAGCATCGCGCTCGCAGCGGCCACGACGTCGAGGCCGAGCCGGTCGAGCGAGGAGACGTCGACGATCGCGTAGAGCCCGCGCACGCGACGAACCCTAGTGTGACCACCCAATCGGCGCAATCGACTCGGCTCGCGGGCGTCGCGACGCCTTGACTCGCCTGCGGCGCGGAAAACATACTGCCGCCGATGATCTCCTCGCCCCTCCGCCCACCTACCCTCGCTCGGTTCGCGGCGGCGTCGCTCGGCGCGGCGTGGTTCGTGATGGCGAGCGAGCCGACGACCGCGCGAGCCGACGCGCCCACCTCCCCGCCGCCCGGGGTCGCCTCGCCCGCCCCACCCGCGACCGCCGAGCCCACGAAAGCCCCGGCACCGCCGCGCGCGCGACGACCCGCCGCACCGCCGAAGGCGCCCCTGCCCGTCGAGATGACGATCGTCGCCGCCTCGCCGGATCCGCCCTGGACGCTGCGGATCGTGAACACCGGCGAGCGCCCGATCCGGATCGCCGCCGACACACGCTTGCTCACGTTCGAGCTGGAAACCAGCGACAAGCGCGCCAGCAAGATCAAGTGCGCCGCCCCGGCGAGCCTCCGCCCGCGCTCCTTCCCGACGTCGCGGGAACTCTACCTCGAGCCCGGCGCCGCGTACGTGGAGGACTTCGACCCGCGGCTCTTCTGCTTCGGCGACAAGCTCGATCTCTTGAAGGGCGGCACGACCGTGCGCGCACACCTCGGCTGGCCCAAGTCGTCCACGTTCGGCAAACCATCGTTCGCCGCGCAAGGCACCGATCGACCGGAGGCGTTCGCCGCGGCGACGGAGCTGTCGGCGCCACCGATCCTCCTGAGCTACGCGGCGTTCGCGCCGATGGCGCCGGGCGTCGGCAAGCCCGCTCCCGGAGCGTCGCCGGCCATGGACACCGGCGCGCACGGCAAGACGGACGAGGCGAGCAAGGACGCCCAGGTGCCGTGGACCGAGCGCAAGAGCAACGGCTCGGTGGAGCCGAGCCGCTCCGCGGCGAAAGAGTCGCACCGGTACGGCTTCGGCCCGAAGAGCGATCCGAGCGACGACTCGCCCACGACACCCGACGCGCCGGAGGTCCCCACCGACGACCGCAACGCCGGGAAGGTCGACGTGTACATCGATCGCTACGCCGACGCCGAGGCGCCGCGCGACGCGGTGGTGAGCATCCGCGCGGTCAACGAGGGCCGTCGAGAGCTCAGCGCGGCGCTGCGGGGCCGCATGCTGTCGTTCACCATCGAGAAGCTCGGCCCTGACAACAAGGCGCAGCAGAGCTTCGACTGTCGAGGCTCCGACCGTCCCCACGCCATGCCCATCGAGACGCTGCGCGATCTCGACGCCGGGCAGACGGTCTCGATCCCCGTCATGCTCGCCGAGATTTGCCCGCGCGAGACGTTCGAGCGCCCTGGGCTCTACCGGGTGCGCCCGCGCATCGACACCGCCGTCGAGGGTGAGGTGCTCAAGCGGAGCCCGTACATCGGGCGCGCGCTCGCCGCGCAGAGCTCGCTCGTGCGGATCGCGACGTCGCGCAAGCCGTTCCAAGACGAGCCCCCGAAGGCGTTCACACCGCCCGCCCCGCCCGCGGCGACCGACGCCACCAAGGACGACGACGCGGACGACGACACCCCGACGCCGTGATGCCGCGCACGTCGTCGCGCAGCGCCACCACGGGCTGCGTCTCGACCGCGCGCGAGGCGATTCGCTGGCCGAACGTCGAGGCCGCGCGCGCGAACGGCAGAGACCCTTTCGCGCACGAGGGCGAAAGGGTCTCGGGGGCCCGGCGCGCGGTAAGCGCGCGGGCAAACGTCGCGGTGCGAGGTCAGCCGTTCAGATCGACGAGGTCGAAGATCTCGTCGCTGTCGGCGCGCGAGGGGGCGAGCGACTGCGCCGTGTTGCGGTTGATGCGGCTGATCACGCCCTGCGCCTTGATGATCTCGTTGCGCCTGATCGGGATCTTCATGTCCGGGTGGTTGAACGCGTGAGCCGCGCGATCGAGCTCGATCGAGATCACCGCGTGCACTTCGTCGACCGAGATGGCCTTGACGTGGCCGCGAGCCTTGTAGAGCTCCTGCATCTTTTCGAAGAGCTCTTCTCGGTTGTGAGGAACCAATCGCAGTGCTTCCGACATGGGTGGGTCTCCGGGTTCGAGTCTGACGTTCGAGTCTGACGGTGAGCGTCGCGCGGTGCGTGGTGTACGTCAACGGTCGACGAGCCTTCCCAGCACAGTCTCGGTGAGCGCGTTCGACGCGCCGCGTGAGGGACACCGACCGTCGTCGAAGGCGCGCCGTTCGGCTCGCCTTTTCACGGGGTGGAAAAGCGTGATCCAACCTCGGGCACACACGCCCGCAGCCGCACGCACTCCGCTCACACGGGCATGATGCCGCGCTTCTTCGCGGGCCGCTCGAGCCGCTTGTGTCGCGCGAGCTCGAGCCCCCAAGCGATCGCACGCCGCGTGTCGCGCGGATCGATCACGTCGTCGACGAGCCCCCAGCCGGCGACTTTGTAGATGTCGATGTTCGACTGGAGCTGCTGGATGATCGCGGCCTTCACCTCCGGCGGAGGCGCCGCGTCGCCGAAGAGCTTGCGCGCGGCGATGCCGACCATGCCCTCGGGACCCATGACGCTGATCTCGCCGGTCGGCCACGAGACGATGAGGTCCGGCTCGTAGGCGCGACCGCACATGACGTAGTAGCCCGCGCCGTACGCCTTTCGCACGACGACGGTGACCTTCGGCACCGTCGCGGCGCTCATCGCGTGGAGCATCTTGGCGCCATGGCGAATGATGCCCTGATGCTCGACCTTCGATCCGATCATGAACCCCGGCACGTCCTGGAGGAACACGAGCGGGACGTTGAAGGCGTCGCAGATCTGGATGAAGCGCGCGGCCTTGTCCGACGAGTCGACGTCGAGGATGCCGCCCATGTGGTTCGGCTGGTTCGCGAGCACGCCGACCGAGCGACCGCCGATGCGCGCGAGGCACGTGATGATCGAGCGGGCGAAGCGCGGCTTCACGTCGAAGTAGTCGCCGTGGTCGACGATCGACGCGATGAGCTTGTACATGTCGTACGCCTTGCGCGGGTTCTCCGGGAGGAGATCGAGCAACGCGTCGTCGCGGCGGTCGACGGGATCGGTCGCGGGGAGCGACGGCGGGTCGTCCTCGCAGCTGGACGGGAAGAACGAGAGATACTTCTTCACCGCGGCGATGCAGGCGGCGTCGTCCTTGTACTCGGCGTCGGCCACGCCGCTCTTCGTCGCGTGGACCTTCGAGCCGCCGAGCTCTTGCTCGCTGATGTCCTCGCCGGTCATCGCGCGCACGAGCGGAGGGCCGCCGAGCGCCATCGAGCCGATGTCCTTCACCATGGGGACGAAGTCGGCGAGACCCGGGATGTAAGCGGTGCCCGCAGCGCCCGGGCCGACCATCGCGGCGACTTGCGGGACGACCCCGCTCATGTGGACCTGCTCGCGGAAGAGGTGCCCGGAGCCGGCGAAGAGGCTGATCGCGTCCGCGTGCGTCGAGCCCGGATCGATCCGCGCGCCGGCCGAGTCGATGAACCACACGATCGGCCATCGTCCTCGCAGCGCCATCTGGCGCAGGCGCGTGACCTTCTCTTCGCCGGTCTGCCCGATGCTCCCGCCCTTCACCGTGAAGTCGTACGCGGACGCGCAGACCATGCGGCCGTCGACCTTCCCGAAGCCGCACACGACGGCGTCGGCCGGCGGTCGGTCCTTGCCGCCCTCCCCTGCGGAGAGGCCCATCTGGGTGCCGTGCATGCCGACCTCGAAGAACACGCCGTCGTCGAAGAACGAGGCGAGGCGCTCGCGGGCGGTGAGCTTGCCGCGCGAGTGCTGCTTCGCGACTTTGTCCTCGCCGCCCATCTTGCGGATCTCGTCGCGCCGGCGCTCGAGATCCTTCACCAGCTCTCGCATGTCCATGTGGCTTCCTCGTCGTCGAGACGGCGGGGCCTCGCCCCGCCCAACTTGGGTTCATCGTTCGCGGCGCCCTCGCGCACGCCGCGCGCGCGTCACTTGCCGGTCCAGACGGGCTTTCGCTTCTCGAGGAACGCGGTGAGCCCTTCGCGCGCGTCGTCGGTCGAGAGGCACGCGCCGAGGCGCTCGCGCAGGTACGGCAGCGCGTGCTCGAGATCGAGGTCCGCCTGGTGGGCGTGCGCTTCGAGGCCGAGCTTGATCGTGATCGGGCTCTTCGAGGCGATCTTCGACGTGATGTCCGCGACGGCGGCGTCGAGTCCCTCGGCGGGGACGACGCGCCCGACGAGGCCCACGGCGAGCGCCTCCTCGGCCGACATCTTCTCTCCGAACAGCATCATCTCGAAGAGCCGTCGCCGCGGCACGAGCCTCGTCAGGACGGCCATGATCATCATGGGGAAGAGGCCGACGTTCACCTCGGGCGTGGCGAGCTTGGCGGTGTCGACGGCCACCGCGAAGTGCGACGCCGCCACGAGACCGAGCCCGCCCCCCATCGCCACGCCGTTCACGCGCGCGACGATCGGCTTGTGTGCGCGGACCATCGCGTACAAGAGGTCGGCGTAGTCGCCCTTCACCGGCAGGTCGTGCTCGCCCGCGCCGCCCGTCATCTGGGAGAAGTCGCCGCCCGAGCAGAAGGCGTCGCCCGCGCCGGTGAGGACGATGCTGCGCACCTCGTCCTCGAAGGTCGCGTCCTCGAGCGCGTGCAAGAGCTCGTTCACCATCACCGGGCCGATCGCGTTCTTGCGGCCAGGGTTGTCGAGGGTGATGACGAACGTCGAGCCGACGACCTTCGGCTGGATGAGCTTGTAGTCGTGGTTCTTCACGACGCCTCCCGGAGCCCCAAGATCTGGCGCGCTTCGTCGACCGTCGCGGGGCGCCGGCCCACGTCGCGCACCATGCGGACGAGCACCTCGACGAGGTCGCCGTTGTTGCGCGCCATCTCGCCGTTCGGGAGGTAGAGGTGATCCTCGAGGCCCGTTCGGACGTTGCCGCCGAGCGCGAGCGCGGCCGCCATCATCCGCCAGTGCCCGTGGCTGATCGCGATGACCTCCCACTCCACCTCGGGCCGCCCGGGCAGCTCGCGGATGATCTTCGTCTGCAGCTGGAGCGACTCGACGTGACCGGGGATGCCTCCGAGCACGTTCACGATGAACGAGAACTGCAGCGGCGGCGCGAGGACGCCCATGTCGAGCAGCGGCCAGACGCCGTTCGTGTGGCCGGTGTCGAAGCACTCGAGCTCGGGCTTCACACCGGCCTCGTTCATCGCCTTCAGCAGGTCGACGATCTTGCCGTACGTGTTCGGGAAGACCATGTCGAAGTCGAACGCCTTCCGGGCGCGCGAGTACTTCGAGTAGTTCATCGTCCCCATGTTGAGCGCGGCGATCTCGGGCCGGCTCTCGCGCACGTATGCCTTCTGCTCGGTCGTGTCGTCGAGGATCGTGCCCGTCGAGTAGTTGAGGAGGATCGGGCAGCGCTTCTTCACCTCCTCCTTGATCTTCGCGAACACGGCGGGCGAGAACGTGGGCGATCCGTCGTCGTTGCGCGCGTGGATGTGCACCACGCTCGCGCCGGCGTCGTAGGCGCGCTTCGCCTCCTCGCCGATCTCCGCCGGCGTGTACGGGATGCCGGGGCACTGCTTGCGGTTGGCGAGGACGCCGCTCAGCGCGCAGGTGACGACGGCGACGTCGGGATCGCGCGCGCCGGCAGGCTTCGGAGCTCCCGTGAAACTCGGCTTCTCTCTCTGCATGTGGCCTCTCCTCCGAGCGGGGCGATCACGCCTCGCTCGCCTTCTTGGGGCGTTCCTCGCCGCTCTCCTCACGCACGATCGCGCGCACCCGCTTCTGCAGCTTGTTCAGGATGCGCAAGAGATCCTTCGTGTCGTCCTTCGTGAGCGTGGCGAGCACGCTCCGGAAGATCTCCATGGGCTCGACCTGGATGGTCTTGGCCATCTCGGAGCCCTTCTCGGTCAGCTTGATGTAGACGACGCGGCGATCGCTGGTGCTCCGCTCGCGCACCACGAGCCCCTCGCGCTCCATGCGATCGATGATCCCGGTGACGGTGCTGTTCTGCGCGCGGATGCGCTCCGACAACGAGGAGAGCGACAGATCGCCGAACGTCTCGAGCAGCTTGATGACGGTGAGCTGCGGGCCGGTGAGCCCGAGCTCTCGCGCCACCTGCTTCGTCACGCGGCGAGACTCCGTGTAGAGGTAGATGATCGTCTCGACGATCGCCTCGACCTCGGCCTTGTTTTCGCTGTTGCCGATCACGATACTTCGCACACGAAGTATTCGCACACGAACTCTACGTCAAGCCCCGTCGAGGGGGCCCCCGCGTCGCGGTCAGCCGGCGGGCACGCAGGCTTGCGGGTAGTTGCAGTTGTTCGGGCAAGCGGAGCACAGCACGCAGTCGATGAACTGCTGGTAGATCATCACGCCGGCCGGGTGCTGCATCTGGCACTGGTCGTAGCAAGGCTGGCTGGTGCAGTTCTGCGCGCAGCTCATCCACGCGGAGCAGTCCGCGTTCGCCTCGCAGGCGTTGAGCTCGGGGTTGCAGATCGAGTTCGCCGCGCAGTTCACGCAGTCGTTGCAGATCGGGCTCTGCGTGTCGCCGATCTGACCCGTGTCGCACCCCGACGTGCCGCTCGACGCGCTCGGTCCGGGGCCCACGACGCTCGTCTGAGGGCCGACGCTCGTGCCGACGATGCCCGTCGACTGGGCGACGCTCGTGCCGACGACCGACGTCGCCTTGCTGGTGGAGGCGTGGGTGGACGAGCCTCCCGCGCCGCCCTGACCGCTCGCGTCGAAGATCACCTTCCCGCCGCAGGCGGTGAGCGAGACGGAGACGACGCACGCGAGAAGAGAAGCATGGAGACGAGTCATGAGTGAGAGCTACGAGAAGACGCGAGGAGGGTCAAACGCGGCGACCGCCTCTACGCCTCGCGACGCATCGATTTGAGGTTCTTGGAGACCGGCGGCGCGCGGCGAACGGAGGCGTTCACTTCTTCGCGGGGGTCTTCGCCGGCGGCGACTTCTTCGGCGGCGGGTTCTCGGGTGATGGAGCACCGTTCGACGAAGGAGGGGCGGCACCCCCGCCCTTCTCGAGCGCCTCGAGCTCGACGATCGCCGCCTTCACGCGCGGGTCGGTGGCGTCGATCTCCTTCGCCTTGTCGTACGCCGCGTGCGCCTCCTTGAGCTCCTTCTTGCGCGCGTGCGCGTTGCCGAGGTTGACCCACGCGGAGACGAGCTTGTCGTCGATGGCGAGCGCCTCCTGGTAGAGGCTCATCGCCTTGTCGAGATCGCCCTTGAGCCAGTGCGCGTAGCCGAGGTTGTTCTTGTACGTGGCGCGCTTCGGCTCGAGGGTCGCGGCCTTCTCGAGCAGAGAGATGCCCTTGTCTAGCTGATTCTGTTGCAACAAGGTCGTGCCGAGATCGTTCAGGATGCGAGGGTCGTTCGGCGCGGCGCGGAGCGCCTTCTCGAAGGCCGCCACGGCCTCGTCCACCCGGCCCGACAGGAGCAGCGCGGTGCCGAAGTTGCCTTGGCGCTCGGCCGATCCGGGCTCGATGTCGGCCGCCTTGCCGAGCTCTCGCGTCGCGTTCGGCACGTCTCCGGTCGCGAGGAGGGCGACGCCGAGCGCCGAGTGCGCCTCCGGATCGGTGCCGTCGAGCTCCACCGCGCGGCGCAGCGTCTTCAAGGCGTCGTCGGTCTTTCCGAGGACGAGCAGCGCGCGGCCGAGCTCGAGCGCGGCGGGCGCGTAGTCGGGGGCGAGCTTCTGCGCGCGCACGAGCTCCTGCGTCATCCCCTTGAGCGTCGGGTTGTTCGGAGCGGAGTTCACGTCGACGGGCACCTCGTCCTTCGCGAGGCGCGCGCGCGCGAAGCCGACGAGCGGCGCCGGATCCTTCGGCGCGAGCGACGAGGCCTTGCGGTAGGCCTTCTCGGCGCCTTCGAAGTCGCCGGCGGCGTAGGCGGCGTCCCCCTCGAGGAGCAGCGCGTCCGCCGGCGTGCCGTCGCGGCGCGCGAGCCCGCGAGGCTTCGCCGCCGGCGCGGTCTCGGGGGTCGGCGGCGTGGGCGTGGGCGCCGACGCGGAGGCCACGGGAGGCGCGACCGAAGGCGTCGGGAGCGTCGCAGGCGGGGCGTACGGCACGCAGGGTCGCGCGGGATCGCCCGTCGGGACGAGCCCCGGCGGACACGACGGCGGGCCCGCGACCGCGGGCGGAGGCTCGCTCGATCCGCACGCCGCGACCGCCGACGCCGAGACCGCGAGGAGCGCGCACCAGAGGACGGAGGACGCGTCGGGTCGCGGCATCGCGCTCAGACCTTGTAGGGCACCACCGAGTGCTCGGTGCCGTCGAAGCGGAGCATCACGGACTTGTTGTCGAGCTTGGTCGTGATCCCGACGGGGCGCTTCCAGACGCGGACGAGCGAGCTCAGGGTCTCCTTCGCGTAGTCCTGGCGCAGGTCGGCCCCCATGTGCTCGTGCGTGAGGAGCAGCTCGCCGCGGTTCGCGTAGTTGGCGTCGACGACGCGGATGTACGGATCGCCGAAGTTCGTGAGCTGGAAGAGGAGCTTGTCCTTCACCTCCTTGAACTGACGGCTCTCGATCTCGAAGCGATCGTTCCGACCCGAGAACCCGAACGTGTAGAGCTTCTGCTGGATACAGAACTCGGGCGTCAGGAACTCGTCGATGAAGTTCACGTCGTTGTAGAGCGCGCGGACCTCGAAGATCTTCTTGCGGCCCATGCCGAGGCGCATGTCCCAGTTGCGCTTCTCGTCGAGGTCGTCGCAGTCCTCCCACTCCTTGCCGAACTGACCCTTGTTCCAGCGGTCCTCGACGTGGCGGTAGAGCTCGACGCCGACCTTGTAGGGGTTGAATCGGCCGGGCGCGGTCGCCATCACGCCCGCGTTCGCGTCGGCGTAGTCGACGATCTCGGACGCATCGAGCACCTTCTCGGTCATGATGCGCGAGTGCCAATACGAGGCCCAGCCCTCGTTCATGATCTTCGTCTGGCGCTGCGGGACGAAGTAGTAGGCCTCGTCGCGGATGACCTCGAGCACGTCGTGCTCCCACCGCTCGAGCGGCGCGTTGTCGAGCAGGAACTTCAGCACGTCGCGCTCGGGCTGCTCGGGGTACTTCTTCTGCTCCTCGGCCTTCGCGTCGAGCTTCTTCTTCTGCTCCTCGAGGTACTCCTTCGGGTTGATGTAGTCCTGCATGTACTCCTTCGCTTGGAGTCGCGGGACCTCGCGGGGCTTGTCGTCGTCGCCCTCGGGCTGCGGCTTGCGCCTGCCGCTGAACGGCGACCAAGGATCGATCAAGTTCTCGAGCGAGAGGCACTGATCGATGAAGGCCTCGACCTTGTTGATGCCGTGTCGCTCGATGTGCCGCGCGATGCGGCTGCCGTTGTTCGCCATGCGATCGATCCAGCGGCGATCGGGATCGTATTTGTCGTGCCGACGCTGCGGATCGACGACCTGCGCGCGGGTGTCGAGGTCGGTCGCGCGGAAGCAGAAGTTGTTCTTGAAGAAGTCGACGTGACCGAGCACGTGGGCCATGACGAGCTTCTGATCGGTGAGCGAGTTGCCCTCGAGGAGATAGGCGTACGAGGGGTTGTTGTTGATGACCATCTCGTAGATCTTCGAGAGGCCGTACTCGTAGCTCTTGGCGAGCTGCTCGAACTCCATGCCGAAGCGCCAGTGCGGGTAGCGGCTCGGAAAGCCGCTGTACGCCGCGATCTCGTTCATCTGGTCGTACTTCAGGATCTCGAAGACGACCGGGAAGAAGTCGAGGCCGTAGTTCTTGGCGATGCCTTGGATGCGCTCCTGCTCGTCGCGCAGATAGCGAGGGAGGGCGGTGTTGAGGGCGAACTTGCTCACGGCCTCACTTACCCTTCCCGAGGAAGTCCTTGATGCTCCCCACGATGGCGTCCTTGTCGCGGATCTCGCTCGTGACGACGCGATCGTCGCTCGAGAAGTGCTCGCGCAAATCCTTGATGAACTGCCCCGAG
>CAYYKK010000209.1:0-12899 GCA_964467935.1 uncultured Polyangiaceae bacterium
CGCCGACGAGGACAGTCGCTCGCTGCACACCATCGACGTCGACCACCGCGAGCAGCTCGCCCGCACGCCGCTCGACGGCGCTCCCTCTCAGGTCCTCATCCTCGCCGACGGCCGCGTCGCGGTCGCGCTGAAGGATCGGAACGAGGTTCAAATCCTCGAAGGCACGGACGACGCGAAAGAGCCGCTCACGTCGCTCTGTCTGCAAGACGTTCCGGCCGAGCCGTTGGCGCTCGCGACCACCCTCGACGACAAGCAGCTGCTCGTCACGAGCGGGTGGGGCAAGGCGCTCACCGCGCTCGACGCGGGGAGCCTGAAGCCTGCCTTCTCGGTCGATCTCCCGCGCGATCCGCGGGCCGTCCTCGTCGACGACTCCGGCGAACGCGCCTTCGTGTCCCACGCGGTGGGCGCGAAGCTCAGCGTCGTCGATCTCACGAGCGCCAAGCACGAGGTGCGCTCGGTGGACCTCTCCGTCACCCGCTCCACGCCCTCGAGCGCCATCGGTGGGAACGAGAAGCCGCGCGGCGGCGCGCAGGGATACGCGCTCGCGCGGTCGATCGTCTCGGAGAGCAGCGCCGAGGAGCGACCGCCCGTCTCGGGTCACGCGCCGCCGGCCGTTCCCCCGGCGCCGCGCGCGCCGAAGGGCCGCATCTTCGTGCCGATGGTCACCGTCGAGCCGGGTGATCCGAACGTGCGCTCGAACGCGTACTACGGCGAGTCCCGCGACGGCGTCCCGAAGGAGGCGCCGATCGTGAGCGTCGTCGACGCGGGCGCCGAGCGACCGCTCACGCGCAGCGTCATGTCTCTCGGGAGCACGATGAGCCGTGAGTGTCTCCTCCCGCGCGCTGCGGCGGCTCGCGGGACGACGGGCACCCTGCTCGTCACGTGCCTCGGCATCGACGCGATGCTCGAGCTCGACACGCGCGGATCCGATCCGATCCGGCTCGAGAAGCGTCGCTGGCTCTTGCCCGCGGGCCCGACCGGCGTCGCCGTCGACGACGCCGCCGGCCGCGCCGTGGTGTGGTCGCAGTTCGAGGGCCGCCTCAGCGTGGTCGATCTCGGCGGTGATCGGCCGCGCGCGCCCGAGTCCATGGCGGTCGAGTCCGACATCGCGCCGAGCGTCATGCAGGTCGCGCTCGGTCGGCAGCTCTTCAATCTGACGGACGACACCCGCATCGCGAACGACGGCGTCGCGTGCGCGAGCTGCCACCCCGAGGGGCGCGACGACGCGTTCACGTGGTCGACGCCGGAAGGCCCGCGCCAGACGATCATGCTCGCCGGGCGCGTCCCGAACACCGAGCCCTACGGCTGGCAGGGCAAGCACGGCAACCTCAAGCAGTACCTCGGCAACACCTTCTCGCGGCTCGGCGGATCCGGGCTGAACGGCGCCGAGCTCGACGCGCTCATGGTGTACATCCAGCACCTCCCTGGGCCGCCGGACGATCCCTCGACTCGCGGCTTCGCGAACGCCTCGGTGGAGGAAGGAAAGCAGCTCTTCTTCGACGCGGATCTGGCGTGCGCCTCGTGCCACGTCGAGGGTGGCGGCGTCGACAAGGTCGTGCACGACGTCGGGAGCAAGGCCGTCGCCGACATGACGCCGAAGTTCGACACGCCTTCACTCAAGTTCGTGCGCGGCACGGCGCCGTACTTCCACGACGGCCGCTACAAGACGCTGGACGACCTCCTCAACGCCCGTGACTCCGAGATGGGTCACACGCTCCAGCTCACCGCGCATCAGCGCACGGCCCTCTCCTCCTACCTCGAGTCGCTGTGATGGGAGCGCTTCGACGCAACTTCGTGCAGCAGGCGCTCGCAGCTGCGCTCGGCGCCCTCCTCGTCGGTTCGCTGGCGGGGTGCGGGGCGCCTCGGGCGATGGTCGCCACGTCGAAATCGCCTGCGGGCGCAGCTCCGACGAAGGCGATCGGGAACGGCACCCCCGCGGTCACGTTCAAGCTCGTCGACAGCGAGGTCGACTCGTGGGTCATCGGCTCGATCGATCGGCGCGTGCGAGGCGGTCAGACACGGGGGCACGAGCGCACGGTCGTGCCCTTCGAAGTGGCGGATCTGCCCACCGCGAACGTCCCCTCGGCCCTCGACGACAAGGACGCGCCGCTCACGATCTCGGGCGGCGCACCCGCCGAGATCCAGATCAAGAAGAACGCCTCCTATGGCTACGACATGAGCGGCGGCACGACGTACAACACCGTCTCGGTCGTCAACCACTTCGCCTCCGGGCTCATCAGCGTCGCGGGGCAAGAGGCGAGCTTCGTGAACGGGCCCACCGGGAGCGTGGGCGGCGTCTCCATCCAATGCGCTCCGTGGAGCCGGGTCGTCTCGGCGCACTGGGAGGGGATCGTCGCGAAGGCCCCAGGGAGCGCGGTCACGGCGTACGAGATGGTCGACGGGTGGTTCGACATGAAGGCGTGCAAGCTGGTCGAGGCGCGCCGGACGCGCGTGAACCTCGCGGAGATCGTGCCGGGCACGCTCTACGGGTATCGTCAGTGCGAGGAGAACGACTGCGTCGCGCGTCAGTCGGTCGTCCTCGTCGCGCCCAACGCGACCAACGCCCTGTCGCAGTCCGGACCGCTCCGGAGCCAGCGCGGCGCGCAGCTCCCGAAGTTCGTCCTGCCCGTGCGCCGAGGCGGCAGCGAGTCGCTCCTGATGGGGATTCCGCCCGCCACGAACAGCACGATGGCGCGCTCGCTCTCGGTGGAGATCGCCCAGGGCACGGCCGACGAAGCGCCGATCGCGACGGCCTTCGTCGCCGACGTGATGAACTGAGCGTCGACCCTCCGCGCCGAAGGCCCGCGGACGGCGACGCCTCCGCGGGTCTTCGCGTCACGGGACCAGGACGATCTTGCCCTTCACCTGACGGCGCGAGAGCCGGCGCAGCGCCTCGCCGGCGCTCGTGAACGGCAACACCGCGTCGACGTGCGGGCGGATGCGTCCCTCGCCGAGCCACGTCAACACCTGCGCGACGTGCGCGCGGTTCCTCTCCGGGTCGCGCATCGCGAACTGACCCCAGAAGACGCCGACGAGCTGGCAGCTCTTCAGCAGGAGCAGGTTCGTCGGGATCTTCGGGATCGGACCCGCGGCGAAGCCGACGACGAGGTGTCGGCCGGCCCACGCCATCGCGCGGAGCGCTTGCTCGGTGTAGTCGCCCCCGACCGGATCGTAGACCACGTCGACGCCCCCGCCCGACAGCGCCTTCGCGCGGTCCTTCAGGCTCTCCGAGGCGTAGTCGATGCCGGCGTCGGCGCCGTGCTCGCGGCAGAACGCGAGCTTCGCTTCGCTCGACGCCGCGGCGATGACGTGCGCGCCCATGCACTTGCCGATCTCGACCGCGGCGATGCCGACCCCTCCCGCCGCGCCGAGCACGAGGAGCTTCTCGCCCTTCGCGAGGCTCGCGCGGTCGACGAGCGCGTGCATCGTGGTGGCGTAGGTGAGCAGCACCGCGGCGCCGGTCTCGAAGGCGACGCTCTCGGGCAGCTTCGCCACCGCGGCCTCGGGCGCGAGGACGCGCTCGGCGAAAGCGCCGAAGAGCATCGTCGCGGCGACCCGGTCGCCCGGCGTGACCGACGCGACGCCCCGCCCGACGGCCTTCACGACACTGGCGACCTCGCCTCCCGGGATGAAGGGCGGATCCGGCTTGAACTGGTACTTCCCCTCGGTGATGAGGACGTCGGGGAAGTTCACGCCGGCGGCGCGAACGTCGATGAGCACTTCGCCGTCGGTCGGCACCGGCTCGGGCAGCTCGTCGACGCGGAGGGCTTCGGGCCCGGTGAGCTCGTGGCAGCGGACGGCGCGCATCGGTGCAGCATAGCGGCTCGCTCAGGGCTCGTCGCGGGCGCACGTGTACGGGCCGACGAGGTACGCGGCGCGGTGGCAGTCGACGTCGACGAGCCCGCCGTCGCGCGTCGACGGTTGGTTCCGATCTTTCAGGACGGTCTGAAACTGGAAGGATTGGCCGAAGGGCTGCCGTGCCTCGCGCGTCTTCTGGACGGCGCACTTCGGCTTGCCGCAGGCCTGCGTCTCCGCGAGCGCGACCACGTCCGCGTTGTCGGCGACGACGTTGAAGACCGAGAGGGCGGTGAAGCCGATCAGTGTCACCCCGACGAGGAGGCGGAGGTGCCGACGCATGACCTCAGGATACGCGAAGCGGCCGTGACCCTCACGGCTCGCGCGAGCGCCAGGCTCAGGGGCGATCCGCATCGGCGAGGAGCAGGCGGTACCGGCGCGCGTTGTCGACGTAATGCGCCGCTCCCTCGCGCCCCAGCGCTCGCTCGCTCTCCGTCACCGGCCGCACGACCCTCGCCGGGTTGCCGAGCGCGAGCGAGCCAGGCGGGATCACGGCTCGCGGCGGAACCAGCGCCCCGGCGCCGATCACCGCGCCACGTCCGATGACGGCGTTGTCGAGGACGATCGCGCCCATCCCGATGAGGCACTCGTCCTCGATCGTCGCGCCGTGAAGGATCGCGCCGTGTCCGATCGTGACGTCGCAGCCGACGGTGAGGTGACTCAGTCCTCCCGTCATGTGGGCGCACGCCAGGTCTTGAACGTTCGTGCGAGCGCCGATCCGGATCCTGCCGACGTCCGCGCGGAGCACGCAGCCGAACCACACGCTCGCCTCGTCGCCGAGCTCGATGTCGCCGACGAGCGTCGCGTTGGGCGCCACGAAGGCGTCGCGCCCGAGCGCCGGGGTCTTGCCGTCGAAGGCCAGGAGGATCGCCATGGGTCGGCACGATAGTCCCGCGTCTCGGCGTCGTCGACCGGGGCGTCGCGCTCGACTACCTTCGAAGCGTGTTCGAACGCGACGATCTCGTCCTCTCGGAGCGCCGGCTGGGAACCAAGTCGGGCCCTCCGGTGCGCGTGCGCTGGCTCGGCACCGCCGGGTTCGAGATCGTCTACGAGGGCACGACCCTCCTCATCGATCCCTACCTGACGCGCGCGTCGCTCGGGCACGTCCTCTTCGGCAAGCTCGAGCCCGACGCGGCGCTGCTCCGCGCGCACCTTCCGCACGCCGACGCGATCGTCGCCGGCCACACGCACTTCGATCACGCCCTCGACGTGCCGATGCTCGCGAGGCTGACGGGCGCGACGGTGTTCGGGTCGCGCTCCGCCGTCGCGCTGTGCCGCTCCGAGCACGTCCCGCCCGATCGGATCGTCCTCGTCGAGCGAGAGGCCGGCAGCGAGCCCGCCGTCCACGAGGTCGGTCCGTTCACGCTTCGGTTCCTCCCGAGCGCGCACTCTCCGCTCGTGCTCGGGCGCGTCCCTTTCCCCGGCGACATCGTCGACTGCGCGGAGGTGCCCATGCGCGCCGAGCGCTACCGTTGCGGGGCGGTGTTCGGGGTGGAGATCGAGGTGGCCGGGCGGCGGCTCTACCACGTCGGCAGCGCCGAGATCCTCGCGTCGACCGGCGCGCCGCGCGACGTCGACCTCGCGCTCGTCTGCGTCGCGGGGTGGACGACCACGCCGCGGTTTCCCGAGCGCGTCGCGCGGGCGCTCGCGCCGAGCGCGGTGTTGCTCTCTCACTGGGACGACTTCTTTCGTCCGCTCACCGAGCCGGCGAGGCGCTTGCCGGCGATGCAGATCCCGCGTCTCGTCGAGCGGCTCCGGGGCGCGCTCGACCGACGCGCCAGCATCGGTACACTCCCTTTGTTGGGCGAGCTCGAGCTCTGAGATACCGGTCGATCGAGGCGCGACGAGGGTCGCGCTCGACGGCCCACGCAGGTAAGAAACGTGGCGCGACGCCGGGGCGCTCGCGCCAATCCACGGGAGACTTCGATGCGACGAGCGATCTTGGGCGTTCTCTTCGGCGGTGCAGTCTTCCTCGCCGGCTCGGGCGCAGGCTGCAAGGGCAGCAGCGGGACGGGCGGCGCCGGCGGGGATCAGGGCGATCCCACGCTCGCGGACGTGGTGTTCGAGGGCGGCGCGACCGACGAGGCGCTCGGCGCGCTGATCGCGGCGACGCCCGCCACGACCCCGCCGACGCTGGTGGCGAACTTCACCTCGCCCACGAACAACGCCATGGTCGCGTCGAGCCCCGCGCCACGATTCACCTGGGCGCGCGGCGCGATGGCGACCGATGCGCGGCCCGTCGAGCTCCCCGCGCCGCTCTTCGAACGCGAGGTCGGCCCGCGCGCGGGCGCCGGGCGCCGTGGACCGTTCGAAGGGGCTGCGCGGTCGATCGCCGAGGCGCTCCTCGCCGGCATCCCGGAGGCGCACGCGCACGGGACGCCGATGAGCGGGACGGGGTATTTCGTGCTCTTCACGACGACGAAGAACGACAAGCTGTTGCGCGTCTTCACCTCGGCGACCGAGTACACCCCGGACGCCGCTTCGCTCGCGAAGCTCCAGGGCGCGGGCGAGGCGATCCACGCGGTCGTCACGAACGCCGACTTCGATCAAAACCGCATCGCGCAGGACGGCGGGCCTTACAAGGGCGCGGAGATCGTCTTCACGCTCCAGTGACGGCGCGGAGGCGCGTCGCGCGCGTCAGAGCTCCAGCGCGGACCAATCGATCTTCGCGTCCCTGAGCGGCGGGCACCAGTAGTACCCGCCGCTCGTCGCGCGGCTGATCGTGAGCAGCGCGTCGACGATGCCGTCCTCGTTGCCTGCCATGCGATCGAGGACGCGCTCGAAGCGATCGAGCGACTCGCCGTAGGCGACGAAGTAGAGGCCACCCTCTTGGGCCGTGCCCCACGGCATCGACCGCCGGAGCATGAAGGCGGCGGGCTCGAAGCTCTCCTGTGCGGCGCGCTTCACGTGGGCGCTCGCGGGCGCGTCCGGCATCTCCTCGTTCGTGACCCGCTCGCGACCGATGATCGCGTCGCGGTCTTCGGGCGCGCGGCGGGCGAAGCCGGCGAGGTCGTGGACGTAACGCTGAGTCGCGACGAACGTCGAGCCGTCGAGGCCGAGGCCTCGGCCGGAGACGATCGCCGCCGCGAGCGCCGCCTCGTCCTTCGGGTTCTCGGTGCCGTCTTCGTAGCCCGTCAAGTCGCGCCCACCCTGGTACTTGAACGTCGCGACCTCCTCGCGCAGCGAGAACCCTTCGCCGAGCAGATCGGTGATCGCGCGCGCCCGATCGTGCAGATCGCCCGCGTCGTCGCCTCCCACGAACGCCCACAGCGCTCCCTGGGTCGACGGGAACGCGACGCCTTTGCCCGAGAGCGCCGGGAACGGGCGCAGCCCTTCGATGCGCCGGGCGAGCGCGAGCAGCAGCGGCTGGCCGACGCCGACGACGGTGAGCTCCCCCGAGATCCGCTCCTGCCAGCGCAGCAGCGCGGCGCGAGCGTCGGCGCCGACCGCCATGTCGAAGGTCAAGAACCGACCGAGGCTCGGGGGCTCGTCGAGGATCGAAGGCTGGACCAGCGCGCGCGTGCTCATGGCGGCGGAGTATCTCCGATGGCGCCTCGACGCGCATCGCCGAAAAAAATCGCGGGTGCCCCTCGAGGTGTCGGCCCTTCGGACCGTTCTTTTCTCCGAGGCCTCGCAAGCGCTTCCGCGGGCGAGGCCCCTCAGCACCGCCCCGAGGCGTGGAAGGAGTCCATGTCGAGCATCGGGATTGGCCGCATTTCATCCGCCGATGGCCTGAACGCCGTCGAGGCCAGGACGGGCCTCGCGAGCGTCGCCCCCGCCGTCGAGGCCGTGCCTCGCGCGGCCGCGGTGGCCCCATTTCGCGACGCGCTCTCGAGCGCGATGACGCCGCACGCCCCGCCTTCCGGCGCCGGGAAAGCGGGCGCGGCCGACGCCGGGATCGTCGCGCGCGCGACCGACGCAGCCCGCGCCGGCGCCTACTCGATCGAGGTGACCCAGGTCGCGCGCGAGCACCGCTCCGAGTCGACCGCGCTCGCGTCGAGCACGGCTCCGCTCGGGATGGTCGGATCGATTCAGCTCGCCGTCGGAGACGGGGTCGCTCACGCCATCGCCGTCGCGCGTGAGGACAGCCTCCTCGACGTCGCGGTGAAGATCAACACGAGCGGCGCGCGCGTCGACGCGTCCGTCGTGTTCGCCGGCGGCAGCTACAAGCTCAGCCTGCGCGGGCTCGGCACGGGCGCCGACAGCGCCGTGAGCGTGCGAGAGGCCGGCGTCGCGCTGGGGCTCTCGGATCCGACCCACCTGCTCCAGTCGGCGCAAGACGCGCGCGTGAAGGTCGACGGCGTGGAGCGGTCGTCGCCGACGAACCAGATCGCGGGCGCGATCGACGGCGTGACGCTCGCGGTCACCCACGTCACCGCGTCGCCGACCGTCGTTCACGTCGGCGCGCCGGGAGACGCGACGCGACCCACGGAGGGATCCACCTCGGGGCACGCCAGCGCGAAGAAGCACGTCGTCTCGCTGCCGTCGCTCGGCCACACGCGCACCGCGCTCGATCGGCTCCATCGCATGAAGCGCGTCCCCGACGAGCACGGCGCCTCGCCGCTCGGCGCGTCTCCGAGCGCTGCGGGTGCGGCGCCGATCGCCGGCCTCGTCCCCGTGCCGGAGGTCGCTCCGTCGGGCGTCGTCACGCAGGCCCAAGACGAGACGGTCGACGGGGCCACCGTCAGCACGTGACGACGGCGCGGTAGCGGACGCGGCCCTCCGCGAGCCGGGTCATCGCGCGCTCCACGAGCACGAGCGGGAACGCCTCGACGCGCGGCCGGATCTGCCCGCGCGCGGCGAGCTCCAGCACGTCGACGAGATCGCCGCGCTCGCTCTGCATCGCGCCGACGATCGAGCCCTGGCTGAGGATGAGGCTCATGGGATCGATCGCGACCGCGCCGTCACCGAGGCCCACGAGCGCGAGCCGACCGTCGGGGCGCAAGCCGGTCACCGCGGCGCCGAGGTGCCGCGCCGAGCTCGTCGTCGCGAGCACGACGTCCGCTCCTCCTGCGTCGGCGAGGACGCGCCCCGGATCGTCGCCGGCCAAGAGCACCTCGTCCGCGCCGGCAGCGACGAGCTCGCGCTCCTTGTCCGGGCTCGACGTGATCGCGACGACCTCGTGCCCGAAGGTCTTGGCGATCTGCAGCGCCAGGTGGCCGAGGCCGCCGACGCCCAGCACGGCGACGCGATCGCCGGGCCGCGGCGCGGCGCGCCGGTACGCGCTCATCACCGTGAAGCCTGCGCAGAAGAGGGGCGCCGCCTCCTCGAACGCGAGATCGTCGGGCAGGGGCACGCAGCCGAGGGCGTCGACGATCGTCGCCTCGGCGAGGCCGCCGCCGTTCGTGAGCCACGTCTTGGGATCTGCGCAGTGCCGCACCCGCCCGCGCGCGCACGCGTCGCACGCGCCGCACCCGGCCTGGGTCCAGGGCACGCCGACCCGCGCGCCGACGCGGAGGTTCGCGACGCCCTCGCCGAGCTCTTCGACGACGCCGACGATCTCGTGCCCGAGCACGATCGGCAGCGGCACGCCCATGCGACCCTCTCGGATGTGCACGTCGGTGCCGCAGAGACCGCAGGCCCGCACCCGCAGCCGGGCTTGACCCGGACCAGGCCGGCGCGTGGGCACGTGCCGCAGCTCCAGCGTCGCGCGCGTGCGCGGCAGCACCGCGGCGAGCATCGTGTCCGCGCCGGGGGCGCGCGTGCCCCACTGACGCACGAGCCCGATCCCGACCTCGACGGCGCGAGGCTCGAACGACGCGGTCCACGGCGCGTAGGCCGAGAGCGCGTCGTCGCCGCGGAGCGCCTCGATCGCGGCGGCCGGATCGTCCTCGCGCGCGAACACCTCGAGCATCGTGCCTTGGAGGCGATCGAGGGATCGCTCGTCGTCTCGAAGCCACGCGATGTCGCGCGGTGGCCGCTCCGGCGTGGCCGGCGCGCGCGCGCTCGCAGCGGCGACGATCTCCCGGAGGCGCGCCACCTCGTCTCGGAAGCGCGCGGCCTCTTCCTCGCCGAAGAGCGAGCGATCGGTGCGCTCGAGGATCACCACCTCGAGCGACGGGCACGCCGCGATCGCGAAATCGAGGAGGGCGAGCACGCCGTCGGGCATCGCGTCGTCGTGCGTGTCCCTTCGGAACGGGCGCCCGCGTGGGTCGGAGCGCGGCGTCGAGAAGCTCCCGCCGGCCACGTGGAGCTCGCGGACGCGCTCGAGCGGATAGCGCGACAGGAGGCTCGAAGCGTCTCCACCGAAGTTCGCGAGCTGGCAGTACACGTTGTGCAGGTCGAGCAAGAGGAAGCCATCGGCGCGCGCGAGCGCCTCGTCGAGGAAGCTCGGCTGCGCGTCGGTGTCTTCGGGGCCGAACGCGAGCGCGAGGTTCTCGAGGCCCACCGGTCGCCCGGAGATGCGTCGGAGATGCAGGAGACGCTGCGTCGCGATCGAGAGCGCCGCCTCGCTCGGCGGGAGCGGCAGCGGGGTGCCGCGCACGAACGTGCCCGCCGTCATGAAGCCGTAGTGATCCGTGAGGTGGACGTAACGCCTGCGCTCGAACGCCTTCTCGAGGTCGTCGAGCCAGCTCGTCTGGTGCGGCAAGAGACGCGCGGAGAGCGGGCTCAGCTCCACGCCGTGGGCGTAGAGGCGGTCCCGCTCGGCGTACGCGTCGAGGAGCGCCTCGACCCAGCCGGGCACGCGCGCCGGCGCGAAGCCCATGTCGACGTTCCACTCGAGCGCGTCGACGAGCCCCCGGTCGAAGAGCGGCGCGGTTGCGCGTCGAAAGTCCTCGCTCGGCATGAGCGAGAGGCCGACGTCGATGCGTCGACGCGCGCTGCTCGGAGCGTCGGGGGCGGGCGACGTCATCCGCGACCGCAGGCGGCCCGGATGCTCCAGTGAGGGGTCGGGGTCGGTTGCGGCCGCACCACGGGCTTCGGCGGCGTCTGCGCGACGACCGGCTTGGGCGGCTCACTCGGGGTCTGGGTCGACGCCGGCTCGTTGGGGGAGGGCTGCCCGGGATGCTGGAGGAACCACGCATTGGCGGGGACTTCGCGATCGTCGCGGACGTCGTCGCTCCGAGAAGCCTCGCTCCGGGACGCGTCGCCGCGGGGCGAGTCGCCTCGACCGGCCTCGTCTCCGCGGGTCGTCGCGGCGTTCTTGGCGCTGCCATCCGCGCCGGTCCGCTCCGCCCACGCGGCGTTCGGGGGGCTCGCCGAGGTGTCGTCGTGCGGCTTCGCACATCCCACCGCGAGCGCCATCGTCGCACCGCCCACCGCCAGATTGCGCCACACCGACACCGGAACTCGCATGGTCGTCTCCCTCTCTCGAGACCAGTGACGGTGGGGCGTCCGTTCGTGACCGGGTGGACGGCGGAAAGGCGAAATCAAATCCTCGCACGGAGCCGCGCGCCCGGAAATGTCCGGCGCCGTCCTCGCGCCCGGGCTCTCAGCTCGAGCGTTGGGCGATGGGCAGCGAGCGCCTCGTCGGGCTCTTCGGTCCCTTCGCGCTCAGCGAGGACGCGCCTCGCTCTCGATCGGAGGGGGAGAGCTCGCCCAGGAGCGAGTGCTTGAAGGCGCGCGCGATGCGCACCTCGACGATCTCGCCGACCAAGCCCTCGGCTGCGGGATCGTCGAGGTGGACGATCTCGTGTCGCTCGGTCCTTCCCGAGAAGCTCCGCTTGGCCGCCCCCGCCCGAGCGCTCGGAGCGCCTTCGTCGGTGATCACGACGCCGCGCTTCGCCGCGCCTTCGACCAGCACGCGCTGGGTCGTGCCCGCCTGGCCCGCGAGGTGCTCGGCGACGAGCCGTTCGGAGAGCGCGAACAGCTTCGCCAGCCGCTCGGACTTCTCGGCCTCGGGGACGTCGTCGCCGAGCCGCAGCGCCGGCGTCGACGGGCGAGGGGAGTACTTGAAGCCGAAGACCCCGACGAAGCCCACCTCTTCCACGAGCGAGAGCGTCTGTCGGAAGTCGTCGTCGGACTCGCCCGGGAAGCCGACGATGACGTCCGTCGAGAGCGTGACACCCGGGACACGCTCGCGCAGGCCCGCGACGCGGCGCAGGTACTCGGCGCGGGTGTAGCGGCGGATCATGCGCCGAAGCACGCGATCGCTGCCGGATTGGACGGGGAGGTGGACGTGCCGCGGCAGCACCTCGAGCTCGGCGTGGGCGCGCACGAGCGACGGCACGAGGTGTCGCGGGTGCGGGCTCGTGTAGCGGAGCCTCGCGAGGCGCGGCACACGCGCCGCGATGAGGCGGAGCAGATCGGCGAACTCGCTCTCGTCGGGATCGACGTCGGCGCCCGCCGCCCGCGGAAGCGCGCCCTCGGGATCGCGGTAGCTGTTCACGGTCTGCCCGAGCAGCGTCACCTCGCGCACGCCGCGCGCGACGAGCGCGTCGATCTCGGCGACGATCGAGCTCGACGGGCGGTAGCGCTCCGGGCCTCGCGTCGTCGGCACGATGCAGAACGAGCAGCGCTCGTCGCAGCCCTTCATCGTCGTGACGAACGCGGTCGTCGCGCCCTCGGCGACGCTGAGCGCGGTCAGGAACTGCGGCGCGTCGAGATCGAACACGGTGCGCGCCACGGGCAGTGCGCCCCCAGCGAGATCCGCGAGGAGGCGCGGCATCTCGGGGATGTTGTCGGGGCCGATCACGAGGTCGAGGAACTTGGCGCGCCCGAGGAGCTTCTCCCCCTCCTGCTGCGCCACGCAGCCCGCGACGACGACGAGCATCTCGGGCCTCTGGCGCTTGATCTTTCCGAGTCGGCCGAGCTCCGAGAGGAGCTTTTGCTCGGCCTTCTCGCGCACGCTGCACGTGTTGAGGACGACGACGTCCGCCTCCTCGTTCTCTTCGGTCTGATCGTAGCCGGCGCCGCGCAGGACCTCGTGCATGCGCTCGGAGTCGTGCACGTTCATCTGGCAGCCGAAGGTCGTGATGGCGTAGCGGGGCATCGCGTCGAAGTCCGTGAGAGGTCGGTCTGGTCGATAGCACTCCCCGCGTCGGCTGGCATCAGCCGCGCTCTCGGTCCCCTCCCACGGCCCCTCGCGGCGAAGCGCTCCTCAG
>CAYYKK010000210.1:0-12828 GCA_964467935.1 uncultured Polyangiaceae bacterium
CGGGGGCCGGCGGTGGCGTGAGCGTCGGAACGGGCGCCGGCACCGGCGCGACGAGCACCGTGAGCGGGAGCACGAGCGGATCGGGCGGCGCCGGTGGCAGCGCGCCCGCGCTCTGCCCCACGGAGATCGACTTCCAGCCGGGCTACGTCGTGTCGAACGTGCGGCTCGCGGGCGAGTGGCAGGGCTTCGATCTCGCGACGGCGGCGCCGATGAGCGGGCCGTCGGTGGACGGCACGTACCGCGCGACCGTGACGCTTCCGCCGGGCCTCCACGCGTACAAGGTCGTCTACGACGACGTGAACGGGGGCGGCACGCAGTGGGTGCTCAACCCGAGCGAAGGGCGCCGAAAGTACGTGAGCGGCGTCGAGAACTCGGGCGTGAAGGTCCGTGACTGCGCGCTGCCGACGCTCCAGGTCACGGGCAAGCAGGTGAGCCGCCCCGCCGCGGGACAGGGTCACTATCACGCGACCCTGAGCTACGTGGACGCCATCGACATGAGCGGCGCGTCGCCGAGCGAGCTCGACGCGAAGCTCGAGCACGACGACGCGGTGACGCAGCTCGCGAGCCCCCAGGCGGTCTCCGCGTCGAACGGCGACGTCACGATCGACGTCGGCGGCCTCGCCGACGGGAAGTACCGCGTCGTCCTGCGGCCCAAGTCGGTGAGCGGCCACGTCGCCGATCCCATTCGCCTCGTGTTCTGGATCGAGAGCGAGCCCTTCGATTGGCGTGACGCGCTCATCTACATGGTCATGACCGATCGCTTCAAGGACGGCGATCCCCAGAACGATCCGGCGCCGATCAGCGGCGCCGATCCGCGCGGCGACTACATGGGCGGCGATCTCGAGGGCGTGCGACAAGCCATCGCCGACGGCACGTTCGACAAGCTCGGCGTGCGCGCGCTGTGGCTCTCGCCGTTCCAGACGAACCCCACGACCGCCTTCCCCGCGAGCGACGGCGTCCACAACGTGACCGGTTATCACGGCTATTGGCCCGTGAAGGCGCGCGAGGTCGATCCGCGGCTCGGCGGCGCGGCGGCGCTGCACGCCGTGGTGAAGGAGGCCCACGCGCACGGCATCCGCGTCCTCGAGGACTTCGTCCTGAACCACGTCCACCAAGATCACGAGTACGTCGCGGCGCACCCCGAGTGGTTCCGCACCGGCTGCGTCTGCGGCACGGCGAACTGCGATTGGACGACCCACGCCCTCGATTGCATGTTCGCGCCGTACCTGCCCGACGTGAACCACACGGTCCCCGAGGTCACGGCGCAGCTGGTCTCCGACGCCGTGTATTGGCTCGACGATTTCGACATCGACGGCCTGCGCGTGGACGCGGTCAAGCACGTCGAGGAGGCGGCCACGCGCAACCTCGCCGCCGAGGTGCGCGAGACGTTCGAGCCCGGCGGTACGCGGTATTTCCTCATGGGCGAGACCGCCATGGGCTGGAACGACTGCGCGGATCCCTGCAACGACGAGAACTACGGGACCATCGCGAAGTACATCGGGCCGAAGGGGCTCGACGGTCAGTTCGACTTCGTCCTCTATCACGGAGTCTCGTATCGGACGTTCGCCTACGGCGACAAGGGGATGCTCCACGCCGATTATTGGCTCAAGCACGGCCTGTCGAAATGGCCCACCGGGGCGATCATGACGCCGTACATCGGCAGCCACGACACCGCGCGCTTCGCCTCGCTCGCCGATTATCGAGGGCAGGACGCCGCCCACGACCGGAGCATCCCCGGCAATCAATGGACGAACACCGCGGTCGCGCCGAGCGACGCCGAGCCCTATCGTCGGACGCGCATCGGGATGAGCTGGCTGCTCGGGTTGCCGGGGGCGCCGCTCATGTACTACGGAGACGAATACGGGCAATGGGGCGGCTCCGACCCCAACAACCGGCTGATGTGGCGGCCGAGCGCGTCGCTCGACGCCGACGAGTCCACGACGCTCGCGTTCGTTCGCAAGCTCGGGCTCGCGCGGAAGAGCTCGGTGGCCCTCCGTAGAGGGGATTACGTGACGCTCTATGCGACGGACGACACGCTCGTCTTCGGCCGCAAGGTCCCGAACGGCGACGCGGCCCTCGTCGGTCTCACGCGGCTCGGATCGGCCCAGCCGGTCTCGGTCGAGGTGCAGGCGAACCTCGGCTGGCTCCCCGGCACCTCGCTCTCCGATTCGATGGGCGGCGCGGGCGCCGTCGTCGGGAACGGCGGCACGCTGAGCTTCGACGTGCCCGCGAGCGGCGCGGTCGTCCTGCATCCTTGATCGAGCGCGGGCGCGCGATCCGAATCGTCTCTTCCTTCCTCGAGGTCCCCATGGTCCGGCGTTGGTCTCTCCCGCTCCTCGTCTCGATGCTCGGTCTCGGCTCGGCGGCCCTCGGCGGCGCGTGCGGGGGCAGCGACACCACGCCCACCGGATCGACGACGGGCAACGGCGGCGCCGGCGGCTCGGCGTCGAACGGCGCGACCACGACCGACGCGGCGAGCTCCACGAGCGGCGTCGGCGGCGGCCATCCGACGGCGTGCTTGCCCGCGACGGGCAAGGTCGCGAGCTCGAACACGTGGCAAGACGGCACCTACACGTCGACCGTCTCGATCGACGATCCGGCGAGCTGTACGCGCACGTACACGATCTCGACGACGGCGCCGCTCCGCGACAACGACCCGTCGAACCCGCGCATGATCGTCGAGGGCGCCGACGACGCGGTGGTGCGCACGGGCAACGACATGTTCGACGCGCTCTACGCGCTCGCGCACGCCGACGCGAAGGAGGACTCGGTCGACGCGATCTCGAACGGCTCGTTCAACGCGGGCCAGCCGATCCCGTGCGCGGCCGGCGGGTGCTTCGAGACCGGGCGCCTCTGGACGTACGTCTGGACGCGCGACACCTCGTACGCGGCGACGTTGGCCCTCGCGTCGCTCGATCCCACGCGCACGAGGAACTCGCTCGAGCTCAAGACCTCCAAGAAGCGCGACGGCACCGATCTCCAGATCGTGCAGGACACCGGCACGGGCGGCAGCCATCCCGTGTCGAGCGATCGCGTAGTGTGGGCGATGGGGGCGTGGGAGCTCTTGAAGTACCTCGACGGCGCCGAGCGCGCGGCGTTCCTCGATCTCGCGTACGAGGCGATCAAGAACACCGCGGAGCACGATCGCGCGATCGTCTACGACGCGTCCGACGGGCTCTACCGCGGCGAGCAGTCGTTCCTCGATTGGCGCGAGCAGTCCTATCCCGCGTGGACCGCGACCGACACCGTGCAAATCGGCATGAGCAAGGCGCTCGGCACGAACGTGGCGCACTACGCGCTGCTCGACGTCGCGGCGAAGCTCGCCGCGGAGAAGGGTGACGCCGCGGGCGCCGCCAAATACGGAATGTGGGCGTCGAGCCTGAAGACCGCCATCGACCAGCGGCTCTGGCTCTCGGACACGAACCTCTATTCCACCTTCGAGACGACGACCCTCGATCCGTCGCCGACGCACCAATACGATCTGCTCGGCTCGGCCTTCTCGGTGCTCTTCGACGTCGCGTCGCCGAGCAAGGCGGCGCAGGTCGTTTCGGGCTATCCGCATTTGCCGAAGGGCGCCCCGGTGATCTTCCCGGAGCAGAAGGACACGCGCATCTACCACAACCGCGCGATATGGCCCTTCGCGACGGCGTTCTGGCTGCGCGCCGCCGCGAAGGTGGGGAACCCGCAGGCGATCGATCTCGACGTGCGCTCGCTCATGCGCGGCGCGGCGATGAACCTCTCCAACATGGAGAACTTCGAGGTGACGACCGGCGCGAACTACGTCGACGACGGGGCCTATTCGGGGCCTGTCGTGAACTCGCAGCGACAGCTCTGGTCGGTCGCCGGGTACTTGTCGATGGTGCAAGACGTGGTGTTCGGGCTCGACGCTTCGCAGACGGGGATTCGGTTCTCGCCCCACGTGACGCGCCAGATGCGCGCCACGCTCTTCGCCGGAGCCGACTCGATCGCCCTCAGCCATTTTCACTACAAGGGAAAGCGGATCAGCGTGGAGATCCATCTGCCGCCTGCCGACACGGGCGACGGGATGCTCGACGTCGCCGCGGTGCGCCTCGACGGCAAAGACGTGGGGACCGGCTACCTCGCGCCGACGGACCTCGTGGACGGCAGCCTCATCGAGGTCGATCTCGCGGGCGGCGCGCTCTCGACCCAGACGGCGCGGCTCATTTCGGACGCGGACGTGACCGACTATCGAAACCTCTTCGGCCCGAAGAACCCGAACATCACGAGCGTCGGCGTCGTCGGCGGCGGGCTCACGGTGACCTGGGATCCGAACGGCGAGGCGGCCTCCGACGTGACCTTCGACGTCTATCGCGACGGCGTCCAGATCGCCTCGGCCCTGCCCGGGACGACCACCAGCTTCGCCGATCCGCAGAGCACCGATTGGGTCACCAAGACGCACTGCTACGCGGTCGAGGCGGTCTTCAAGGTCTCCGGGAACGCGTCTCAGCACGCGCGACCGGTCTGCAATTGGGGGCCGGGCGCGACGCGCGTCACGACGATCGACGCCTCGACGTTCGTCGCGAACGGCGGCACTTGGTCGACGAGCCACGGCAAGGGCCATTACGACGATTGGGGCAACCCGACGGACACGCTCACGGTGACGAACGTCGTCCCCGCGACGTCGGGCGCGTATCTGCTCCAGGTCGACGCGGGCAACGGCGCCGGGGACTTCACCACGGGGATCACGTGCGGGGTGAAGGCCATTCAGGTCTACGACGGCGCGACCTTGGTGGGCGGCGGCGAGCTCGTGATGCCGCAGCTGGCGACGTGGGACGATTGGCGCGACTCGAGCTTCGTGCGCGTCACGCTCCAGGCCGGAAAGCCCTACACGATCGTCATCCGCGAGGACGCGGACAGCTTCAACATGTCCGAGCTCCAGCACTTCCTGCTCTACGGGGGCACCGGCGGCACCTCGCGCTTCAACAAGGTCAACATCGCCGCGCTCAAGCTGCTCTCGCTGGGCAACTGAACGACCTTCGCGCGCGGCGCCCGGCTCGTCGCGCCCTCTCGGGCCTCGTTCGGGCGACGTTCGCCCCCGTGGCGGGACGCCGGCGAAGGGCTATGCTCGTCGGCGTGCGTCGCGCCCACCTCGATCTCCGCTTCCGCCCACCTCGCCCGAGCGACGAGCCGTTCGTCCTCCGCGTCGGTCGCCGCGTCTTCGCGCGCTGGTCGCGCGATCCGGGCCGCTCGCTCGCCGGCATGATGGCGAGCCCGAGCGCGCGGATGATCGTCGCCGAGGAGGCCTCGCGGCCCATCGGCTTCGCCATCGTGGAGGTCGCGCCGCTGGGCAAGCCCTTCGGGCCCTGGGAAGCGCCGGCCGTCGGTCGCCTCGACGCCATCGCGATCGACCCCGAGGAGCAGCGGCGCGGCGCGGGCCGGCTCCTCTTGGAGGAGGCCGAGCGCGTCGCGCGCGACGCCGGCGCCGTCGTGATGACGCTCATGACCGCGCGCACGAACCGCTTCGCGCGGAGGTTGTTCGTGCGCGGCGGGTTCCTCCCGCTCCAGCAGGTCGAGCGCGCGTACGCGAACGGCGACGACGCCGTCGAGATGTTCAAGCTCGTCGGCTGAAAGCGCGCGCCGGCGAGGCGGCGAACCCGCTATCGTCGAGCGATGAGCACGAGCCGAGCTTGGGACATCGCGCTTTCGGGCGCGGCAGCCGCGCTCTTTTCGCTGGGCTGCGGCGGCGGCGGAGACACCGGCGGGAGCGGCGCGAGCGGCTCCACGAGCGCGGTCGGCGTGACGAGCGGGGCCGGCTCGTCGACCACGAGCCCGACCGGCTCGACGGGGACCGGCGCGGCGCCTTGCGCCACCGATCCGCTGAAGACCGGCCTCGTCGCGCAGCAGACGGGCGTGAGCGTCGACGCGTTCGACTGCGAGATCCTCACCGCGTCGACGAAGTACGGCATGCCCGATCCCATGATCGTGAAGGCGATCATCTACGTCGAGTCGCGCTTCGACCAGACGTCCGTGGGGTGCCCCAACGCGCCGTGCATGATCCCCTCGGGCTGGACCGCCTCCGAGGCGGGCTGTCTCGGGCTGATGCAGGTCGTGCCCGCGTGCGGCGGCGTGCCGAACGGCGAAGGTCTCCTTCCGAATGGTCACCCGAACATGACGACCGACATGGCGGCGGCGGGGTGGGCGGGATCCATCTTCAACCCGAGCATCAACGTCGATCTGGGCGTGTCCGGCATCGTCGACAACCGCGCGCAGGAGAAGGCGAAGTTCTCCGGATGCACCGACGACCAGTACACGATGATGGCGATCGGCGATTACAACAGCTACGGCAGCACGAAGAGCTGCACCCAATACAACAGCCAGTACGACGACGTCGTCCTCATGGCGTACAAGGAATACGCGGCGGCGGCGGGCTACCCCGCGCATCCGTATTGATGGGGTCGCGCCCTTGGACTACCGAGGAGACATGAAGACCTCGGTGACCCTCCTCGTCTCCTGCATCTCCCTCTCGGCGCTCGCGCTCGCGTGCGGGTCGAGCGACAACGCGGCGCCGGCCGCGTCGGGCTCGGCGAAGGCCGCGGACGGCGCGAAGAGCGCTGCGCCCATGGCCGCCAAGTCGGCGACGCCGGCTGCGAGCGCGACCCCGTCCGCCGCCCCCGCCCCCGAGGCGAAGGTCGAGCTCACGGACAAGGACCTCTCCAAGGCCGGCGCGGCCTTCAAAGGCTGGAGCGCGAAGGGCCCGGCCGACGCGGACGTGATGGAAGACCTCGGCGGCGCGCGCATCGTCACGAAGAAGGTGTCGGGCCCCGGTTCGTTCGACTTGGCGTTCAAGCTCTCGAAGGTGAACCTGAAGGAGCTGAAGACGAACCTCCAGAAGGGCGCGGAGGCGGCCAAGGCGAAGATCACGTTCACGACCGACAGCGCCGACGCGCTCGAGTGGACGAACGAGATCGGCTCGACCAAGGACTACAGCTTCTCGATCGTGATGAAGGCGGGCGGCAAGGACGTCACCTGCTACACGGTCACGCCGCGCGAGAGCGAGGCGGACGTCAACGCGCTCAAGGAAGCCTGCAAGTCGCTCGCGAAGAAGTGAGGACCGGGGCGCGCGGGCGCTCGCTCCTCCTCGGCTGGGGGATGTCGAGCGCCCGAGAGCTCGCGCCCTACGCCGCGCTCCACGAGCGGCTCGGCTTGGCTCCGCACCTCTTCATCGCGCGCGTGTCGGACGGGCTCTTGCGGCCGGCGTCGTACGCCGCGCGCATGGACGCCGCGCTCGCGCCTCTCTTGCGCGCCGCGCCCGCGCCGCTCTTCATCCACCTCTTCAGCGACAACGGGTTCATCGCGCTCTCGCGCGTGCTCGAGGTGCTCGATCGGGGGCCGGCGGGCCGGCGCGTGCGCGCTGCGCTCTCGGGGATCGTGCTCGACTCGTCGCCTGGGCTCCACTCGGTGACGAGCGCCGCGGGGTTCGCCGACCGGTTCGCGCGCGGTACGACGCCGTTCGTCGCGAAGCGCCTCGGGCTCCGTCCGCGGGAGCACGTCGCGGGTCTCACGCCGCTCCTCCGCGCCGTGTTCCGCGGCTACCACGCGGTGTCACGCGGGGGGGTCGAGCGCATGCTCTCGGCGAGCGGACGCGTCGCGGCGCACGACGCGCGCGTGAAGGAGCTCTACCTGGTGGGCGAAGCCGACACGCTCGTGACGGTCGACGACGTCGAGCGCTACGCCTCGGCGCGGCGGGCGCTCGGGGTCTCGCCGCGGGTCGTGCGGTTCCCGGGCGCGCGCCACGTGGCTCTCCTGCCCTCGGATCCATCGCGTTACGAGGCCGAGATCGAGGCGTTCGTGCGCGCGTGAAGGCGGCTTCGCGTGAGCGCGGCGCGCGACGATCACGTCGGACGCGGGCCCCGGAGCCGCGCCCTCGGCCCATCGGCCACGCTTCTCTCCGGTCCTCACGTGGCGTATCGATGCGGGCGTGACGGACCGACCCGACGTTCCGCTTTGGCGCCGCTACCTCGCGCGCCTTCCCGACGCGGAGGCCTCGTACCCCGAGTGCCTCCTCAAGGGGTCGGTCATGAAGAGCGCGCTCGAGGCGAAGCCCCCTGGGCCCCCACCCGATCTCCGCGGGATGCCCGCGAGCCTGCGCGAGCTCGCCGAGCGCCCGCCGCTGCCCAACGCTTGGGTGAGCGAGGTGTCGTTCAACGCGCTCATGATGGCGTACCAGGCCTCGGTCCCGCGGCGGGAGTTCGAGGCGTGGGTCTACGATCGCAACAAAAAGCTGCTCCAGAGCCCGCTCTATCGCGTCCTCTTCCTCGTCGTCTCGCCAGAGCGGCTCTTCAACGGCGTCTCGAATCGTTGGGGCGCGTTCCGGCGCGGCAGTCGGCTCGAGCTCCTCGCGATGGTGGGCAAGAGCGCCGAGCTGGCGCTGCACTTTCCCGCGCATCTGCACGACGAAGTGACGCTCGGGAACATGGTGATCGCGCTGCGCGCGGCGGCCGAGGCGGCTGGGGCGCGATCGCCCGAGGTGCGTCTCTCGAAGCTCACGCCGACCCGAGCCGACATCACGACGCGCTGGGAGTGAGCCTCTTCATCCGATCGCGTGCGCGCGCACGGTGGGCCGCGGGCCGCTGCGGATCGATACGAGCGATCCCTGGTCGATCTCGCGCCACGCCTCGTCGGTGAGCCGCTCGCTCGCGATCGCGACGCTGCGCGTGCGGCGCCCGTCGTCACCGCGCTCGAGGGCGTAGAGCGTGCGACCGAGCCGATGCGCGAAGAGCTCCTCGCCGTCGGAGAAGAGGAAGCTCACCGCGCCCACGTCGTCGAGGCGATGGAGCGCGCGGACCGCCGCCACGACGCCTCGCTCGACGTCGCCGAGCTCGTCGACGCGGCTCATCACGAACGCGAAGAGGCGCTCGCTGTCGGTCTCTCCCTCCACTTCGGCGAGGCGGCGCGAGGACGTCTGCGCCTCGACGGCGCCCGTGGCGCGCAGCGTCCCGTTGTGGGCGAGCACGAAGGAGCCTCGCCGGAACGGGTGCGTGTTCGCGAGCGAGGTCGGGCCGACGGTCTTCTGACGCACGTGCGCGATGACGAGGCTCGCGCTCGCCGCGCGCGCGACCCCCGCGTACCGAGCGCACGCCGCCGCGCACCGCTCACTCTTGTCGATCGTCCACGCGCCGTCCACGCGAGCGGCGATGCCCCAGCCGTCGGGGTGCTCGTGCGAGAGCGCCGCGAGGCTGCGAGGGGCGTCGACCAACAGCGCGGTGAGCGCGATCGGCCGAGCGGCGACGAGGCCCAGCATCCTGCACATCCTCCGGCACCATGGATCGAGCGGCGCGCTCGAGGCGAGTTTTCTGCGCGAGCGGCGCGCGAACGCCTATCCTCCGTCTCTCGATGGGGGGCGGCTTCGACATCGAGGATGGACCGACCACGACCGAGGCGGGCTTCGCGATCGGCGATCAGGTGGTCGGTGGTCGCTTCCGGCTCGGCGAGCGGCTCTCGTGGGGCGGCATGGGCACGGTCTACCGCGCGCTCGATCTCGAGACGGGCCGCGAGGTCGCCGTGAAGCTCCCGCACATCGGCGCGCCGGGCGCGACCGACTCCCGCTTCGAGCGCGAGGTCCGAGCGGTCGCCTCCGTCGTGTGCTCGAGCGTGATCGGCTACGTCGGTCACGGCTCCGAAGAAGAGCCGTTCCTGGCGATGGAGCTCGTCGACGGCGAGCCGCTCGTCGCGCTCCTCCAGCAGGGCGCCCTCGACGAGGCGAGGAGCCTCTCGCTCGCGCGCCGCGTGGCGAGCGCGCTCGCGACGATCCACCTCGGCGGCTGGGTCCATCGGGACGTGAAGCCCGGAAACATCGTCGTGAGCGCGCGCGGCGAGATCAAGCTCCTCGACTTCGGTCTCTCCCGCTCCCTCGACGTGACGACGGGCTCGACCACCGCGCAGGGCGATCTCGTCGGCACGCTCGGCTACATGGCGCCCGAGCAGCTGAAGGGGCAGCCCGTCGTCGACGCCCGCACCGACGTCTTCTCCCTCGGCGTGGTCCTCTTCGAGTGCCTCACCGGCCGCCGCGCCTACCAGCGCACGGTGTCGTCGATCGCGCGAGGGATCCGGGAGCCGCCGCTCGACGTGCGGGGGGCCGGCATCCGCGGAGCCACGGCGGCGCTGCTCGAGTCGATGCTCTCGCACGAGCCCGGCGACCGTCCGAGCGACGGCATCGAAGCCCTCGTGCGGTTGCTCTGGCTCGCGGCGCCCGAGCGCGCGCCGCGGAGCCTCGGGCCGGTGCGGCGAGCGCTGAGGTACGCGCTCCGCTCGGGGTCGGTGAGCCTCGTCGGCTCGTTCGCGGGAACGGCGACGGAGGCCGCGTCCGCCGTCGCCATCCTCCTCGCCGAAATCCAAGCGCCTGCGGACGTCGTCTTCCTGAGCTGCGATCCGTCCCACACGGCGACGCCGGGCAGCCACGCGCGCGCGCTCGCGAAGGCGCTCGAAGGACGCGGCTTCGACGGCATCTCGCGTCGCCTTCTGGGGTCGCGTCTCGGCGCGGCGAGCGACGTCGAGGGCGCGCGGAGGCTCATCGTCGTCCTCGAGGACGCGCCGTGGTGCGACCCGTCGAGCGCGACCGTGCTCGAGGAGCTCGCCGCCGCGCGCGCCCTCTCTCTCGTCGTCGGGCACTTCTCGCGAGGCCGCGCCGAGTCGACGTTGCTGCCCGGTTGGCCGAGCGTGGTCGTCGACGCTCCCGCCGAGGACGTGCCGTTCGATCGGCTCTCGCCGCTCGCGCGCTGGGTGCTCCGCGCGTCGGCGATGTTCGGCCGCGCCTTTCCCCTCGATGGCGTGCGCGCGCTCGTCGCGGGCCGCGAGGCCGAGGACGTCGAGCACGTGCTCGAGCACCTCGTACACCGCGGATCGCTGCTGCGCGCGAGCGAGACGCCGCCTCGCTACGCGTTCGCGAGCGGCTTCGGCCTCGATCTCGCGCGCGGCCTCGCGTCGCCGGGAGAAGCGAGGCTCGGGGCGAGCCTCGTCGAGGCGTACCGACGAAGCGAGGAGCCCGACGCGGCGCCGCTCGCCGCGTGGCTCACTTCTTCGGAGGAGCGCTTCGCGACCGGCGCGAGCCCGCGTGCAGCGTCGCGCTGACCGCCTCCGGCTCGCTCGACGAGGGTGGCTTGGCCTCGTCCGAAGGGGTCGCGCCGAGCGGAGCTTCGAGGCTCGCGTGGCGCGGCGTGCCGAGCGGCGCCGTCGAGCCGAAGCGCGCGGCGAGGGAGGCCGCGCCCTTGGGGAGGGTCGGGGCGGCCTCGTCCGTCGACGGGGGCGTCACCGATCCGCGCTCCTTCCCGTGCTCCTCTGGCGACGGCGCCGCGGAAGCTCCGCCCTGCGTCAGCTCCAGCCTCGCCGCGACGAACGCCCTCGCGAAGGCCGCGAGCTTCGCCGGCGGCGCCCCGTCGAGATCGGCGAGCAGCTCCTGCTCGAGCGCCGTCCACCGACCTTCGTCGAGGCCCCCTCGCCAGAGGATCGCCTCGCGGTCGGCGAAGCGGTGCGCGAGCCGCGCGAGGATCCTCGCCGCGCGATCGCCGCCGCCCGCGTCGTCGGTTCCTCCGGGTGCCGCCACCCGAGCACTATACGGCGACTCCGCGGGGGACGGGAGCCTCTCCGGGCGAGCGCGTCATCGGACGAGCGCGGCGAACGCCCATGCCGCGCACGAACGAGAGGAACTCCGCGAGCGCGGGCGATCGATCGTCGACACGCCACGCCACGAGGAGATCGGCCGAGGGCGAGCCGACGATGGGGCGCAGGACGAAGCCGTGACCGCCGACGTTCCGGATCGAGTCGGGCACGATCGAGACGCCGAAGCCGGCCGCGACGAGGCTCACGACGTCGAGCTGCGGCGCCTCCTGCACGATCTTCGGGATGAAGCCCGCGTCGCGGCAGAGCAGCATCAGCTGATCGAAGAACGCCTGGCCCCTTCTCCGCGGGAAGATCACGAACGGCTCCTTCGACAGGAGACCGAGCGCGATGCGCTTCTTGCGCGCGAGCGCGTGGCCCGCGGGGAGCGCGACGACGAGCGTCTCGCGCCGTACGAGCTGGTGCGCGATCGCCGCGTCGTCGACCGGCGCGCGAACGAAGCCCACGTCGATGGCCTCGTCGCGGAGGGCGGCGATCTGATCCTGTGGCGGCATCTCTCGCAGCGCGATCTCGACGCCTGGACGCTTCGCGCGGAACGCTCGCAAGAGCTCCGTGATCCCGCTGTAGGTCAGCGAGGCGAGGTAGCCGACCACGAGGCGCCCCGTCTCGCCGGCGTCGGCCCGCTTCGCCTCGCGGACGCCGAGGTCGAGCGCCTCGAACACGCGCCGCGCGTGGAGCACGAGCGCGTCGCCGGCCGCGGTCAGGGACACGCCGCGGTTGGATCGGACGAACAGCGCGGCGCCGATCTCCGCCTCGAGATCGTGGATCTGCCTGCTCAGCGGGGGCTGCGCGATGCGGAGCCGCGCGGCGGCGCGTCCGAAGTGCTGCTCTTCGGCCACGGCGAGGAAGTAGCGGAGGTGCCGGAGCTCCATACCCAATAGGTATCACGCGATGCACGAATAACTATTGGACATATGATGACCTTGGGGAACATGCTCCACGCGGCTCGGCGGCGCCCCTTCGGGTGACGCCCTTCGCAGAAGGTCGGCGAGAAGCCCATGTGGCTCGTACGCATCGCGCTCAAGCGCCCCTACACCTTCATCGTCATGTCGCTCCTCATCGTGATCGTGGGCGTGCTCACGATCTTGCGGATGCCGACGGACATCTTCCCGGACATCGACATCCCCGTCGTCTCCGTCATCTGGAACTACGGCGGGCTCCCGCCGGAGGAGATGGAGAAGCGCATCGTCAACC
>CAYYKK010000211.1:0-12797 GCA_964467935.1 uncultured Polyangiaceae bacterium
GGTTTGCTCGCCGAGGCCCTCGATGTCCATCGCGCCGCGCGAGCCGAAGTGAACGATGCGGCCCCACGTCTGCGCGGGGCAGTCCACGTTGTGACAGCGGCGGACGGCCTCCTCGGCCTTTCGCTCGAGCGGGGCTTGGCAGTTGGGGCACACGTCGGGCATGACGAAGGCGCGCTCGCTCCCCGTGCGCTTGGCGACGACCGGGCCGACGACCTCCGGGATGACGTCGCCCGCGCGCTGGACGACGACGCGGTCGCCGATCCGGAGATCCTTGCGCGCGATCTCGTCTTCGTTGTGGAGCGTCGCCATCTGCACGGTCACGCCGCCGACGCGCACGGGCTCGAGGACGGCGAAGGGCGTCGCCGCGCCGGTTCGGCCGATGCTCACCTGGATGTCGTTCAGCGTCGTCTCGGCCTGCTCCGGCGGCAGCTTGTACGCGATCGCCCAGCGCGGCGCCTTCGACGTGGCGCCGAGCTCGCCTTGCGCCGCGAAGTCGTCGACCTTGATCACGACGCCATCGATCTCGTGGTCGAGACGGCTCCGTTGCTCGGCCATCTGCGCGATGAACGCCTTCGCCTCGTCGAGCGTGGCTGCGGGGCGCGAGAGCGGATGAATGGGCAGACCGAGCTCGGCGCAGGCCTTCATCGCCTCGAGGTAGCTCTTGAACGAGCGACCCTCGACGCGAACGATGCCATGCAGGTAGATGGCGAGCGGGCGCTCGCGCGTCACGTTCGGATCCTTCTGGCGGAGCGCCCCTGCGGCGGCGTTGCGCGGGTTCGCGAAGGTCTGCTTGCCTGCCTCGCGCAGCCGCGCGTTGAGCGCCGCGAAGTCCTTGGAGAACAGGAACACCTCGCCGCGGATCTCGAGCCACTCGGGCGCGTGCCCTCGGAGCTTCTTCGGCAGCGTCGCGATGGTGGCGACGTTCGGGGTCACGTCTTCTCCGGTCGCGCCGTCGCCCCGCGTCGCGCCTCGGACGTAGCGTCCCCGCTCGTAGACGACCGCGATCGAGAGGCCGTCGATCTTCGGCTCGCACACGAGGCTCGGCGAGCGACCGAGCCCCTTCTCCACGCGCTCGTACCAGGCGTCGAGCGTCTCGTCGTCGAAGGCGTTGTCGAGCGACAGCAGCCGCTGCGAGTGCTGGACGGGGGCGAACAGCTCGTTCGGCGCGGCGCCGACGCGCTGGGTGGGCGAGTCCGCCGTCACGAGCGACGGGTGACGAGCCTCGATCGCCTTGAGCTCGCGGAAGAGCGCGTCGTATTCGGCGTCGGTGATCTCGGGGCGGTCGAGCTCGTGGTAGAGCCGATCGTGGCGCGTGATTTCGGCGCGGAGGTGCTTCGCGCGCTCTCGGTCGTCGTCTTGGCTCATGGCTCGCTCGCGTCTCGTCACGGGGCCACGGCCCCGCCGCGACGATAGCCGAAACCGCGCCTCGCTTGGACATGCGACGGCGCCATCGGCTCGGTGCCGGACGACGAACGCTAGGTCGCGCTCTCGCCGGAGTCCGCGAGGTAGCCGCGCATCGCAGCGCGGCCGTACGCGCGGCACGCCTTCAAGATTTCGTCGGAGAGCGCGGTGCCGCGGAGGGCGCGCGAGAGGCTCAAGCCCCCGATCATGAGCGCGATCGCGGCGAGGGCGCGCTGGCGGCGCGGCGCCGAGGCGATGGGCGGGTGATGCGCCTCGATCGCGTCGGCGAGCGTCGCGATCTCGCGCGCGAGATCCGACTGGTGGACGCCGCGCGCGACCACGTCACCGAGGAAGGCCGGCAGCGCGCAGCCGCCCTCGACGTCCTCGCGGTGCGTCCGCGAAAGGTAGCGGCGGAGGATCATCTCGACGCGGTCCGGCGGCGCCCAGTCCTCGAGCCCCGCGAGGAGCTTCGCGCGCATCTCGCGGCCGCACGCCTCGAGCGCCTCGCCGACGAGCTCGTCCTTGTTCGCGAAATGCGCGTAGAAGCCACCGACCGTCAGGCCCGCGCCGCTCATGACCTCGGCGACGCTCGCGCCCGAGGCCCCACGAGCCCGAAGCAGACGCTCGGCCGAAGCGAGGATCGTCGTGTGAGAGCGGGCTTTCTGATCGGCTTTCGAGGACATCGTATGGGTATCATATGATGAGCGTACTACGTGCGTCGAGGCCTGCTCCCATTTGGGCTCGCCGGTGCTAAATGGCGGTCGAGGGATCGACATGCCGCCTACCGCTGCCCCGTACCGTCCCACCCATCACGTCCGCATCGTCACCGCGGCGTCGCTCTTCGACGGGCACGACGCCGCGATCAACATCATGCGGCGCATCCTCCAGTCGTCGGGGGCCGAGGTCATTCACCTCGGTCACAACCGCAGCGTGCAGGAGATCGTCGACTGCGCGATCCAAGAGGACGCGCAAGGGATCGCGGTCACGAGCTACCAGGGCGGCCACGTCGAGTACTTCAAGTACATGCACGACCTGCTCGAGGAGCGCGGCGCCGAGGTGCGCATCTTCGGCGGCGGCGGCGGCACCATCCTGCCGAGCGAGATCGAGGAGCTGCATCGCTACGGCATCGATCGCATCTACTCGCCGGACGACGGGCGGGCGATGGGGCTCCAGGGCATGATCAACGACCTCCTCTCGAAGTGCGATTTCGAGCCGCGCGGAGGCCTCCCTCCCGCCCTCGCGACGCCGCCGCTCGGGGGCGCGCCCGCCTCGTCGCCGGGCGGGCTCCTCGGTGACACGAGGCTCCTCAAGGCGCGCGATCCGAAGCGCATCGGGCAGCTCATCACGTTCGCGGAGAACCACCCCGAGCTCGGCGACGCGCTCCGCCGCGAGCTGTCGGCGCTGCTCGGCGACGCGAAGGTGCCCGTGCTCGGCGTCACGGGGACCGGCGGCTCGGGCAAGTCTTCCCTCGTCGACGAGCTCGTGCGCCGCTATCTGGCCGACTTCTCCGACAAGACCATCGCGGTCATCTCGGTCGACCCGTCGAAGCGCAAGACCGGAGGCGCGCTGCTCGGCGATCGCATTCGGATGAACGCCATCCAGAGCCCGCGCGTCTACATGCGGTCGCTCGCGACGAGACAGTCGAACCTGGCGCTCTCACGCCACGTCCGCGAGGCGATCGAGATCGTGAAGGCCGCGGCCTTCGATCTCGTCGTCGTCGAGACGAGCGGCATCGGCCAGAGCGACACGGAGATCACCGACCACTCGGACGTGTCGCTCTACGTGATGACGAGCGAGTACGGCGCCGCGACGCAGCTCGAGAAGATCGACATGCTCGACTTCGCCGACGTGATCGCGATCAACAAGTTCGACAAGCGCGGCAGCCTCGACGCGCTGCGGGACGTGCGCAAGCAATACAAGAGGAACCACCAAGCGTTCTCCGCGCCCGACGAGGAGCTGCCCATCTTCGGCACGATCGCGTCGCAGTTCGACGACCCCGGGATGAACGCCCTCTATCGGAAGGTCATCGAGACCGTGTCGAAGAAGACGGGGGTCCGCTTCGACTCGAAGGTCGCCGCGCCGGTGGCGCGCGGCGACCGGAGCGGCGTCATCCCGCCCGAGCGCGTGCGATACCTCGCCGAGATCGGCGAGGAGAGCGATCGCTACGACGCCTTCGTCCGGCGCGAGGCCGAGCGCGCGCGGGACGCGTACAAGCTCGCGGGGGCGATCGCGGTGCTCCGAGGAGAGCCCCTCGGCGACGAGGTGCTGCCGGCGCTCGCGGCGCGCGCAGGGGACGTCGCGGGCGTGGACGACCTGCTCGATCGGTATCAAGAGACCGTCGAGCGGATGGACAACGAGTGCCGCACCTGGCTGCGCGGCTTTCCCGAGCTCCGACGCCGCTATCGCGCGGACAAATACCAATACAAGGTGCGCGACCGGGTCATTCAACAGGACCTCTACACCGAGTCACTCTCTCGGACGCGCGTCCCGAAGGTGGCCTTGCCTCGCTATCACGATTGGGGCGACGTGCTCACCTGGCTCCTCACGGAGAACGTGCCCGGGGAGTTCCCGTACGCCGCGGGCGTGTTCCCGCTCAAGCGCGAGGGGGAGGATCCCGCGCGCATGTTCGCCGGCGAGGGCGGTCCCGAGCGGACGAACAAGCGCTTCCATTACCTCTCCACCGGGATGCCGGCGAAGCGCCTGTCGACCGCGTTCGACTCGGTGACCCTCTACGGCGAGAATCCCGATCAGAGGCCGGACATCTACGGCAAAGTCGGCAACTCCGGCGTCAGCGTCGCGAACGTCGACGACGCGAAGAAGCTCTATTCGGGGTTCAACCTGGCCGATCCGTCGACGAGCGTGTCGATGACCATCAACGGGCCCGCGCCGATCCTGCTCGGCTTCTTCATGAACGCCGCGATCGATCAGCAGTGCGAGATCCACGTCCGGAACGAGGGGCTCGTCGACGAGGTCGAGGCGAAGATCGAGGCGATCTACGCCGAGCGGGGCGTCCCGCGGCCTCGCTATCAGGGAGATCTCCCGGAGGGCAACGACGGGCTCGGTCTCCTCTTGCTGGGGGTGAGCGGCGACGAGGTGCTGCCGAAGGAGACCTACGAGAAGATCAAAGCCCACACGCTCTCGCAGGTGCGCGGCACCGTGCAGGCCGACATCCTCAAGGAGGATCAGGCGCAGAACACGTGCATCTTCTCGACCGAGTTCGCGCTGCGGATGATGGGCGACATCCAGTCGTACTTCATCGATCACAAGGTGCGTAACTTCTATTCGGTCTCCATCAGCGGTTATCACATCGCCGAGGCCGGAGCGAACCCCATCACCCAGCTCGCGTTCACGCTCGCGAACGGCTTCACCTACGTGGAGTATTACCTCTCTCGCGGGATGAGCATCGACGATTTCGCCCCGAACCTGAGCTTCTTCTTCTCGAACGGCGTCGATCCCGAATATTCGGTCATCGGGCGCGTGGCGCGGCGCATCTGGGCGAAGGCGATCAAACACAAATACGGCGGCAACGATCGCTCGCAGAAGCTCAAATACCACATACAAACCTCTGGCCGCAGCCTGCACGCGCAGGAGATCAGCTTCAACGACATCCGCACGACGCTGCAGGCGCTCTACGCGCTCTACGACAACTGCAACTCACTCCACACGAACGCCTACGACGAGGCGATCACGACGCCTACCGAGGAGAGCGTCCGTCGCGCGCTCGCGATCCAGCTCATCATCAACAAGGAGCTCGGGCTCGCCAAGAACGAGAACCCGCTCCAAGGAGCCTTCATCATCGACGAGCTCACCGACCTCGTCGAGCAGGCCGTCCTCGCGGAGTTCCGCGCCATCAGCGAGCGCGGCGGGGTGCTCGGCGCGATGGAGCGCATGTACCAGCGCACGAAGATCCAGGAGGAGTCGCTCTACTACGAGACGCTGAAGCACGACGGGCAGCTGCCCATCGTCGGCGTGAACACGTTCCTCGATCCGAAGGGATCGCCCACGGTGATCCCCCAGGAGGTCATCCGCTCGACGCGTGAAGAGAAGGACTACGCGATCCGCAGCCGAGACGCGTTCCAGGCGCGCAACGCCCGCGTCGCCGGCGAGGCGCTGCGCGGGCTCGCGCGCGCGGCCGTGGACGGCCGGAACGTGTTCGAGTCGCTGATGGAGGTCTGCAAGGTCACGACGCTCGGGCAGGTGTCCGGCGCGCTCTACCAGGTCGGCGGGCAGTACCGGCGCAACATGTGATTCGGGGGGCGTGACGCGGCGCCGTGGGCTCGCTATGAGGCCCCCATGTCCACGTCGACCCATGCCATCGGGAGCCCGGATCGCTCCGAGCCCGGCGCCGCCGCGCAGCCCGCCACGATCACTTGCTTCGACCCGTCGACGCGCGAGCGGCTCGGCGAGGTGCCGGTCTCGACGCCGGCCGACGTGCGTGAGCGCGTCGCGCGGGCGCGGCGAGCCCAGGCCGCGTGGTCGAAGACGTCGTTCGACGAGCGCCGGAGGGTGCTGGGGCACATCCTCGATCACGTGCTCCGGCACGCCGACGAGCTCGTCGAGGTCGTGGTGCGCGACGCGGGCAAGACGCGCGAGAACGCGATGCTCGGCGAGATCTGGACCGTGTGCGAGAAGCTCCGCCACACGATGGCCCACGGCGAGAAGGCGCTCGCGACCGAGCACGTGCCGGCCGGGCTCTTCATGCACAAGCGCGCGACGATCGAGTACGTGCCGCTCGGGGTGATCGGCGTCATCTGCCCGTGGAACTACCCGATGCAGAACATCCTCGGGCCGACGATCCCGGCGCTCTTCGCGGGCAACGCGGTCGTCGTGAAGGTGAGCGAGTACGTGGCGTGGTCGAGCGCGCGGTTCCAGCGGATCTTCGACGAGGCGTTCGAGAAGGCGGGGTTCTCCAAGGACCTCGTGCAGGTCGTCAACGGCTTCGCCGACACGGGCCGCGCGCTCGTGTCGTCCGGCGTCGACAAGATCATCTTCACCGGCTCGATGGCGAACGGGCGTAAGGTGATCGCCGAGAGCGCGAAGAACCTCACGCCGCTCATCCTCGAGCTCGGGGGCAAGGACGCGTTCATCGTGTGCGACGACGCGGACGTCGAGCAGGCGGCGCACGGCGCGCTCGCCGGCTCGTTCATCGCTGCGGGGCAGAACTGTCTCGCCTCCGAGCGCTTCTTCGTGTTCGACAAGGTCTACGACGCGTTCCTGTCGCGCGTGGTCGATCTCACGAAGGAGCTGCGCCAAGGGCCGCCGCTCCGCGGGACGGTGGACGTCGGCGCGATGACGAGCCCGCACCAGATCGAGATCGTGGAGCGGCTGGTCGACGACGCAGTGAAGAAGGGGGCGCGCGTGCTCGTCGGCGGCAAGCGCAACCACCGCGACACCGGGGATTTCTTCGCGCCGACGATCCTCGTCGACGTGAAGCCCGGCATGGCGATCCTCGAGGAGGAGACGTTCGGGCCGGTGATGGTGATCATGCGCGTCGAGGGCGAGGACGAGGCGATCCGACGCGCCAACGAGACGCAGTACGGGCTCTCCGCGACCGTGATGACGAAGAGCCGCGGTCGCGCGGAGCGCATGGCGCGCGAGATCGTGGCCGGCGGGACGAGCGTGAACGACTTCGGGCTCACCTACATGGCGATGGATCTCCCGTTCGGTGGCGTCCGTGGGTCGGGCTTCGGTCGCCTCAACGGGCGCGAGGGGATCCGCGCGTGCTGCAACGCGAAGGCGGTCCTGACCGACCGCCTGCCGTTCGGCGCCCCGGCGAAGCTCTACCCGGTGGGTCCGCTCGACTACGAGCTCGCGAAGGGCGTCATCCAGACGATCTACGCGCGCTCGCTCACCACCAAGCTCGGCGCGGCCGGAGCGCTCGCTCGAACCGCCTGGAAGAAGGCGTTCGGCGCGTGAGGGCGTCTCAGCGGGCCCGCGGCTGAGGCATTGGCGCCCGCGCGTGGCTGAGGCATAGGACGGTCCTTCTCCGCGGCGTTCGCCGTGGACCGAGAGCCCATGCCTCTACCGACGTTTGCGCCTGTGGATCTCGCCGCTTGGCGAGCGCGTGTAGAACGAGAGCTCGGCGACAAGCCCTTCGAGAAGCTCGTCCAGAAGACGCTCGAGGGCGTCGTCGTCGAGCCGCTCTACGCGGGGCCTTCGCCGAAGATCGATCCGAACGTGGTCGCGGCGCGCGCGACGCCGGGGACGTGGCTCGTCACGTCGCGCGTCGTCGCCGCCGATCCCAGCCGAGCCAACGCGCTCGCGCGCGAGGCGGTCGAGGACGGCGCGGACGCCGTCTCGTTCGCGCTCGATGCGGCTGGGCGCCTCGGGATCGACCGGCAGCGGGACGGCGCGATCGAGCTCGTCGGCAGGGACGGCGTGGCCGTCGTCACGGCGGGCGACGTCGCGACCCTCGTCTCTGGGATCGATCTCTCTCGCACGAAGGTCTTCTTCGAAGGGGGCGCGAGCGCCGCTCCGCTCGCGGTGCTGGTCGAGGCCGCGCTCGAGGCGACGCCGCGCGAGCGACTCCGGACGCAGGTCGCCGTGACCTCGGATCCGCTCGGCACGCTCGCGCGCGAGGGAGAGCTGCCGCGGAGCCTCGCGTCGCTGCGCGCGGAGGAGGCGCGGGCCGACCTCGTCACCTTGCGCCCCGCGGTCTCCACGGCCGTCTTTCACGACGCAGGGGCCTCGGCCGTCGAGGAGCTGGGCCTCGGGGTCGCGGCGATGGCGGAGAGGGGCGACGTGTCGTTCGCCGAGATCAGCGCGTCGGCCGACGTCTTCCTGACGATCGCGAAGGTGAGGGCGCTGCGGCTGCTCCATCGCAAGCTCGCGCGCGCCCTCGGGCGCGACGAGGCGCCAGCGCCGCTCTTCGTCTCGGGTCGCACCTCGGCGCGTCGGCTCACGCAGCGCGATCCGCACGCGAACATGATCCGGGTGACGACCGACGCCTTTGGGCTCGCCGTCGGGGGGGTCGACGCGCTCGTCACGGCGGCGTTCGACGAGGCCCTCGGCGAGAGCGACGCGACGGCGCGGCGGCTCGCACGGCACGCGCAGCTCGTGCTTCGAGAGGAGTCGCACCTCGCGCGCGTGCTCGATCCCGCCGGCGGATCCTTTTACCTCGACGCGCTCACGGACGATCTCGCGAGAAGGGCCTGGGACGTGCTCCGTGCGATCGAGGCGGTCGGCGGGCTCACGAAGTCGCTGGCGAGCGGACACGCGCAGGGGCTCATCGAAGCTTCGCGCGAGGCTCGGCTGAGCGCGATCGCGAAGCGTCGCTCGATCGTGGTCGGCGTCAACGAGTTCGCTCTCGTCGGCGAGACGAAGCTCGCGAGGCCGCCCGTGCGATCGGCCCTCGACCGGGAGAAGGCGGCAGAGCGCGCAGAGCGCGCGGCGGCGATCGCGGTGCCGACCGGATCGAGCGGGGGCGAGCGCGGCACGGATGACCTCAAGGCGCTCGCGCTCGCGGGGGCGAGCCTCTCGGGCATCGGCGCGCGGCTCGCCGACGGTCGAGAGCCGGAGCGGGCGGTGAAGCTCGAGCCCGTGCGCGACGCGCAGCGATTCGAGGCCGTGAGAGACGAGGCCGATACGCTCTCCTCCGGAGGCACGCGGCCCGAGGTCGTGCTCGCGTGCCTCGGCGCGCCGCACGAATACCGCGCGCGCGAGGGATTCGCGCGACGGTTCTTCGAGGCCGGGGGGCTCGTGGTGCGGTCCATCGACTCCCCAGACGCCGTCGCGACGAAGTGGATCGTGACCGGGCCGGAGGTGTCGACCGCCGACGTCGTCTGTCTCTGCAGCTCGGACGAGCGCTACGCCTCGATGGGGCAGGCGGCGATCCGCACCATCCGGAGCGCCTATCCTTCGACGCAGATCGTCTTGGCTGGGCGTGCGACCGCGCTCGCGTCGGGCGCAACGCCCACCGGCGACGCTCCGGCGGAGAAGGTGGATCTCGAGATCTTCCTCGGCGTGGATGCGCTCGCCACGCTCGCGCTGGTGCTGCAGCGCGTGCGGCAGCGCAGGAGACGCGCGGCCGCGACGACCAGGAGGCTCGCGTGAACCGCTCGCCCATTTCGATCGGCTTCGACGACGTCGCGCTGCCCGCGTCGTGGTCCACGACCCCGCACGGGCTCGACGAGCGGCACGCGACCCCCGAGGGCATCGAGGAGAAGAGCCACTACGCGGCCGGCCCAGGCGCCGCGGAGACGATGCCCGGCTTCCCGCCCTTCGTGCGGGGACCGTACGCGACGATGTACGTCGAGAGGCCGTGGACCATTCGGCAATACGCGGGCTTCTCCACGGCGGAGGAGTCGAACGCGTTCTATCGACGCAACCTCGCGGCGGGTCAGAAGGGCCTCAGCATCGCCTTCGATCTGGCCACGCACCGAGGCTACGACTCGGATCACCCGCGGGTCGTCGGTGACGTCGGCATGGCCGGCGTCGCGATCGACTCGATCGAGGACATGCGCATCCTGTTCGATGGCATTCCGCTCGACCAGATGAGCGTCTCGATGACCATGAACGGCGCGGTGCTCCCGACGATGGCGCTCTACGTGGTCGCGGCCGAGGAGCAGGGCGTACCGGCGGCGAAGCTCAGCGGGACCATTCAGAACGACATCTTGAAAGAGTTCATGGTCCGTAACACCTATATCTATCCGCCCGCGCCCTCGATGCGGATCGTGGCGGACATCTTCGCGTACACGGCGAAGGAGATGCCCAAGTTCAACAGCATCTCGATCTCCGGCTATCACATGCAAGAGGCCGGGGCGACGGCCGATCTCGAGCTCGCCTACACGCTCGCCGACGGGATCGAATACGTGCGAACCGGGATCGCCGCGGGGCTCGACGTCGACGCGTTCGCGCCGCGACTGTCGTTCTTCTGGGGCATCGGTATGGGGTATTTCATGGAGGTCGCGAAGCTGCGCGCCGGCCGTCTCCTCTGGGCCGAGCTGATGAGCCAGTTCGCGCCCAAGAACCCGAAGAGCCTCGCGCTGCGCACGCATTGCCAGACGTCGGGGTGGTCGCTCGCGGCGCAGGACGTGTATTCGAACGTCGTCCGCACCTGCGTCGAGGCCATGGCGGCGACGGCGGGGCACACCCAGTCGCTGCACACGAATTCGCTCGACGAGGCATTGGCGCTCCCGACGGACTTCTCGGCGCGCATCGCGCGCAATACGCAGCTCGTGCTCATGCACGAGAGCGGCGTCACGCGGCCGGTGGATCCTTGGGGCGGCAGCCATTACGTCGAGTCGCTCACCGCGGCGCTCGCCGCGCGCGCGAGAGAGCACATCGCCGAGGTCGACGCGCTCGGTGGCATGGTGAAGGCCATCGAGGCCGGGCTGCCCAAGCTGCGCATCGAGGAGGCCGCCGCGCGGACCCAGGCGCGCATCGACTCCAAGCGTCAGACCATCGTGGGGGTCAATCGATACCGGAACGATCACGAGGAGGAGGTCCCCGTCCTCAAGGTCGACAACGCCGCGGTGCGGAAGGTGCAAATCGAGCGGCTCTCGAAGCTCCGCGCGACGCGCGACGGCGCGCGCGTGGAGGCGGCCCTCGCGGCGCTGACGCGCGCCGCGGAGTCGGGGGAGAACCTCCTCGACAAGGCCGTCGTCGCGGCCAGGGCGCGCGCGACGGTGGGGGAGATGAGCCTCGCGCTCGAGAAGGTGTTTGGGCGCCACCAGGCCGTGATTCGATCGATCTCGGGCGTCTACGGAGGAGAAGTGCAGGACGACGCGGACGTGATGCGGGTGCGCGGGCTGGTCGCTCGCGTGCTCGAGAAGGAGGGGCGACGGCCGCGCATTCTGCTCGCGAAGATGGGCCAGGACGGCCACGATCGTGGGCAGAAGGTGATCGCGACCGCGTTGAGCGATCTCGGCTTCGACGTGGACATCGGCCCGCTCTTCCAGACCCCCGAGGAGACCGCGCAGCAGGCCGTCGACAGTGACGTGCACATCGTCGGCGTGAGCTCGCTCGCCGCCGGGCACCTCACGCTCGTTCCGGCGCTCAAGAAGGCGCTCTCGGATCTCGGGCGGCCCGACGTCGTCATCGTCGTGGGCGGCGTCGTGCCACCGCAGGACTACGAAGCGCTCAGGGCGGCAGGCGCAGCGGCGATCTTCGGTCCTGGCACGGTGATTCCGGTCGCCGCCGAAGCGCTCGTCCGCGCGATCCTCGAGCGGGAGTGAGGGCCGTGTCGTCCGGCGTCGAGGGGACACGGTGAGTCGGCTCTCCGTCGACGAGGCCGTGGCGGGGATCGCGCGCGGCGATCGTGGGGTCTTGGCGCGCGCGATCACGCTCGTGGAGAGCGTGCGTGACGACGATCGCCGGCGCGCGGAGGAGCTCGTGACGCGCATCCTGCCCGAGACGGGCAGGGCGCTACGGGTCGGGATCAGCGGGGCGCCGGGCGTCGGCAAGAGCACGTTCATCGAGGCGCTCGGGACGAGGCTCGTCGAGCAAGAGGGGCGGCGCGTGGCGGTGCTCGCGGTGGATCCGTCGAGCACGCTGAGCGGTGGGAGCATCCTCGGCGACAAGACGCGCATGCCGCGGCTCGCCGCGGAGCGCCGCGCGTTCATCCGGCCGTCGCCCTCGGCGGAGAAGCTCGGGGGCGTCGCGCGGCGGACGCGCGAGGCGATGCTGCTCTGCGAGGCTGCAGGCTACGACGTGGTGCTCGTCGAGACCGTGGGCGTCGGGCAGTCCGAGACCGAGGTGGCGAGCATGGTCGACTTCTTCTTGCTCCTCTTGCTGCCCGGGGCCGGGGACGAGCTGCAGGGGATCAAGCGGGGGATCGTGGAGATCGCGGACGCGGTCGCCGTCAACAAGGCCGACGGCGACAACGTGCCGCGGGCGAAGCTCGCCGCGCGCGAGATCTCGGCTGCGCTGCACTACCTGCGACCGCGCGTGCCGGGCTGGACGCCGAGCGCCACGACGGTGAGCGCCCTCACCGGCGCGGGGCTCGACGCGCTCTGGGCGACCGTCTTGGAGCACCGGAGGACGCTCGAGGCGTCCGGCGAGCTCGCGCGGATCCGGCGCGCCCAGGCGAAGCGGTGGATGTGGTCGATCATCGAAGAGCGCCTCGTCGCCGACTTCCACGCGCACCCGGGCGTCGCAGCGCACCTCGGCGGCGTCGAGGCGGAGGTCGAGGCGGGGGCGCTGAGCCCGGAGCGAGCTGCGCGGCGCTTGCTGGAGCTGTTCTTCGAGAGGGGCTCGCCGTGAAGGCGCGCGCCGGATCCGCGTGGCCCCGGCGCGTGCGCGCAGCCCTCGCCGCCGTCGCGGACGCGGATCGGGCTCCCGCGATGCAGGCCTACATGAAGAGCGAAATGCTCTTTCTCGGGGTCGCCAAAGGGCCTCTCCGTCGGGTCTGCAAAGAGGTATTCGCACAATACCCATTTGCGTCCGAGGCCGAGTGG
>CAYYKK010000212.1:0-12777 GCA_964467935.1 uncultured Polyangiaceae bacterium
GACGCCGACGGGGGCGCGCGCGGCTCGTCGGTCGGCGCCGCGAGCGCGAGGGTCGTAGGCGCCGCCGCCGCGAGCACCGCCGCCGCCGCCCACCTTCGCGCGCGCTCTCTCGCTCTCTGCCCGCGGCGAAGCGCCTCTCGAGGCTCGGACCTCGCGCGCGGGGGCTCCTCCGTCGTCAATGCCACCTCGGGACTGACCATACGACGAGGGAGGGCGGGGTGCGCGCCTTTCTCGTCGCGCGCGCCTCGAAAAGACTCCCCGGTTCCTTGCGCGAGCGCGCGTGGCGAGGTAGTTGGATATCCAATGAACATCGGCAGAATGATCCTCGCACCGAGCGCCCTCCTGCTCCTCGCGTCGGCCGTGGCGGTGAGCTGTGCCCCGTCGCCCAAGAACGTCCCGTGCACGAACGGGGGCGAATGCCAGAAGATCGACCCCAAGTACGCCTATTGCCTCGAGGCGCGCTGCGTCGAGTGCGTCGGTGACGCGAGCTGTCCCGACAAGAGCGTCTGCAAGGACGGCTCCTGTCGCGCGAGCTGCACCGCCGACAAGGACTGTCCGTACGACGGCAAGTGCTCCGGCGGCTTCTGCGAGAATTGAACGCCGGACCAAGCGGACCTGCCGCGCGCCGCCGACCGGCGCCGGGAGGTCGAAATGGAAGGGGGCGATGATTGGATATCCAACCATCGCGTGTTAAGGTCCCTTCATGTGGCGGACGATTCGATTCCTGGGATTGCTCCTCTCGGGGCTCGGGCTCCTCACGCTGCTCGGCTACGTCGCGCTCACCGAGAAGACGCACGATTGGTTCGAAGCCGACCTCGCCCTTCGCTCGCGCCTCGCCGTCGCCTCCGCTCGCCAGAGCCTCGCGAGCCATTGGAGCGACGACCGCCCCGGGCTCACGCAGACGCTCGCCGACATCACGCGTGACGAGCGAATCATGGGCGCGGCGGCGTGCTCGCTCGGCGGCGAGACGCTCGCCGCGACCGAGGCCTACCCCGCGGCGTTCTCTTGCCGCTCGCTCGTCGATCGGATGCGCGCGGAGGCGACGCCCGACGCGACCTCCTGGTCGTTCGACCGCGACCTGCCGAGCGGACCCGTCCACCTCAGCCTCACCTTGGTCGACGGCGCGTCGGAGCCGCTCGGAGCCGTCGTCCTCGTGCACGACCTCAGCTACCTCGGTCGGCGAGAGGCGACGACCCGCAACCTGCTCTTGATGGCGTTCTTCATCCTCTCGGTCGGCGCCTCGCTCTTCACGCTCCTCGCCGCGCGCGTCGCGTGGAAGGGCTGGACGCTCGAGCTGCGGCGCGCGCTCACAGGCGAGGCGACCCGCGAGTTTCAGCCCCTCGTGCGTGACGTGCGGGCGCTCGCGGTCCGCCTCGCGCGCGAGCACGATCACGAGGCGCAGGCCGGCGCTTGGAGCCCGGCGCGTCTCCGCTCGACCCTGACCGAGCACCTCCAGGGCGAGCGCGTCGTCATCCTCGCGAACCGCGAGCCGTACATCCACGAGAAGCGAGGCGATGCCGTGCGCGTCGTGCACCCCGCGAGCGGCCTCGTGACGGCGCTCGAGCCCGTCATGCGCGCGTGCTCGGGCGTCTGGGTCGCGCACGGCAGCGGCACCGCGGATCGGGAGACCGTCGACGCGAAGGATCGCGTGCGCGTGCCCCCTGGCGAGGAGTCCTACTCGCTCCGGCGCGTGTGGCTCTCCGAGGCCGAGGAGAGCGGGTACTACTATGGATTCTCGAACGAGGGGCTCTGGCCTCTCTGCCACGTCGCCCACGCGCGCCCCGTCTTTCGCGCCGAGGATTGGGAGCACTACGTGCGCGTGAACCAGAAGTTCGCCGACGCCGTGTGCGAGGAGGTCGACACCGACGACCCGATCATCCTCGTGCAGGACTACCATTTCGCGCTCGCGCCGAAGATGATCCGCGAGCGCCTCCCCAAGGCGACCATCATCACGTTCTGGCACATCCCCTGGCCGAACGAGGAGCGCATCGGGATCTGCCCCTGGCGCGAGGAGCTCATCTCGGGGCTCCTCGGCTCGAGCATCGTCGGTTTTCACACGCAACAGCACTGCAACAACTTCATCGACTCGGTCGACGCCTTCATGGAGAGCCGCATCGACCGGGAGCACAACGCGGTCGTCCAGGGGGCTCGCCGCACGCTCGTTCGCCCTTATCCGATCTCGATCGAGTGGCCCGTGCATTGGCTCGATCACGTCCCTTCGGTCTCGGAGGCTCGCGCCGAGGTGCGCCGTGAGCTCCACCTCGGCCCGGACGCGCTCCTGGGCGTCGGGATCGATCGTCTCGATTACACGAAGGGCATCGAGGAGCGCCTCTCGGCGGTCGACGAGCTCTTGACGCGCTACCCGGAGTTTCGAGGCAAGTTCACCTTCGCGCAGCTCGCGGCGCCGAGCAGGACCAAGATAGATCGCTATCGCGAGCTGAACGAGCGCGTCGACGCGCTCGCCGAGCGCATCAACGCGAAATGGTCGAACGGCGACTACCGACCGATCGTGCTGATGCGGTCGCACCACGAGCCGACGACCGTCTTCACGTATTACCGCGCCGCCGAGCTCTGCTACGTCAGCAGCCTCCACGACGGGATGAACCTGGTCGCGAAGGAGTTCGTCGCGGCCCGCGACGACGACCGCGGGGTCCTCATCCTCAGCCAGTTCACGGGCGCCGCGCGCGATCTGACCGAGGCGCTCATCGTGAACCCCTACGATCTGCGGCAATCGGCCGACGCGATGGCGGCCGCGCTCCGCATGCCGGCGGTCGAGCAGGGCGAGCGGATGCAGTCGATGCGGCGGCTCGTCGCGCAGTTCAACGTCTACCGCTGGGCAGGACGGATGCTCGTGGACGCGGCGGAGCTGCGCCGCAAAGAGCGCATGTCGGGGCGCTTGGCGAGCGCGCCCTCGCCGATGCTGGCGGGGCTCGCGTGAAGCGCCTGCTCGCGCGCGAGAACGTGGAGCTGCTCTCGCAGCTCGCGTGGGCGCGCGTGCTGCTCGCGTTCGACTTCGACGGGACCCTCGCGCCGATCGTCCGTCACCGCGACGACGCCCGCATGCGAGACGAGACGATGCGCCTCTTCGAGGAGGTCTGTCGCTTGTACCCCACGGCGGTCATCTCCGGACGCAGCAAGACGGACGTCTCGGGTCGGCTCGGGCGGGCGCAGGTCAAGTACGTGATGGGCAGCCACGGCCTCGAGCCGGGCGCCGATCTCGACGCGTTCGAGCTCGAGATCGCCTCCGCGCGGCCTCGCATCGTCGAAGCGCTGCGTGATTGCCCTGGCGTCGACATCGAAGACAAGCGCTTCTCGCTCGCGGTCCACTATCGACGGTCACGGCGCAAACGGGACGCCCGCGCGGCGATCGACCGGGCCATCGCCGCGCTCCCGATCCCCGTGCGGATCGTGCCGGGAAAGCAGGTCGTCAACGTCGTGCCGGCGCGCGCGCCCAACAAAGGCGACGCGGTGCGCGAGCTCCGGCGGGCGGAGGAGGCCAGCACGGCCCTCTACGTCGGCGACGACGTGACCGACGAGGACGTGTTCGAGATCGACGAGCCCGGACGGCTCTTGTCGGTGCGCGTCGGCGAGTCGACGCGATCGGCCGCGAGCTATTTCTTGCGGGGTCAACGCGAGATCGACGGCCTCCTCGCCCGGCTCGTCGACGCGCGGTCGAAAGGATCCGTCCGATGAGCCGTGTCGTCGATCGCGACGCGTTCCCGCTCGACCCCGACCTCGCGTTCCTCGCGCACCTCTGGCGCCTCGAGCACGCGATCGAGCGTCTCTCTCGCCGCATGGACCAGCGCCTCGGCTGCACCGCCCAGCAGCGCTTCATCCTCCGCTGCGTCGGGACCTATCCCGGCATCACGGCGGGGCAGCTCGCGGCGGTCCTCCACGTCGATCCGGGGACGCTGTCGACCGCGCTGCGTCGGCTCGAGGAGCGCGGGCTCGTGGAGCGACGACGGGACGCGTCCGACCAGCGGCGAGTCGGCGTCGGCCTCACGCGGCGCGGTCGAGCGCTCGACGCGCCGACGTCGGGGACCGTGGAGGCCGCGACCGAGCAGCTCCTTTCGGGGACGACGGCGGAGGAGGTCGCGACGGCGGCGCGGGTGTTGGCGCGCTTCGCGGCGCTCGTCGACGAGACCGGCTGAGCCCGCGTCGGCGAGCGCCAATCGGAATCGCCCCGCCCACCCGGATCAATCGCTCGCGCCCGCGTCGGACTTCGCCGGGGCGCACGCTCGGTGCAGCCTCCCCAGGTCTGCCTTCAGCTTCGGCGTCTCCGCGATGGAGCCCGCGAGGGTCATCGTGTGATCGTCGATGCGCTCGGTCCGCGTCACGATCGAGCCGAAGCGTTGGATGCGGGCGATGCAGTGCTTGGTCGGCTCGCCGCAGCGGAAGGTCACGTCGAGCGTGCGCGCCCGCCGCCCCTTCAGCGTCGTCTGCGACACGGAGCCCACCGGGACGATCACCGATTGCGTCGGCTGCGGCTTGCCCTCCGCGGCGTCGCGCGTGGTCTCGACGAACGTGCACGCGGCGTCGTCCCACGTCACGACCTTCGCCTCGTCCGAGAACGCGCGCGCGAAGCGCTCCCCGAGGGCGCGCCTCGGCTCTGCCTCCTGCGCGGTGGCGGAGAGGCCGGCGACGAGGGCCGTCAGCGTGAGGCCGACGAGGCCCGCGGCGAACCATCGGCGCGGCCTCCGACGCGGGAGGCGCTGCCGGTCCGTGTCGCGTCGGTTCGTGCTCATCGCGTCGTCCTCCTCCCTCTCGAATCGGGTTCCCCGCGCGCCCCTCCCGAGAGGGATCGCTGAGGCATAGATGCGTCCGAAATGCTCCGTCGTCGACCTCTCCCCGCCTCGTTTTCCACGCGGCTCGGGTGTGGCGTCGGCGCGCCGCGCGCCTACGCGCGCGTCGAGCTCTCCGCCTCGTCCGCCGTCGCCGCGACGCCGCCTCCCGCGCGGACGGGTGTCAGGACGAGCCAGCCCGCCGCGACCCCGAGCACCGCGGCGATCGTGCTCGCCACGAGCACGCCGAGCTTCGCCGCCGCGAGGTACGTCGGCTCGTCGAACGCGAGCTGCGCGACGAAGAGCGACATGGTGAAGCCGATGCCCGCCACCACCCCGAGCACGACCAGATGTCGATGCGCGAGACCGGCCGGCAAGACCGCGAGCCGGACCTTCAGGGCGAGGACGCTCGCGAGGACGACGCCGAGCGGCTTGCCGAGCGCGAGCCCGACGGCCACGGCGAAGCTCACGCGCGCCGTGGGGCCGCCGAGCGCTCCGCCCTCGACGTGCACGCCTGCGTTCGCGAGCGCGAAGATCGGCATGATCGCGTAGGCGACCCACGGGTGCATGGCCTCGATGAGATACTCGGCGGGCGAGATCGCCTCGCGTCGCGCGTCGTCGACCTTCTTCAGCGAGGCGCCCATCTCGTGCGCCGAGCTCCGGACGTCCTCCATGTGCTCGGAGACGTGGTGGAGCTGGTGGCGCACCTCGTCGACGAACCCCTCCGCGCCGAGCCACGCGCGGACGGGCGTGAGCAGGCCCACGAGCACGCCGGCGATCGTCGGGTGCACTCCCGCGAGGTAGGTCCCGGCCCAAATCACGGCGGCCGGCAGCACGTACCCCGAGGGCCGACGCACGCCGATCGCGCGCAGCGCGAAGAGCAGGGCCACGCCCGCCGCGGCGACGCCGAGCCCGGCGAGCTTGATGCCCGACGAATAGAACACCGCGATGACGACGATGGCGCCGAGATCGTCGATCACCGCGAGCGCGAGGAGCAGGACGCGCAGCGCCGCCGGGACGCGCTTGCCCAAGAGGGCCATCACGCCGAGCGCGAAGGCGATGTCGGTCGCCATGGGCACGCCCCAGCCGTCCTCAGCGACGCCGCCGCCCGAGAGCGCGAGGTAGAGCAGCGCCGGCGCGGCCATTCCGCCGAACGCGGCGGCCGCGGGCAGCACGGCGCGTCGCCATTCGGACAGCTCGCCGTGGTGCATCTCGCGACGAATCTCCATGCCGACGACGAAGAAGAAGATCGTCATCAAGACGTCGTTGACGAACCACTCGAGCGAGCGCTCGAAGACGAAGCCGCCGAGCCGAACGCCCACCGTCGTGTGCCAAAGTCGCTCGTAGCTCGGCGCCCAGCGGGAGTTCGCCCACGCGATCGCGACGGCCGCGGCGACGATGAGCACGATGCCGCTCGAGGCCTGGATGCGCAAGAAGCGCTCGAGCGGTCGGCTCGCGAAGCGCGCGAGCCTGAGCATCGGCTCCCACGCCTCGGGGGGCGCAGCGCGGCGTGCTTCGTCGGTGAGGGGCGAGGGGGTCTTCATCGGAGCTGCGGTCGGGGGCGCGGGGGGCGTCGCCATGCACCGTATCGCCTCCTCGTCACGCGCGGCGAGAAGCGCTGGCTGCACCTGGTTCAATAGAATGAAGGAACGTTAACATGGAGTGCTTGGATATCCAAGGATCATCGGGGCGAGCACGTACGATCATCCGTCGGACGACCTCGCGGGCGCGCGGATCCGTGCCTCGGGCGGACCCTCAATCGGGGCGGCGCGGAGCCCGCCGCGTCGGCGGACGGCGGCCCTTTCGCTCGTCGCGCCCCTGCCCCGGGGCGTGCAGATCGGTCCGGGCCGACGCGACGAGCGCGGCGACCGCCGGGTGCTTGATGCGCGCCTCGATCGAGATTGCGTAGTAGCGCTCTCGCAGCCCCTCGCATTGCCCGATCAGCTCGACGTCGCGGAGGTCCTCGACCTCCGCCCTCATCGCAGCGCGGACCGGAAAGACGCCCCGCCCCGCGCTCCCGAAGGCGCGGAGGAGACCCGCGTCGTCGATCTCGGCGCGGATCGTCGGCACCAGGCCTTGCTCCGCGAACCACGCGTCCATTCGTCGTCGCAGGGGCGCGCCGCTCGGTGGCAGCAGGAACGGCACGCCGTCGAGCGAGCTGGGGAAGCGCTTGCGCGCGCTCCGCGCGAGACGACCCGCGCCGTACACGAGGATGTCCGTCTCGCCGAGCGCGTGCGCGTACACGCGCGCTCCTGGCGGCGTCGTCGGGACGTCGTTCGTCAAGAGCACGTGGAGACGCCCGTTCACCAACGCCTCGACCAGCGTCGCGACGGTGTCCTGGCGGACGAGCGCCGTCCCCTCGCCGAGCTGGTCGAGCGCCGGCGCGAGCAGGTGATGGACCAGCGACTTCGGCATGCCCGCCACCACGCCCACGCGCAGCACCTCGCGACCCGGTCGCGCGCGCCCTCGGGCGACGTCGTCGAGCTCGCGTCCGAGCCGGAAGATGTCGGCGGCATAGCTCGCCGCCTCGGCGCCGAAGGGCGTCAGCACGAGCCCTCGACCTCGGCGCTCGAACAGCGGCGCGCCGAGGCGCTCCTCGAGTGCTCGGAGCTGCGCGCTCAACGTCGAGTGCGTGAGGCGCAGCTTCCGCGCGGCCTTCGCGACGCCGCCTTCGGAGGCGATCACCGAGAAATAGAAGAGGTGATGGTAGTTGAGCCACTCCACGGCCACATGACGCGACAACCGACAGCTCGTGTCAATCTTCCGCCATGCACGACAGGTGAACCGAGCGCTACATCAAGGGGAGGGAGGTCAGAATGCAGGCTCTCTCGCAGCCTCCGTCGACGCATCGGAGGCCTCGGCCGATCGCCCGCGTCCTCTTCGCGCTCTCCGACGACGATCGGCCGACCGCGACCCTGCGTCGCGCCGCGGCGCTCGCCGCGTCCCTCGGCGCGGAGCTGTCGGTCGTGCGTGTCCTCGACGATCCCACCGGACGCGATGCGCGTGGCGGTCGCATCGACGTGCTCGAGGCCGTTCGGCTCGTCGAGCGGACGCGGCGCGCGATGCGGCGCACGACCGAGTGGCTCTCGGCGTCGACGTCGAGCGACGTCGCTCCCCCTCACGTCGCCCTCCGCGTGGGGGACTTCGTGCTCGAGGTCACCCGAGAGGCGACGGACGTGCAGGCCGAGCTCGTCGTCATCCCGCCGCGTAGGACGAAGGTCGGCGACCTCGCTGCGACGCTCGCGCGCGCGGCGTCGGTCCCGGTCCTCGTCGGTCGCGATCCGGCGCCGGGTCGACTCATCGTCGCCGCGACGGATCTCGAGGATCCCGAGCTGCGGGTGCTGCGCAAAGCGGCCGAGATGGGACGCGCCACCGGCGCTCCCCTCGTCGCCGTGCACAACGTGAGCCCCGTGTCGCTCGTCGCCGGGCTCGGCGGGGCATGGCCGCTCGATCTCACGCTGAGCCCGGAGGTCGCGCGCTCGCGGCGCAGCCGTCTCGCGCGCGCGTCGGCCTCCGTCTGCCCGAGCGCCGAGACCGTGGTCGCGACCCAAGTGAACGCCGTCGAGGCCATCGTCCGCGAAGCGCGCGACCGCCGCGCCGATCTCGTCATCGTCGGTGCGCGACCTCGCTCGTGGATGGGCCGCCTCGTGTCCGAGGCGGTCGCGAGCCACGTCGTCGATCGCGCCGAGGCGTCGGTCCTCGTGCTCCCGCTCGATCGAGCCGCGAGCGAGCGAGGTCGGCCGCACGACTCCGCCTGATCGCGCTCACTTCGAAGGTTCGTCGACGGGGGCGGGCGCGGCGTCGGCTCGACAATCGCCCTTCACGAACCGGACGGCGAAGCCGTCGCCGGTCACGCTCGTCACCCGAGGGTGCCGTGACAGCGCGACGTCGAGCGCCTTGCCGAGCGCGACGTCCGCGCTCGACGGCTTCTTCGGTGGCTTCGGATCGCGTGGCCGCACGACGCAGACGCCGACGGAGGCGATCGCGGCGGTCGCGGCGGCTCCCGCGGCCACGTCGGCGACGAGCTTCATGTCCCCGTCGTCGCGCGTGAGCACGCCGTCCGGGACGGCGACGTCGACGACCTCGACGTCGCGCGACAGCGCCGTGCCCACCGAGCGCGAGAGGGCCTCCACCGCCGCGAGACCGAGCGGCGCGCCGAGGTGCGCGACGCGCACGCGCAGCGGGCCCTCGGCCGCCGTGTCGAGATCGATCTCGAGCGGCTCGCCGGCGGCCTTCGACGGCCAAGAGCGCGAGAGGGTCTCGCGCACCCTCGCCCGCGCGCTCTCGAGCTGCTCCGCCGGCGACGCCGTCGGCTCGGGCGGCGCGACGCCGATCACGCGCGGGGTGAGGAGCGTGGACTCGAGCCCCGCGAAGGCGGTCGCGTCCGGCACCGCCAGCACCTCGAGGCGCGGCGTCACGGAGGCCGCCTTGCGGATCTCTTCGTCGAGTCGCGCGTGCGTGCGCGTCGCGTCCGCGTTCGTCCCGAGGAGCACCAGCGTCACCTCGACGCCGTGATGCTCGACGCGCACGCGGCTCTGCACGACCCGCATCGGCTCGCGCGCGATCGACTCCCGCACCGCGTCCCGCACCCGCACCTCCCACGCGACCTCGTCGAGCGCGCGCCGGAGCGGCAGGTAGAGCGCCGCGAGCAGCACGAACGGCATCATGACCCGCAGCACCGGGCCGAGGCGGGACTCGAACAGGTGCGCGAGCCGTCGCGCCAGCGCGCGCGCGACGGGCGCGTCTCTCCCTTCGCTGACGAGCTCGTCGTGCTCGAGCGCGACCACGTCGACCCGGTTGAACCCTGCCGCGACGAACGCGACGGTGCCGACGACGACGATGGCGACCATGTTCGTGACGAAGAGCAGCGCCGCGCCCGCTGCCACCGGAAACGACGCCGTTCCGAGGCCGAACCCGCTCGCGCAGAGCGGCGGCACGAGCGAGATGCCGATCGACGTGCCGGCCGCCGTCGACGCGGTCTCGGACCCAGGCCGCAGCGACGCGTAGACGCCCGCGAGCGCGCAGAACGCCGCCGTGATGAGGTCGAGCGCGGTCGGCGACGTCCGCGCGAGCAGCTCCGCGTTGAGCTCGTGGAACGGGAGCAGCAGCGTGATCATCGCCGAGCCTCCCGCGGCCACGATCACGCTCATCAGGATGCGGCCGGCCGATCGCAGCACCAAGAACGGAGAGCCCGCGGCGAGGCCCATCGCGAGGCCGATGATCGGTCCCATGAGCGGCGCGACCAACATGGCGCCGATGACGACCGCCGTGCTCCCGGTGACGAGCCCCAGCGTCGCGATGCCGATCGACACGACGAGCTGCAGCCAATACGAGGTCGCTTCGCTCGCGTTCCGATGGAGCATCCCGGCGACGAGCGGCGCTCTTCCCTCGACGGTGTTGCCGAGGAGTCGCACGAGCGTGTCCTGCGCCTTTTCTACGGGCTGCGTCGCGGCCACCATCGGCAGAGCCTACGCCAATCGACCGAGCTCGGCCGAGCGACGCGCGCCCGAGACGCTCACGCGCGGCGCTGGCGTCGGCGCGCGAGCCCGACCGCCGAGAGCGCGAGGACCACGAAGGCGCCTCCGTGCTCGCTCGATCCGCTCCCGACCGCGCACGAGCTGGCGACCGTGTCCGGGGGCGCCGCCTTGAGGGCCATGTCCCCTCCCGATCCCGCCTCCGGATCGGCGGGAGCGCCGCCCGCGCCCGACGACGTCGTCGACACGCTCGTCGCGCCGCCGTCGCCGCTGCCCTGCTGCGCGACGCACTCGCCGGCCGCTTCGGTCGTCGACGAGCACGTCTCTCCGCTGGGGCACCCATTTCCGGTCCCACGACAGCCGGGCACGCATCGCGCCGCCGCGTCGCAGATGATCCCGCTCGTGGGACCACCGCAGGCGGCGTCGTTCGCGCACGCGCCGTCGTCGAGCGGATCGAGCGGATCGCGCTCCCCCTTCTCGACGACCCCGTCGTGGTTCTCGTCCTCGAGGCCGTCGGGCATCCCGCCGCCGTCGGTGTCGGCGAGCGTGGGATCGGTCTTGGTCGCTCCCGCGTCGGCGTCGGGGATGCAGTGGCCCTGGCTCATGTCGGTCGCCGGGTTCAGGCAGTCGAGGCCGAGCTCCGTGCCGTCGAGGATGCGGTCGCCGTCCGAGTCGGGGTCGAGCGCGTTGATGAGGCCGTCTCCGTCGGTGTCCTGGTCGTAGAGCGGCTCGGCGCCGTCGGGCACACCGTCGTCGTCGCTGTCGGCGTCGAACGCGTTGGTGCCGATCGCGAGCTCGACGAGGTCGTCGAGCCCGTCGCCATCGCTGTCGGGTGTCCCGCAGCCGTTGTCGACGACGCCGTCGCAGTCGTTGTCGATCTCGTCGGCGCAGATCTCGGGGACCGGTGTCCCGGCTACCGCGCTGCACGATCCCTCGCCGCCTTGGCAGGTCATCGTTCCGAACGCCGCGCACTGCCCCACGCCCACAGTGCAAGGGGCGCCGAAGCCGACGCACGTGGGGACGCGCAGCGCGAGCGCGCACGAGCCGGTCTCCTCGAGCTCGTTCGTGAACGACGCGATGACGAGCCGCGTCGTGCCGCGATCGGCGTAGGTCGGCGTCCACGCGAAGGCGCTCGACACGGGGCTCGCCTCGAGCTGCCCGAGCGCGCCGACGAGCTCGCTCGGATCGGCGCCGATCGCCGACAGCGTCAGCGCGCCACCGCCGGGGTCGGTGCCGACGAGGGGCGACGTGAACGTCTGCCCGATGGGGGTCACGAACGTCCCGCCGCCCGCGCACGTCGGCGTCGGTCCTGACACCATCTGCACGATGAAGTCCGCCGCCGTGGAGCTCGTCGCCCCCGCGTGCGTCGACGCGATCACGATCGGCAACACGAAGCGGTCGCCGACCGTCGCGTTCGTGAGGTCCCAGGTGACGTGACATCCGTTCTGGAGCGACGACACGAGAGGTACGCTCCCGTCGCCGAGCGCGGGCACGGCGCCGGTGAAGCCCGCCTCCGCGTCCTCGGCGAGCCGGCACGCGACGGGATCACCGTCGTCGTCGAACGCGGGCAGATCGAACGAGCTCGGGCCACCGACCGGCAGGCCCAAGACGGGCACGAACGCGGTCTTCGGTCCGGCCAGGTTGGGCGGCCCGGCGTCGGCGGACGCGCCGAGCGCGACCTCCGAGGTCACACGGAAGCTCTCGCCGCTCCCGACCGCGAGCCCGTCGGGACGGCAGCAGCCCCCGAGGCTCAGCGTGTAGCTCGCCGGCGCCGCGAACGTGTGGGTCGCGACGTAGCGCAGCACCGTGAAAGGGCTCCCCGCCGGATCGAGCCCACCGCCGACGGGGGTGGCCGCGGCGCACGACGCGCTCTCGGTCCCGTCGCCGAAGTCGACCTCGTCGCAGATCGGGCTGTCTGCCTGCGACGCCTCCACGACGCTGACCTCCACCGTGAGAGGCGCGACGTCCGGCGCCGGCACCCTCCAATCGATCGAGGCTCCACGGTAGGAGCCCGCGAACGCCACGTGGCACCAGAGCGTTCCGGTCAGCACGAGGGGCAGGGCGATGACGTGCTTCGTTCTCATAGGACCTCTCCGCGCCGTGGCGGTGCGTCACGCGCGGTCGAGCCCACGGGTGGTGTCGAGTCCAACGGCGCGCGCGCCCGCGGCTAAATGGCCCGATGAAGAAGTGTTTGGCTTTCCCAGGAGTCGGCGCTGTCCGCTTGCGCGCCGCTCCCATCGGGGGCACTGTCGTTCGTCTCGACGAGTGGGGTCAGACTTTCGTGCTGGCCGACCTCGGGCGGACGACCGACTCTGAAAAGCGCGCCCCACGCGAGACGGCGCGCATCGCCGCGATGCTGCTCTCCTCGGAACCACAGCGCACGAGCCCGGAGGCTCTCCTCTCCGCGACCTCCCCGGAGGAGCGGTCGAGCCCACGTCCGAGCGGTGGATCGCGCGCGCGCGTCGAGCGCTTGGTGCGTCGCTTCGGCGCCAACACCACGAGCCATCAATGCATGGGCTCCG
>CAYYKK010000213.1:0-12732 GCA_964467935.1 uncultured Polyangiaceae bacterium
GAAGTCGGACAAGAACCCGGCCGTCTGCGCCTGGAGCTGCGCGGGATCCTGCGCGGCGCCGAGCGCGCCGCCGGTGAAGTTGGTCATCACGGCGTGCGAGGAGGTCGAGGTCGTCCAGCTCGTCTCCCAGCAGTTCTGGATGTTGGGGAGCGTCGCGTACGTCATGCCCATGCTCCCCTGCGCGGCCCAGGGACGCCCGTCGAAGCCGACCATGTTCTTCGCGTTCGTGCCGTAGCCGAGCTCGGCGATCGCCTTCGTCTTCCAGGCGGGCAGGCCGAGGCTCGCATCGAGCGTCACCGTGCGCAGGACGGTGAACGGGATCGCGAGCACCACGATGTCGTGCGTCCGCACGGCGCCGTTCGCGAACGTGAGCTCGTACTTGCCGCTCGAGAGACGACGAACGGCGGTGAGCGCCATGCCGACCTGGATCTGCCCCGTGAGCCCCGCGGCGAGCCCCTTCGCGACGCCGTCGTTGCCCTCGACGATGTGGTAGCGCTGATCGCTGGTGCCGAACGGCTGGAAGGTGGAGCGGCGGTTCGCGCGCACGTAGAGGAGGAAGTTGAGCGCGCTCTGATCGTCGATCTCCCGCCCGTACTCGCCGACGTACGCCGCAGCGACGACCGAGCGGAGCAGCTGGCTCGCGCCGCGCGAGGCGAGGTAGTCGGCGAGGTTCGTGTTGTCGATGACGACGTCGTAGTCGTTGTGCGTGTCGGCGGTGGGCGCGGCCGAGAGCTGCTGCAGGTCCGCCTTCATCGCGGGCACGAACGCGCGGAAGTCGTTCACGACGTCGGCTTCGGGCACGGGCTGACCGTCGATGTAATAGAAGACCGCGCCGGGGCTCTTGTTGTAGTCCTCGAGCGTCAGCCCGAACTTGCGGGCGTAGTTGATCATGTTCTTTTGCGAGGTGTCGATGAGCTCGCCGCCGAGCTCGACCACCTGACCCGGGAAGAATCCGGCCTGCGAGAACTGCCGCCCACCGACGCGCGCGCTCGCCTCGTAGATCGTCGCGATCGCGCCGTTGCGGCGCAGCTGATCGGCGCACGCGAGCCCCGCGAGCCCCGCGCCGACGATGCCGACGTCGAGGCCGCCCGCCTTCACGAGCGCTTCGGGGGCGTCGGTCGCCGCCTCTTCGGTCGCGCACCCGGTCGCCATCGACGCCACGACGCCCGTGGCGGCCATCGCGCCGAGCGCTCCGAGGAGCTGCCGACGCGGCATGCCTTCGGCCCGCTCGCGACGCGCCAAGCCTTCTTCGGTCGAGACGCCGGCCTCCTCGCAGTCGTGGGCGAGCCAGAGGGAGCGGAGGAGACGATCGAACAGGGACGTGTGGGCCATGGGACCCATGTAGGCACGGGGCATACCACCCCTGTTCCGCAGAAAAATGCGCGTTTTCAATGCTGAGACGGGTCGTCGCCGAGGGGAACGGTCGTCCCAGAGCGGATCTTGTCCGATCCATCCCGCTCGGGTACGAAGAGGGGCTCAGCTGGACTCGAAGTCGAGCGGGTAGACGACCTCGACGTAGCCCCCCCGCGGCTTCGGGAACTGGAGGCTGCGGACCGCGTCGGAGACGCACGCGAGGAAGGCGGGGTTCAGGGTCGAGCCGCTCGTCTCGGCGCGGCTCACGGCGCCGCTCGCCTCCACACGGAAGCGCGCCACGAACTGCCCGTGGAGCGAAGGGGTCGTCGTGATCGCGCGGCTGTAGCAGGCGGTGATGACCGGCATCTTCTGGTGGAGCACGTCTTTGATCTGCTTCGCGTCGAGGTGACCGGTGCCGCCCGCGGAGAACGGCACCTCCTCGCCCGCCTCGGGGGCGCTCGGCGCGCTCGGCGACGCGGTCGGCGCGGGCAGAGAGGCCGGGCTCGCCGTCGGCACGCTCGCCGGAGCGAGCGCCGCGGGGGGCGGAGGCGCGCTCATCGCGCGGGGATCGCCGAACGCGGGTGGGGCGAGCGCCGGCCCGGGATCGATCGGCGCAGGGGCCTCCGCGCCGCAAGCGCCGAGCGAGATCACGACCGAGGGGGCGAGCAGCCGGACGAGCGATCGACGAAGGAGGCGCACGATGGCGCGAGCATAGCGGTGTCCGGCGCGGAGCAGATCGCCCGAGTGTGGCGCGCGATCGGGGGTGGATGGCGCGCCGAGGGGCGCGTGCGCGACTACGACGAGTCGCGCGGCGGCCCGCGGGGGAACGGGCCGCGACGGAGCCACGATGAACGTCCTGTCGCGAATCTCCTTCTGGTCGAGCCTCGGGGGTCTGGGCCTCGCGCTGGTCGCGCCGATCGCGTCCGTCGGCGTGAGCTGGGCAGAGGCGGAGGTCGGGGTCGTCATCGGGCTCCTGTTCACGTTCTCGTTCGGCGCGGTGAGCGTCGCGACGGTGCCCGCGCACGATGCGCGCGGCCGGCTCGATCCAGCGAAGCAGGCGCGACGACGGGCGCGGTGCGGCATCACCGAGAGCGGCGTCGGCGCCCTCGTGATGATGGTCTTCGGCCTCGTGGCGTACGCCTGCGCCGCCCGCGACGGCGACGTCCCGATCGATCCGCGGATGCCGAGCTACGAGCAGACCTATCGCATCGACGTCGCGACGGACGCGAACGCGGGCATGACGAGCGGCGTCCTCGCGCTCGTCGGCGCGGGCCTCGCGCTCACGGCGCTCGTGGGGTTCGTCGCCAAGCGCGCCGCGGCCGCGCCGGCGCCGATGGCCCTTGGCCACTACGATCCACACGCGCACGTCCGCGCGCTCTACGGGCCTCGCCCGGCGCCTCTGCCGAAGCCGTCTCGCGTCGCGGAGATCGTCGACGTCTGCGCGCCGACGGTGCCCATGTCCCAAGTGAGGCTCGCCGCAACGCGGGGCTGAGCCGAGGGGGCCGCGTCGCGATCAGCCGCGCGACTTCGGCTTGTCGGAGGCCGGCGGAGGTGCGTCGGCCGGGGGCTGCGCGCGCAGCTGCCGGCGCATGATCTCCATCTTCTGACGCATCTCCTCGTCGGGCGTCAGCGTCGAGGTCACGCCGTCAGCGGGGATCACCTGGGCTTGGACGAAGCCCCGGTCGAACGGCGTCGCCGGGACGGGACCGGTGAGCCCGCGGACGCCCTGAACGGCGGGATCGACGAACGGCGTGGACGCCGCGCCGAGCTTCGCGAGATCGGTCGACGCGAGGTCGGCGGTCTCTTCGCTGAGCCGCCGTCTGAGCGCCCCCAGATCCGCGCCACCCATGACGACGGTCTGGTTCGCGGCGTGCGTGTCGTCGAACGACGCGTCGTGCGCGCGTGCATGGAAAGGCCACGGATCGGGCTGCGCGTCGGCCACGGCGACCGACCGCGGCGGGGGATCGCCGCGATCGGGGGATCGGAGCGCCGAGGTCGCGATGAGCGCGTGCGAGAGCAGCGACGCCGGCCCGGCGAGCACCGCGCGGCTCACGATGGAGAGGACGCTGCGCGCGACGTCGACGATCAAGAGATCGGGCGAGAGCGTGACGACGCGCGGGCTCCCGTCGACTTCGACCGTCACGACGATCGACACCCCCGGCAGCGCTCCGACGACGCGAAGGCCGCCGGCCTCGAGCACGAAGCGCTCGTCACCGCGCAGCGCCGCGAGGTGCTGATGCGACGGGGCGGCGAGGAAGTAACGGCCGTCGAGCGACTCGGGGTAGCTGACGAGCCCGTCCACGCCGCGCGTCGGAGGCTCGGTGAGAAACCGCCTCCGCTCGGGCGACGAAGGGCCGTAGCCGACGGGCGCGCCCGCCGAGGCCGTCACGGACACCGCGGGTTGCGTCTCGATCACGAAGCGAAGCGGACCGCCCACGAGCTGCACCGAGGGACGGACGGCCCAGGGCGCCACCTCGCTCGCCTCGACGAGGTAGCGCCCGTCGGCGGTCGGGCGATCGGCGGTGACGATCGGAGCGGGGATCGTGAGCGAGTGCGCCCCGTCCGCGTCGAGCGCGAGCGCCACCTTGCCGACGATCGTGCTCTCGACGTGGCCCATCTCGTTGCGCCACGCAGAGAGGGCGACGACGCCGAGAGACGCGGGGAGCGAGGTCGACACGGAGCGAGCGTATCGCGCGCTTCGGTGGCGTCGCAAGCGACGGGCCGACGCGATCAGCGCGCGAAGATCGGCGTGATCTGCCGCATGTGACGGAGGTGTGCGTCCTCGATCGCCATGTGCCGCGCCGGGAAGGGGAAGAGCTCGGTCGAGACGTCCTTCTCGCCCTCGGACTTCTTCGTCCCGGGCTTGCCGAGGAACATCGACAGCTCCGAGTCGGCCGAGATGGCCGACGTCGAGAAGAGGCGCGCCGTCTTGCCCTTGAGGTGGATGACGGCCGCGGGCAAGAGGTGGATCTGATCGAGCCCCGACTTCTCCTTCGGCCACGAGAGCTCGGCGAGCGCGCCGCGCGAGGCGGCCGTCTCGTAGAGGCTCGCGCGCTTGCCGAAGCCGTCCTCCTCGGCGTCGGGATCGAAGTCGATGCGGAGGCTCTTCAGCGTCGCGATCGTCCGCTCGGCCTCCTCGGGCGACATCCCGAGTCGGACGCCGAAGAAGCTCCCACGCAGGGCGTCGTAGTCCGGGATCGTGGTGATGTCGGTGTTCGTGATCTCCACGACGCCGGGCACGTCCGGCACACCGATGGGCGCCACCGCGAGCGCGCCGAGCTCCTCGGGCGTCGGAGGACGCGGGATCGTCGCCGAGGGCGGAGGCATGTCGGAGGGCGGCAGGGAGGTCTGCGCCATCGAGGCCGTCGGCGCGGGCTGCGACTGCGAGCGCTGCGAGCAGCCGACGAGCGCCGTGGCGGCGAGGAGGACGCTCAAGGAGAGGCCGACGTGCATGAGCCGAGAGGATGCCACACTTCGAGCCGAAGGGGAGCGTCGCGCGACGGGAGCGCGCTCACGGCGCGCCGCACGCGAGCCACTCGGCGAGCGCGTCACGCTGCTCGATCGGCGGATCCTTCGGGCCGGGCGGCATCGACGTGTTGTCGCCAGCGCTGCGATCGTAGATGCGATCGATCCACTTGTGCACGTCGTCGGGCGAGTCGAACACGTAGCGGTCGGGCGCCCCGTGGCGGTCGCGAACGTCGCGACCGTGGCACGTCTCGCAGTACCGCGCGAGGAAGCCTTGGCCGAAGCTCACATAGGTGAGCTCGGTCCCGCCGGGCGGGCATCGGGCGTCGGCGAAGTCGGGCTGTGCGCACCCGGCGGCGCCGCGCGAAAGGGCGAAGACGAACGCGATCGAGAGGGCGGCTCGGAGAGTGGTCTGCATCGCCGCGCTCCTCACAGGTGGTAGCGAAACCCGATGCCCAAGCCGCCGCCGCTGTAGAGCAGCGGGCCCTTGTCGTCCGGGAACACGTCGAGATAGGCCTCCGCGGACGCGAAGTACGCGAGCTTCCGCGTCTTGGCGAAGGTCCAGTCGAGCCCGATCGCCGTGTCGAGGCCGAAGCGATGACGGATGCCGTCGCCCACGCCGACGATCGCGCCGCCCACGTCGTGCTTCACCGCGGCGATGGGCTCCTCGTGCAGGTGGAGGACACCGACGCGAAGGTGCGGCGAGACGGGATCGAGGGGGATCGACAGCTTGGTGCCGAAGCCGAGCCCCTCGAGCAGGCGCGTGTCGATGCCCGCGTACCCGAGCCTGCCCTGCACCTCGACGCCGACGATGTTCTTCGCGAACGCGAAGCCCGTGTGGAGCGCGCCGGCGACGTTCCCGTCGTGGGGCGACCAGGTGCTGCCGCCGCCGAGCACACCCCCTTCGAGGTAGTAGTCCGCGGCGTGGGCTGCGCGGGGCGCGAAGACGAGGGCACCGAGCACGGCGCACGCGAGCGAGAGCGAGAGGACCAAGGCGCGAAACGATCGGCGAGGGAGGCGGCGAAGGCTCATGCCCCTGCCTTTGGCGGACGACGCCGGCGTTTATGAGTCGAAATGCTGCCCGCGATCGCGCGCCGCACGCGCGAGGGATCAGCCGCCGCGTTCGACCAGCGCCGCGAGCGCGAACACGTGGTCGTCGTCGGCGCCCATCTCGCGCAGCGACTCCGCCAGCCGGAGCACGTAGTCGTCGTTCGGGCCGCTGGGGCCGCGGCGAACGCGCACCTCGGCGGCGATCTCCTCGAGCGGCGCGTCGCCGAGCCAGTTCGGGTTCTCGGCCGTGGCGACGTAGACGAGCGTCTCCTCCGCGAGCACGGATCCGTCGGGGCGAAACGACGCGAGGCTCAGTCGCTCGTAGCCACCTTGCTCGCGCACGTCGAGCGTCTCGAGGACCTCGTCACGATCACGATCGTCCACCTCGTAGGCGCGCCCGAAGCACGACGCGCCCTCTCGGGCGACGAGGGTCACCACGCGGCCGGGCGCGCCCGGAAGCCCGCGATGGTCCGTCGACCCTTGCCAGAAGCGACGCGTGTAGCCGCGGATGAACGCCGGCTCCGCGCGCACGAAAGGGAACGCGGGGCGAAACACGAGCGACCCGTAGCCGAAGACCCAGAGCGTCGCGCGTCGTGTCATGAGCTCGAGGAGAGGAGGCGTCGAACGAGCTTCGACGTCTCGAGGACCGTGACCGTCACGAGCCCCGCGCCGAGGCAGAGGAGCCCGTCGCCGAGCCCCGGTTCGTGGATGCGGAAGAGCCGCTGCGTCGCGGGCACGTAGAGGATCGCATACTGCGCCGCGGCCGAAGCGAGGACGATGCCGAGGAGGCGCAGGTTCGTGAACGCGCCGACCTCGAAGAAGGTCCGTGTGTGGCTGCGGGCGGCGAACGCGCGGAAGAGATCGCCGAGGACGAGGGCGGTGAGCGCGAGGCTCCGCGCCTCGTCGACGCCGCGGGTGCGGAGGGCCCACGCGAAGACGCCGAGCATGACCGCGGCCTGGAGCACCGCCATCGTGAGGATGCGGGTCCACTCGCGCCTCCCGAGCATCGGCTCGCCCGGCTTCCTCGGGGGGCGCGCGAGCACGTCACCCTCGGTCGGATCGATGACGAGCGCGAGCGCCGGCAACGTCTCGGTGACGAGGTTGATCCAGAGCAGATGCAGCGGGAGGAGCGGGAGGGGCATCCCGATGACCGCTGCGACGAGCATCGCGAGCAGCTCGCTCGTGTTGCCGGCGAGCAGGTAGGCGAGCGTCTTCTGGATGTTGTCGAAGATCCCTCGACCCTCGCGGATGGCGGCGACGATGCTCGCGAAGTCGTCGTCGGTCAGCACCATGTCGGACGCCTCGCGCGTGACCTCCGTCCCCGCGACGCCCATCGCGATGCCGATGTCGGCCTCGCGCAGGGCGGGCGCGTCGTTGACGCCGTCGCCGGTCATGGCGACGACGGCGCCCTTCTCCTTCCACGCGCGCACGATCGCGAGCTTGTCCTCCGGCGTCGCGCGGGCGTGGACGACGTCGTCGGCGCGAACGCCCTCGCGCACGATCCCGAGCTCGGTCGCGATCGCGCGCGCCGTCTTCGGGTGATCGCCCGTGATCATGACGACCTCGACGCCCGCCCGATGGGCAGCGGCGACGGACGCGACGGCCTCGGGCCGCGGCGGATCGGCGATCCCGACGAGCCCGAGGAGCCGGAGGTTCGACTCCTCCTCGCCGCGGCCGACGGCGACCGCGAGCACGCGGAGCCCGTCGTCGGCCATCCTCACGTTCGCGTCTACGGCGCCGTGGATGACGGATGCGCAGCGCTCGAGGATCACCTCGACGGCGCCCTTCACGTAGAGGACGCCGTCCGCGCGCGCGACCGACGTGCGCTTTCGCACCGAGTCGAAGGGGCGGACGGAGGTGCGCGCGCTGTCTCGCTCGATGTCCTCGCGGAGGATGCCGCGCTCGGCGGCGGCGACGAGGATCGCGACCTCGGTCGAGTCACCGACGCCCTTCGTCCCGTCCGCCGAGAGCTCCGCGTCGCACGACGCGGCGGCGGCGCGCAGGATCTCGCGCTCGTCCGCGCCCCAGATCTCGCGGACCGCCATCACGCCCGTCGTGAGCGTGCCGGTCTTGTCGGTGCAGATGACGGTGGCGCAGCCGAGCGTCTCGACGGCTGGGAGCTTGCGCACGAGCACGTGGCGGGCGGCGATGCGCTGGACGCCGACGGCGAGGGCGATCGTGACGATCGCCGGCAGCCCCTCGGGCACGGCCGCGACCGCGAGCGAGACCGACGAGAGGAAGACCTCGAACGGCTCGTCTCCGTGGAAGATGCCGAGCAGGGCGACGATCGCCACGACGCCGAGGCAAATCACGAGCAGCGTGCGGCTCACGCCCGCGAGCTGGCGCTGGAGCGGGGTCGGACCTTCCTGCGCGGTCGCGAGCAGGTGGGCGATGTGGCCGAGCTCGGTGCGCATCCCGGTCGCCGTGACGCGCGCGCGCCCCGTGCCCGAGACGACGGCCGTGCCGAGGAACACCGAGCTCTTGCGCTCGGCGAGCGGCGCGTCGGCGGAGACCTCGTCGGTCGACTTCTCGACCGGCATGCTCTCGCCGGTCAGCGACGACTCGTTCGTCGTGAGCGCGTGGGCCTCGAGGAGCGCCGCGTCGGCGGGGACGAGATCACCCGCCTCGAGCAGGACCACGTCTCCGACGACGATCGACGCCGCGGGCACGACCTCGCTGCGTCCGTCGCGGAGGACGCGGGCGCGCGGCGCGGTGAGCGATCGCAGCGCGAGCACGGCGCGCTCGGCGCGGTACTCCTGGAAGAACCCCACGAAGGCGTTCACGAGCACGATCGTGCCGATCGCGATGGCGTCGGCGACCTCCCCGAGCAGACCCGCGATCGTGCACGCGACGAGCAGGAGCCAGATGATCGGGCTGCCGAGCTGCTCGATGAAGATCGAGAGCGGGCTCTTCGCCTCGGCGCGCGCGATCTCGTTCGGGCCGTCGGACGCGAGGCGCTCGGCGGCCGCGGCGCTCGTGAGGCCGTCCGTCGTAGCTCGTTCGATCGCTGCGTCCGACTCGATCACCCTGCCCTCGATCGCGCGCGCCGCGATGCGCGCTCGCGCACTCTACGGCATTCGACGCGAGAGGACGAACGCTCGGCGCCTCAGGGATCGCGCCGCAGCGCGGCTTGACTCGAGGAGGCGGCGGCGTCGAGCTCGGCGCCGGTGGCTCCGAACCGCTCGCGCACCTCGGCGCGGAGGATCGCGATCGCACGCCCGACCTTGTCGAGGAACTCTTCGGAGTGCTCGAGCACGACGCGGCGCGGGTGCCCCGCCCACGCCGCGCTGATGCGCTCGTCGATCGCGAGCGCCTCGCGCGCCGACTCGACGCGGAGCGGATTCTGAGCCCGGTCGTAGTGATCGGCGGGCGGGGTGCGGAGGTGCAGCACCAGGTCGTAGCGCGCGAGCTCGGCGTCGCGCGTCGTGCCCATCGCGTCGAGCAGCTCGGCCCACTCCCCGGGCCAGTAGGCGAGGCCGTCGAGCGTGCCGCGATCGCAGAGGACGATCTTCGCGCCGTCCTCCTCGATCGCGAGTCGCTCGAGCTCGCGTTGGATCGAGAAGATCGCGCGCTGGGCCGCGCGACGACCGATATCGCTCGACCTTCGAGGGAAGCCGCCGCCGAACACGATGCTCGCCGCCTCGGGCAGCACGACGACGTGCCCGTTCGAGTGCTTGCGGATGACCTCGAGCACGGCCGTCTTGCCGGCGCCGGGGCCGCCAGTGACGACGATGAGGGGGATGCGGTTGTCTGCCAACGTGGATGCTCCTCGATCCTGTCGCGCCGTCAGGGTCCGACGACGTCGAGCATGCCCATCATGCCCGCGTCCGCGTGATCGAGGATGTGACAGTGGAACATCCACGTCCCGGGGCGGTTGTCGAACTCGACCGCGAACTTGCGCTGCCCGTCGACCGGAATGTCGATCGTGTCGCGCCACGCGAGGGGCGCCTCGGGCGTGCCGTCGTCGGCGAGCGCCTGAAAGAAGAAGCCGTGGAGGTGGAAGGGATGCGCCCACTGCATGGTGTTCGTCACGGTCCAGACCTGCGTCTCGCCGACCGTGGCGACGAAGGGCTGCGCGTCGGCGTACGGGACGCCGTTGATCCCGAGGACGAGGTTTCCCTGCGCGTCCTTCGACTGGGTGAGCTGGAGCGCGACGGGCGTCGCGTTCGAGGTGTCGATCGGCTCGATCGCGCGTGAGATCGTCGGGAGCTTCGGCGTGACGTAGTCGGGCTCTCCGTCGGGCTTGTCGGCGAAGAAGAGGCGGAGCACGTCCTCGTCGTTGCGGAAGCTCGCGGTGCCGAAGCCGCGATCGATCGGCACCCAGAGGAGCGTCACCTCGTCGTTCGGCGCGCCCCGCGGAGTGACGAGCACGTCGAGCCGCTGCCCGGGCAGGACGAGCAACGTGTCTTGCTCGACCGGAGACGCGGCGAGACCGCCATCGGTGCCGATCACGGTGAAGGTGTGGCCCGGGAGCGTGAGGTTGAAGTAGCGGCTGCGCGCGGCGTTGACGATGTGCAAGCGGAGGCGATGACCGCTGCGCACGTCGAGCGACGGGTGCGGGTGTCCGTTCACGAGGATCGTGTTGCCCTCGCGACCGAAGAGCGTGCCCAGATCGCCGCCGGTGAAGGGATCCTGCAGCGAGCCGTCGTCGCCGATGCCGATGTCGCTGAGGACGAGGACGAGATCGTCACCGAGCGCGCCCGGCGCGGGCTCCGCGTCGCCGGGAGCAGGCTTCACCCAGATCGCGCCGTAGAGCCCGTACGCGACGCCCTTCGCGGACTCGACGTGCGGGTGGTACCAGAAGAGCCCCGCGTCCGGGACGACGAAGTCGTAGTCGAACGTGCCGCCCGGCGGGATGGGCGGCTGCGTGTGGTCGGGCATCCCGTCCATCTGGTTCGGCACGCGCACGCCGTGCCAGTGAATCGTGGTCGGCTCGGGCAGCGCGTTCGTGAAATGAACGATGAGCCGATCGCCGCGCTCGAGCTCGAGGAGCGGTCCGGGGACGGTCCCGTTGTACGTCCACGCCATCGTGGGGCCGGCTTGCACGATCGAGATGGCGCTGACCTCGGCCACCAGATCGATCTCGAGCGTGTGCGGATCGGGATTGAGATCGCGCGGCTTGGGCAGCGCGATCTCGCGGTCCCACCCCTCGGGCTGATCCTTCGGCGCTTCGGCCTTCGCGCATCCCCCCTCGGCGCCGATCACCGACGCGCCGAGCCAGGCGAGCGCGAGCCACGCCCACGGACGGGTCCCGGCGAAGGTGGAGTCACGGCTCCTCACCCTCGAAGGCATAGCGCGGATCGTCGCGACGCGGCGAGCGCGGGGCGGCGCGTCGCCGTTCGGCGACGAGCCCTCGTGTCGTAACGCGAGGGAAGGTGGTGCGTGACTTCTCCGCCGAGGTCGACTCGAATCGGGCTCGTGGCGGTCCTCTACCTGGTCTCGGTGTGGCTGCACATCCTCGCGGCGACGACGTGGATCGGCGGCATGTTCTTCCTCGTGCTCGTCATCGTCCCGTGGCTCCGCCGGCAGGACCGCGCGCAGGCGGCGAGGCTCATGCGCGACACCGGGACGCGCTTCCGCGCGGTCGGGTGGTGGGCCTTCGCCGTCCTCGTCGTGACGGGCACGTTCAACCTCTACTGCCGCGGGGTGCGCCTCGCGGATCTCGCGAGCGCGGCGTGGCTCTTGTCGCCCTTCGGACGGGCCGTGGCGATCAAGCTGACGATCTTCGTGATCGTGCTCGGCCTGAGCTTCTTCCACGACTTCGTGCTCGGCCCGCGATCGACGCGGGCCGTCGAGGCGTCGCCCACCTCGCCCGAGGCGCTCGCGCTCCGAAGGCTCGCGTCGTGGATGGGTCGCGTGAACGTGCTGCTCGCGCTCGCGATCGTGGCGCTCGCCGTGATCATCGTCCGCGGCTGGCCCTGATCCGCGCGCGAGGCGCGGTCACTTCTTGCGACGCTTGTCGAACTCCTCGCTCAGGATCTTGGCGGCCACCTCGCGCCCGCCGAGACCGAACGCGAGCGCGAGCGCGAGACACACGGAGCCGAGCAGCACGCCGAACGCGATCGCGATGAGCTGCGCGCCGACGCCCAGCTGCTGAACCGCGACCATCGCCGCGAAGGTGACGAGCACGGCGTGAGCGACGGGGCCGAGCGCGCGGAGGAGCCGATCGTCGGAGCGCGCGACGAGCTCGTCGACGCGCTTGTGCGCCCAGGCGCCCGCCCAGAGCCCGGCGCCGAGGACGATGAGCGACGCCACGACGTGCGGCAGGAACTCGACGAGCCGATCGAGCATCGCGGAGAGGCTCGTCAGCTCGAGCGTGACGAGCGATTGTTTGAGGAAGAGCAAGACCACGATGGCGCCGATCGCGAGGCCAGCGACGTCCGCCGGCGTCTTGATGCCGGTCGTGCCGTGCTTGCCGAAGAGCTGATCCTCCTCTGCGCCCTTCGCCGCATCACCGCCGGCGTCGCTCTCGAGGCGATGCAGCCCCTTCTCGACCACCTGCCGCGACTCGTCCTCCTGCTTCTTGCCCGCCGCCTCGTCGCGGAAGAGCCCGAGCGCGGAGACGAACGAGTTGAAGCCGACCGCGGCGAAGAGGCGCGAGGTGAGGTTGCCGGCGACCCGCGCGAGGACGACGCCGAGCGCGAGGACCAGCGAGCCGACGAAGATCTTCGGGAGGTACGCGTACACGCGCTCCAGCATCTGACTGAGGGGGACGCTGATCTCGGCGAGCTCGAGGCGCCCGACGGCCGCGATCGCGAACTGGAGGAAGATGAAGACCATGGCCACGGTGCCCACGGCCCCGGAGAGCGGGTGCTCCTCCACGACCGAGCCGAACCCGAGCCTCGTGACGACGCGATCGAGCCC
>CAYYKK010000214.1:0-12694 GCA_964467935.1 uncultured Polyangiaceae bacterium
GTTCCATCATCTATTTCCAAGGTCTGGTGACCAGCTTCCCGATGAACCCGGGCGGTGTCGACAGTGTCACCGGCGGCACGATCAACGTCGAAATCACCGCGACCAAGGCAGGCGAAGATTTCGTCTACGTCGATGCCCCCTGATCTCTGAATAGCCCGTGAGCATCTGTGTTTCCTGCGTCCGGTCTGTCGTCACGGAGACAGACCGGGCACCCTGCCGTGAAAGGTAAATGCAATGTCTGTGAACATCCTCGAAAAGCGTGTTGCCGAAGTCAGCGATCTGCCGGTCAAGAACCCCGATGGTTCGCCCATGCTGGATACCGACAACAACCCCGTTACCGCCACGGTCTTCGGCCCCGGCACCAAAATCTGGCAGACTGCCGATGCTCACCGCCGCCGCAAGGCGATCAAGCGCTCGCGCGAAGCCAACGGCAAATATGAAGCGTCGCTTGATCGCGAAACCGAGGATCAGATCGAATTTCTCTGCACGATCACGAAGAGCTTCAACAATCTCGATTATCCCGGTGTGCAGGGTGACAAGGAGACGGTGAAGGCCGTCTATAACGATGACCTGCTCGGCTTCATCCGCGATCATATGGATGACGATACGAAGACCTGGGAAAATTTTATGCGAGCCTCGCAGATGGTCTCGCCCTCTACGTCCGGCAACTTGCCTGGCTAAGCACGGCGCCGGAGATCGAGCACAGGGGGAAAGGTAAACCCCCTGCGCCGGTCTCGCGGATGGAGGCGAAGAAGGCGGCAGGAGAGGAAATCGTTCTCCCGCCGAACCCCGCGCCTTATCTGGTCGACTGGCTGCTGGAAATCGGGCCCACGCTGCCAACCGGCATGGGATCGTCCCCGATCACCTATGGGGCCATGCTCGATTGGCAGGCCATCATGGGCGTAGAACTGGAGCCTTGGGAAGCCAGGATATTGCGCCAGTTGTCCGGCGAATACGCCAGCGAGCAGTATCATGCGCGCGACAAGGACAGGCCAGCACCATACGACACCTTCCTGACCGCCGATGTGGTGGACAACCGTCAGCGGGTCGATGCGAAGATCAGGGCGTTGTTCGGCGGGCTGAAAAAGAAGGGCTAGTGGCGAACAAGGTCTTGTTCGCCACCGTGAGAGAACCCTGAGTTACTTTTTCGGAGGTGGTGGCGGTGGTGGCGGAGGTGGTGGTGGCATTGGTCTACCGCGTTCACCGTTGTTGTAGTTCCCTCCCGGCTTTCCTCCGTCATTGCCTTTCGTACCCGTAGGTGGTCTTTGCGGTACGAAGTGAACGGGAGTGTGATTTGTGACTGTGTTGAGCAACGAATCCCCCATTAAAAATGCTAGGCGCGATCAGCTTGATATCATTTTGCCACAAGCAGAAAAGTATCTGGCGGCCCAATTGCAATGCGCATTGGCGGCTGATCAGCGAGCGCTGGTGTTTTCGGGCTTCTTGGTAGCGGCTATTGTTGCGTTAATCGGCGGCGCTGGCGCGCTTTTGATGACTTCGCCAAACGCATTGGGGTATATCGCCTTGGTAACGGCTGTCGGCCTTATCATCGCGCTTGTGCAGGCTGTACACTCTGCTCGGCCGGTCGGATTTTGCTATGTTGGTGGCCTTCCTTCAGATTGGAAGGATGATGTCGATCAGGGCAAAACAGTTCTGCAAAGTTCAATCGAGCTTGCCGACCACTATGACTCGATGATCAGGGACAATGCCAAGGTGCTTGAAGAGAACGGTGACACAATGCGCAACGCGCAACGGTTGACGATCGGGTCCCTCGTCGGGGGTGGAGTCCTGTTTATAGGGAGCCTTCTTGTTCGTGACCTCCCAAATATCGCAATCGGCTGACTAGACAGACACACCCGTTCCCCGGCATGGTTCGACCAGCAAGGGGAACGGGTCAGATGGTCGGGAAAATCCGGGGTAGACTTGGCTCCCCGTTCGATGCCATCTCTGCCTGATATAGGGGCGGGGACGGAAATGAAGGATGAAGGTAAGGATTTAGCCAAGGCTGGCGCCGCAATTGCTGGAATATTCGCTGCGTTCGCGCTTGTCGTGGCAGCGCTATATTATTTCTCAGAGGGCCAACGCAATCTACGGAAATGTGAAACCGAGTTGAAATCGCTTCTCAAAGCGCCATCGACTTACAGACGGATCGATTACTATGGCGGTGGATCGATCATATCGATCAAGTACGAAGCAATGAACAGCTTTGGAGTGCCATTGCGGTCATCAGGATACTGCAATATCGATAAGGCGTCTGGCGCAGTGACTTGGCTTGAAATGCCATGAGGTGAATTGATCAACCCTTAAGACCCTTTTCAACCAGATGACTGATGGCGTCACTCTGCCGCCTGTGCTTAGATAGGGGCAACAGACAGTCTCAATCCAGTTGCCTTCACAATCTTGAGAAGCAATTCAATTGAAGGGTTTCCATTGTCGCTTACGGCTTTGATTAGCCCTTGGCGAGATACTCCAATATCGCGGGCAAGCGCAGATACGCCATAAGCTTTCGCGGCTTTCTGGAGTTCCTTCAAAAGTTTTGCATTCCCAGTTTGATGGGGGGCGGGAGGGTTTTGGTTGAGTATCTTGTTGTAGATGGGCTTTTCGTTCATGATTGCCAGTCTCTCCGCTCGTTCGGCGGAGGCCCTATCCGCGAACCATTCGATTCTAACTTCGGAAATTTCCATCGCCCATTGTGCACCGGACATATGCTGCTTGAGGCGATTGATCGCGCTGACTGAAATCCCAACGTAGAGTAGTCGTCCCTCGGAATCGAAGTGCCGGTATAGAGCGGTCTTTTGAGTGTCGGGGTTGCCCATCTCCACCTCCATTAGGCAATAGAATTCATCAAACAGGCTCAGGCACGCGCGCAACGACAATATCGTCTTGATGCGAGCGAGCCTGCGCCAGATCATAGGCAGTCTGCATCCGCATCATCGTATCGGCGGAGATGCCAAACGCCTTTTCGAAGCGGATCGCCATATCTGCCGATAGCCCAGCCTTGCCGTTAAGCAAGTTGCTCATGGCGGGGCGGGTGACGCCAAGCTTTTCGGCGGTCTGGGTGACATTCAGACCGTAAGGTTTAACGATTTCCTCGTGGAGCCAAACGCCTGCATGGACGCGGAGCGAAGGGTGAAGCTTGATAGCCATCAGTGATAATCCTCCAGATCGAGGTCGGCGACAGTTTGTTCGTCAACCTTGGTGAATGTCAGTCGAAAGTTTTTCGTCACAGTCATAGCGAAAGTTCCGACGCGATCACCTTTCAGCGCGTGGAAACCGAAGTTCGGCGGGATGGTCAGTTCTTCAAAGCTGCCAGCATCTTCGATGAACTGGATCATCCGCACCACCCGCATCGCTTCGATAACGCCCTTGGTGCTTCCGGTTTCAACCATCTTGCGGAGCGCCTTGTGAGTGATGCTTTCGATTTCCATGAAAGTGTAATGTCACACATTACGTAATGTGTAAAGAGACAATTTACACAAAATGCAAATCTTGCGGCCCATTCTGGCCGCTCTTCGCCGTTGGAGGAGCCGTATGGCCGCTATTAAAGCCGGAAATGCTGGCCGTCTCTCCATCGAGATTGTCGCGGAAGTTGCGCGCCTCGAAGCCGATATGGCCAAGATCAAGCGCGTCGTGAATGCGGCATCGACCGACATCGCGCGCGATGCCCGCGCAGCGAACGATAACCTGCGCAGTATCGGCGCAGGCGCCAGTGGCAACGTGGTGCAGTTCTCGCGCGAGGTCGCGCGGCTCAAGGCGAACATGGACCCGGCTTGGGCATCGCTGCAGCGATACAAGGATCAGGTCAAGCTACTGCGCCAGGCGCTGGCCGAAGGGGCGATTACTCATGCGCAGTTCGTCGCTGAGATGCGTAATGCGGTAGGCGGTTACAAAGCCGCTACTGCCGCGTCGAACTCTGCGACCGCTGGCATCAGCAATGTTGGCTCTGGCGCAAAGCTGGCCCGGCATCATGTCCAGAACCTTGCTTTCCAGGCGAACGATCTTGGGGTGCAGCTTATGGCTGCGGCGCAGAGCAGTAACCCCATGAAGATGGCCATGATAGCGATTGTCCAGCAGGGTTCGCAGGTCGCCGGAATCATGTCACAGGCCGAGATCGGGATCGGCGGTCTCATTCGCGTGATTGGAAGCGCTGTGGCCGCAATGGGGCCATATATTGCCATTCTGGCAGCGGCCTATGTGGCGTTGCGCCTGTTCATGAGCGAGGTCGAAGACAACGCGAAACTGGATGACTACGCGAAAAGCCTCGGTCTGACGGCTGACGAACTGAAGAAGCTTGGAGACGCCCATATCACGTTAGGCGATGTCGCCGGGGGGCTGTGGGACTATTGGGTGGAAAAAATCACCGAAGCAGCGGATCAGGGCTTTGGGTATTTCAATGTAACTGCGTCAGAGGTTTGGGGTAGCGTTGTCGATATCACCAAGCGTGCGGTCAACATCATGGTGGGTGTTTCCTCGCTTGGCTTACGCTTGATCGTCAATGCATTCACGCTCATGCCTGCGGCGATTTCCTCGATATTCTCCTCAATCGTCAACAGCATCATCGATTACATCAATGGACTGATCCAGAAGGCTACTGCCAACATTAATATTTTCCTGATCGCTATAAAAAGCGCGCTAGGCGATTGGGGCAAGGGAATAAATACAATAGGTGAGTTTCATCTCGACAAGATGAAGAGCGATGGGGGCAAGGGCGCCAAAGCCTACATGGAAGGCTTAGGCAATGTGCTGAAAGACACCGGCACCCGAGATTTTCTTGGCGAGGCGGCGGATCAGCTTGGCGGCAAGATCATAGATCGGGCAAAGAAGCGGCTATCCGACCAGGCGAAAAAGATTATCGATGACCGGAAGGAAGGTCCGAAGGAAAAAACGGGCCGTGACAAATCTGACGATCAGGCGAAAGAGTTGGAGCGCCTCGCCAAGCTGGGCGACCGTGCCGCTGAAAGCATCCAGCGCATCACGGAAAAGTACGACGAACAGCCGCGCCTGATCGATCAGGTCGCGCAATCCACACGCGAACTCAACAAGATCATCGCGGATCTGACGAAGAGCAATATCAAGGGCAAGGACGGCAAGGGCATCTTCGATGACCTGATCGCCAAGGCGCAGCAGGCAAAGGAAGTCGTCGCGAACGGGCTGATGAAGCCGTTCAACGACTATATAAAAGACCAGCAGCAAAGCATGGATATTCAGCGCCTGACGCTCACCGGTCGCGAGGATGAAGCGCAGGTGATGCAGGTTATGCTGCGCTTGCAGGAGCAGTTCGGCACCGAGGAACAGCTTCGCGCGAAGGTGCAGGAAGCGATCAAGCAGAATAAGCTGGACGAGGCAGCGATCTACCAGCGCATGCTGGACATGTACCCCCAGATGCGCGCCCAGATCGCCGCCAACATCGAAAAAGAGCGCGAACTGAACGATCTGCTTGAAAAGCGGCAGGCGATCATTGGGGCCTATAGCTCGTCTATATCGAGCGTGCGCAGCGATCTGGAAGGGCTGCTGGGCGGCCAGCTATCGGGCAAGGATTTCCTGAAGAACCTGAAATCGAATTACCAGCAGTTGCAGGGCAAGCTGCTGACCGAACAGCTATTCGGCGGGCCGCTGCGCGCGCTGGAAGACCAAATCCGCAAATCGACGGTGATCGACACGGGCGTTGCCGACATGAAGGCGGGCATGTCCGATGCAGGGCAGGAAGCGCACAATCTCGCTGCGGCATTCTCCGGCCTGCGTGGATCGATGGGCGGCGATACGGGAACGGCAGGCGCTTCGGGTGTCTATGTGTCCAGCGGCGCTGAGATGCAGGACTTCGTGGCAGCGCTCAGCGATTTTGACGGTGCGTTCGACGAGAACAGCGAAATCGTCATAACGGCAAAGAAGACTGCTGCAACCTCGCAGAAAGCGGCAGTCGGCGTGGCCGGGATGAAGCCCGGTCAATACGCCGACATGTTGGCAGGCGTGATGGTCGATCCGCTGGTCAAGGCGCTGCAAAATCTCGGCATCGATCTGTCGAACACGCTTTCCGGTGCGCTGTCGGGCTACATGCAGGCTGGCGTTCCGGGTGGCATCATCGGCGGGCTCAAGGGCTTCATGAAAGATTCGGGCGGCAAATTGTTCGGGGACGCCGCCGCATCCGGCATCGTCAAGGGCCTCGACCGGATGATGGGGGGCGCGCAGACCGGCACCATGGCTGCCGGGTTGATGAAATCGCTCGGTATCAAAACCAGCAAGACCGGCGCGCAGATCGGCGGAGCCATCGGCGGTCTGACGAACATTCCCGGTCTCGACATCGTTGGGTCGATTCTTGGCGGTATTGTCGGCGGTGCGCTGAAAAAGACCAAATGGGCGCGAGCCGATGTGTCGGGCGTCAGCAACGATCCGTACTATCGCAGCAACAGCGGCAAGTACGAATCCGGCGTCAGCGACGCCGCCAAGGCGGTTATCGACGGGCTGAACAGCATCGCGGATCAGCTTGGCGGGGTGGCCGGGGAATTTGCCAGCATCTCCATCGGCATTCGCGACGGCTCATGGCGCGTCAACACGAACGGCAAGAGCCTCAAGACCAGCGGCGGGGCCAAGGACTTCGGAGAGGATAGCGCGGCGGCGATTGCCTATGCGATCCAGACCGCCGTGCAGCGCGGCGCGATCAGCGGCATCAACCAGTCTGTATTGAACCTGTTGCAAGCCAGCGGGGACTTCGAAGAGCAGCTTTCGAAGGCGGCACAGTTGCAGAACATCTTTGCCGAGATCGCGCAGTCTGCCGATCCGATGGGCTACGAACTGGATCAACTCGCAAAGAAGTTTGTGAGCATCAACGCGCTGCTGGCCGAAGCCAACGCCACGCAGGAGGAATACGATCAGGTTGCGGCCTACCAGAAGCAGCAAGAGGCGGCGATCCAGCAGCGCTATGCCGAGGAAGCCGCCGCCAAGCGCGCCACGCAGCTTGAGAAGGAAGCCGAACTGCTGACCTTGCAGGGCAAGGCCACGCAGGCGCTGGCGAAATCCCGTGAGGCGGAATTGCTCCAGATGGATGCGGCAACGCAGGCGATCCAGAAGCAGATTTACGCCGAAACCGATCTGGCGACGAAGCGCGCGCTGCAAATCCAGTTGCTGGAAGCGCAGGGCAATGCGGAAGCGGCCAAGGCTGCGCAGCGTGCCGAAGACCTGCGTTCGACGCTCGACGAGAACAAGGCGCTACAGGAGCAAATCTGGCTCACGCAAGACCTGCGCGATGCCTATGACCGGCAGACCGAAAGCATTCAGTCCACCATCGACGAGATGAAGGGGCTTGGCGACACGCTCAAGGACTTCCGCAAGTCGATCTACGCCACGGACGAAACGGCGCTTTCGACCACGCAGGCCATGGTCAAGCTGATGACCACCGGCGCACTGGCTTCGACCGGCGACAAGACGGCGCTGGGCGACCTGTCCACGGTGGGCCGGGATTATCTGGATGCGGCGAAGGCCAGTGCCGGTTCGCTGCTCGACTACCAGCGCGCGCAGGCACTGGTGGCGAACTACACCGATCAGGCCATCGCCTACACCGACAACGCGGTGAGCGAGGGCGAACAGCAACTGGCGCTGATGAAGTCACAGGCCGAAAGCCTGATCTCCATCGACGAGACGACGCAATCGTTTGAGGACGCGCTGAACAAGCTGATTGCGCACAATCAATCGACGGCAGCCAGTACCTCGCCCCCGGCGCAGAACACCGGCCAGCAGGGGCAGGGCGGGTCGAACAACGGCAACAATGACATGCGCGACGGGTTCGACGCCATGCGCCGCATGTTCGAACAGATGCTGCGCAAATGGAACCAGATGGCGCCCGAAGGCCCGATGCAGGTGGAGGTCGTGTCGTGAGGATCGTCCGCCCGGAGCCCATCACTGCGCTGACCGCCAGCAACATTGCGGACACGGTGCCCGCTTACAGCGTAGGGACGACCTATGCCAAGGACGCGCTGGTTCGCCGGGATGCAGACCACGGCATCTACGAAAGCCAGATCGATGGGAATGTGGGCCAGAGTCTGGATGATCCCACGAAATGGCTGCGCATTGGCCCCACCAATCAGTGGGCCATGTTCGACGAGTACAACCAAACGCAAACGGTCAACGCGAACAGCATCACTGCCGAATGGGATGCCACGGGCCGGATTAACGGCATGGCCTTTCTCAATCTGAACGCGGCATCGATCACGTTGACGATGACGGACGCTGGCGCTGGTGTGATCTTCAACCAGACGGTCAGCCTGGTCGACAACAGCAATATCGGCAACCTGCACGATTGGCTGTTCGAGCCGGTGGTGCGCAAGACCGATTACGTGTTCACCGAACTGCCGGTTCACTTCGGCCCGCATATCGCCGTCAGCATCGATGCACCGGGCGGAACGGCCAAGATCGGCAACCTCGTCATGGGCATGGCGCGTCAGTTCGGTGACACTGTTTATGGCGCCGGACTTGGCATGCTCACCTCGTCGAAGCGTGAGGCTGACGACTTCGGCAACATCAACATCATCCCGCGTTCGCGCCGCAAGACCGGCACGTTCGAAGTGGTCGTTGAAAAGCGCATGGTTGATGAAACCGCCCGCATTCTCACTGAATTTACGGACACACCGTGCGTTTACGTGGGCACCGGCGAGTACGCCTCGGCGCTCTATTTCGGCATCTGGCGCGATTGGCAGATCGTCGTCGATCAACCGCTCACTTCCACTCTCAGCATTCAGATCGAGGGCCTTTCCTGATGGCTTACCCCGCAATTACCCCGTCTGCTCCGGCACCGCAGCGCACGCAGGCAGGCGATGCCTATGCTGCGACGGCAGATACCTGGGCGGCCTACATTGAAGGTCTGCCTGATGAAATGAACGCGCTGGCGCAATGGATGCAGGACACAGCCGCAAGCCTTGTCTCATCCGGCCTTAGCGCTACGTCCAGCGCCTCGCTGACCATTGGCACAGGCAGCAAGTCGTTCGCCGCTTCGGCAGGGGCAGCCTTTACGCCGGGGCAGTCTGTGGTGATCGCCAGCACGGCGAACCCGGCCAACAGCATGACGGGCCAGATCACCGCATATAATAGCAGCACGGGCAACATCACGGTCAACGTGGCGTCCGTGTCCGGCTCGGGTACGTTCGCATCATGGACCATCGGCCTTGCGCTGGTGGCCGATCTGTCGGGCTATCTCGCGAAGGCGGGCGGAACGATGATCGGCCTGCTGACGCTGGCGGCAGCGATGGGGCTGGTGCTGACGCCGGGCGCGGCGCCGGGTTCGCCTGTCGATGGGCAAATCTGGCGCGAAACCAACAAGCTGATGGCGCGGGTCGGCGCGGTGAGCTTCGAAGTGGTTCTCGCCACGCTGGCGCAGACACTGACGAACAAGACGCTGACCAGTCCTGTCATCAACGGTGGGACGATCAGCAGCCCGACCATAACCGGTCCAGCGATCACGGGCGGTACGATCAGCACGAGCTCGATTATGCCACGCGTTGCGCTCGCCGGGGTCACGGCGGGCACGCTGACGCCGAATTGCGACACGACAGATGTGTTCAAAGCGACGGGTTTGACGGCTGCCGTCACGCTCGCCGCCCCAACGGGCACGCCTACCTCCGAGCAGAAGCTCACCATTTATCTCAAAGACAACGGCACATCTCGGGCGATCACCTGGACTACCAGCGCTGGCGGGTTTCGTGCCGCGAAGGATGTCATACTTCCGACTGCCACAACTGCCGGAAAGTGGGTGCGCATCGGCTGCTGGAGGAACCTCGATGACGGATATTGGGACGTCCTCACAGTCGTGGCGCAGGCATAACGATGGCTGACACCTTCACAGTAACCGTTACGGCAACGGGCGCAGGGTCTTTCACCGTCCCTGTGGGGGTGACGAGCATCACCGTCGAAGCGTGGGGCGGCGGGGGTAATGGTGGCACCGGTTACGCCTCTGGCGGTGGTTGTGGCGGCGGCGGCGGCGGGGGAGCCTACTGCAAGGCTTCCATCCCGGTCTCTTCGGGTGATGTGCTTTATTATAACGTGGGGGCCGCTGCCACTCAGACCTGGTTCCAGAAAAATACCAACAGCGCCACCAATGCGTGGAAAGCTGGCGCTGGCGCTACGGGTGCCGCTGGAACCGCTGGCGCGGGAGGAGCAGGCGGCAATAAGGGCACCGTCACAAATGGAACGACTGGCACGCTGATAGCTGGATACACTGGCGGTCAAGGGGGCACGGGTATTCTTAGTGCCGACGGTACTGGCGGCGGCGGCGGCGGTGCTGGCGGTCCACAGGGTGCCGGACAGGCTGGGGCATTATACTTCAAAGGCGGGATCGGGAACGGCGGGACTAACGCGAGTACAAGCGGAGGTTCTTTCGTTGACGGGGGCAACGGATCAGACGGGGTGTTCGGAACTGTTTCGCCTGGGGGCGCTCCCGGTGGGGGCGGCGGTGGCCGACAGCTAGACACAAATTCGGGTGGCACCGGAGGTCGCGGCCAGCTTCGCTACACCTACACGGTCATTCCCCCGTCCAACTTCATCATCATGTTCTGAGGGCCGGAAAAATGGAAATCGCGAAAATCGCTGATGGCCAGGTAGAAAAGTATCCTGTCGGCACGGCGGAAGTGGAGGCAGCCGTTATCGCTGCGCAGGAACCGGGGAACGAATACTACTTTCGGTTGGCCGATGGCCCGAACGTGCCTGACCTGTCCGAGTTCGGATACACGGTCATTGAACCCGTCGATCCGCCCGAAGCGGGTGACGGCGAAGTGGCCGTGCGCGACGGGATCGAGCAGTACGAACCGGGCAAATGGCGCATGGTCTGGATTGTGCGGCCCATGACCGCCGAAGAGAAGAAAGCGCTGGTGCCTGTCTCCATCACCCGGCGTCAGGCCCGGACGGTCCTTTCGCGGCACGGCTACCTCGCAACGGTCGATGCGGCCATCGCGGCGATGCCGGGGCAGGCAGGTGAAGAGGCGCGGATCGATTGGGCGGATGCCCTGGAGTTTCGCCGGGATTACCCGCTGATCGAGACGCTTCGGTTGCTGCTGGTGCTGACCGACGAAAAGGTCGATGACATGTACATCGAAGGGAGCGCGATCTGATGATCCTGCTCGCGTTCTACCCCCTCGTTTCGCTGGCCTTGGCCTTCTGGCTTCGGCATGTCGCGCCGCCCTTCCAGCGGCTTAACGATGCCAACTGGCGGCTGTTGACGCTGATCGACGAATGCGCGGCCTTCCTGATCTTCCCACCGCTCTACGTGTTCGGGCTTTTCCCGCGCAGGCCGATGGTGGGCGATACGATCAGTTCGCTTGCCTGGGCGGGCGAGCTGGCGGGCGTGCGCTGGTGCGGGCCGCTGCGCCGCATGATCGACGGCTTGTTCCGGGCGCTGACCAGCCAGGAACGGCATTGCGAACAAGCCCACGCGAAGTGGGCGAATCCCCTGGAGACATCGTCATGACCTCTGCAACCCAAGCCGATATCGCCGTCAGTCCGGCGTGGACCAATATCGTTAGCGCGAATGCCGCGCTCGCCAATGCCGATGTGTGTATCCAGAACAAGGCGGCCTATGGCGATCAGGTGTTCGTGGTGTTCGGCGGGGTTTCAGCCCCCGCCAGTGCGACCGCCGGTATCATGCTCAACCGCTTCGACAGCGTGAGCGGCAAAGCTGCGGCCATATGGGTCCGCTGCATCAATGCCGGCCCGATCGGAGTGACCTTGCTATGAGCCGCCATATCTCTCTTCTCCCTGCCGGTGGGGCGACGGGGTGGACGCAGATTGCAACGGCAACGCCTGTTGGGGTTAGCGCGGTTTATTTTACAGATATTCCGTCAAATTATAGCGATCTGCTCATTCAGCTTAAAGACGTTAGTCACAACAGCGGGACGAGTACTGCCGTACAGATTTCAGTGTCATCCGATGGTGTGAATTATAGCGGCACCTCCAATATATCTTCCACCGCTGCGAACACAGCGGTGTTCTGTGGCGCCATATACATCCCGATGTACCGTGCAGTCACTGGAGTGATTTATAGCGGGGTAGGTAACATACCCTATTCGCCTTCTCAGGCTATCAGCGGACTCACCATATCGTGGCGTGTACCGGACAGCATAGCGGCGATCCGCCTGCTGCTTCTGTCGGGGGCTTTCACCAATGGCACCATCACATTGTACGGGAGATAAGCCATGGCAACGGCATTGCGCATCAACGCGGCAACCGGGTTCGAAGAAGTGGTGGAGATCGACGATCCGGTGCCTGCGGTGCCGGAAGTCGTCTCGCGCAGGCAAGCGCTGCGCGCCCTGCTGGCTGCGGGGCTGCTCGCGCTGGTGGAACCGGCCATCGCCGCCCTGCCATCGCCGCAGCGCGAAATCGCGCAGATCGAGTGGCAGGCGACGGAATTTCGCCGCGATCATGAGCTGATCGCCCTGATCGGTGTGGCGCTGGGGCTGACCGAATCGCAAATCGACGCGCTGTTCATCGACGCGGCGACTTACGTCTAGGGGGCGATATGAGCGATACCGCCGAAATCATCACCGCCCTTGTTGGCGCTGGGGCATCTCTTGCCGCAGCGTGCCGGTTCGTCTGGAACAAGATCGAGAAGCGCTTTGCCGCTGTCGAGGCTGAACTGGATCATTGCCGTGTGCGGGAGGCGAAAAGCATTGAGCGGCGGGCGGTGCAACTGACCGTGATCGAGTTGCTTTGGCAAGAG